>NZ_CP046675.1:1329676-1662095 GCF_018243235.1 Ralstonia nicotianae
TGGCGGCGTGGACGTAGTAGGTGCGCGGCGGGGATTCGGTGAGGTAGCGGTCGGTAATGGTGTTCAGGTGCTGGAAATCCAGCGTGAAACCCTTGTCCTTGCGGAACATGTGCCACAGCCCCGAAGTACCGTTCTGAAACGGGCCGCCGCCCCAGGCGTCGTCCTCGTCCAGTGCTACGGGAAAGTCGCGTAGCTCGGTCTTGTGGTCGTTCCGGTCGCGCGCGCTGGGGCGGCTGTAATCGCCTTTGCGCGCCTTGAAGCCCCAATAGAAGCGGATCACCGGGGACTTGGTGTGCAGATAGTTGCTGTTGGCGGCATTCTGCACGCCGTCGAAGTGGGGGCGCGTGCGCTTCAGCGGTCGGTCGATGCTGTAGGTGTAATTGGGGTCATCTTCTTTTTCGACCGACGTTCGTAACTCGACCTCTGTTCCCCACCGGCCCAGCCGGTCATTAAGGCCCGCACAAAGATGGCGCTCGGCGTCGTTGTACCACTCGCCCTCGCTGTTGACGCCATGCACGAAGATCACGAGGCATGGCGGCGGGTTGGTCTGGCGATACACGGGCTTGCCGTCATGCTCGGGGCCGTCGATAGGACGGCCAAGTTCGAGTACGAGCGGGGTCGATTCGTACCTCAGCGGTACCTCCTTCAACGATTCGACCTTGGGTTCAAAGTGCTTGAACTTGGGGGCTTTCATTAGTTGGCGCTCCGATCTGCGGTGGATGGGTTCTGCTGCGTCTTCTGCAGTTGACGCTCGCGGTTAATCGATGGACGCCAGTGCAAGTCCTCTCTACAGGTGAAATACTCCGCCGGACTCAACGGAAAGGGGAGTTGCGCGCGGGCGACCTTGCGAATGCGGTCGCCTTCGGGCTCATGGGCCTCCTCCCGATATCTCAGCGTGATTTCCTGCTTGACGGGATCAATAACAAACCATCGGGCTCCCCTCCGCTCGTTAAATGCCCCACGCGGTCCGTCACTCCCTCCGCCTCCTGCATAGATATCGTTCCCGACAACAACAACGTCGCCGCTACCACTAACCTGCGGACGGAGTGACTTGAACGTCCGCCCTTGGTCGAAAGAAACGCGAACGGCCGCATCGCTTCTGACGACTACGTAAGGCGAATTGACCACCTTGAACAACCCTTTCGGATTGTGTTCGCTGTTCCCGCCGAACTGCGTGCGGATGCCCAGCTTCTCATCCACATAGAACAACTCCGCCTGACACGGCAGGTTGTACCCTGGCCCCGGATCGTTCTCGATATAGCGGTGGTCGTCGAAGCGATACACGACCTGCTTGGGCGGCCGTGCCATGTTGTTCAGCGTCTTCTCGCTGATCGTGTCACCGAAGCCGACCGACGCGGCGGCTTGGTCAGCGAGTGAGGAAGCGCAACCAGCCAAGGACAGCAGCGCGGAGATGGCGCCCGCCAGCAACGCGCTGCGCATGCCGACACCTTGCCGCCGAAAAAAGGGGCGATTCTTGTGTTCCAACGATACCTCCTTGAGTGGTTTTGAATGGATGCCCATGTTTAACCTCGCCGGGGGCGCCAGCACCGAATGATGTGGTGGTCGAGCGATGCGTCGGGAGCAACCTTCCCGCCCTCAATAGCCGTGCGCGTTTCGTCCTGACCGGGCCGCACGATGACACGGCTATCCGGAACTCTGTTGCCCAACGCATCAACCACCGGCAAGGGTTCGTCAGGCTTCAGCGCTGACGTCACCGCATGCGGTACCACCGGCCGGCTATCCGGCCCCGCGAACGAATGGTTGCCCGCATGCACCTGGAAAGCACCATTGGTGCCGTGCACGATTCCCGCCGCGCTCACGTCGATATAGCTGCCGCCCCCGTTGATGCGCACGCTATCCGTTCCGTTGATGTCCACCCGCTTGCCCTCCATCCTGATCTCCAGCTTCGCCAGGATGTTGATGCCGTTCTTGAGCGCTTGCATGTCGATGTCGCCGCTCGCGGCCACCAGTTTCAAACCGAGCCGGTAGGCAAACAGCCGGATCGCATCCTTGGCACTGGCGAGGAAGCTGCGCCCCGTGGCAATGCTGGCGTGCCCGCCGCTGGTGATCGCGTGATGCGCGTTGCTCTGCTGGTGCGTGCTGCCCGCCGTGCTGCTCTCGATGCCGGCCGGGCTGGCCAGCATCAGGTGCGGTTGCTGGAACTCGGGGAACCGCCCCTGCGTCGGGTCGCCGCCGTTGCCTTTCAGGTCGGCATTCTGCCGGTGCAATTGCTTGGCCACCTCGCCCTGGTCGTCGGCCTGTTGTGCCCCCGCTGTACACGCCGCTTTGGACAAGCGCTCGTGCATGTCATGGGCCACCGTCAGTCGCGCTACCGGTGCACCTACGTCCATCATGTTGCCCTGTCCACCGGGCGAGGCTTCCGTGGTGACTTGCATCCCGCCAGCGGCGCGGCTCGCGCCGTGCCCCTCGGTGTCCAGCGCGAAGCCTTGGCCGCGCGGGTTCTGTCGGCCTGCCGTGCCGTCGATCCGCGTGATGTGCCCCAGGCTCAGCGTGCTATTGAGGTGGTCGCTCCTGAGCTGCGCCTGAATCCTGCCCGCCGTGTCGTCCAGGACGAGGTGGTTACTGCTGCCTCCGGGGTCGTTACCGCCGTCCGGGGTCAGTTCCCGGCTGCGGATGCCCATCAGCGCCCCCTGCGCCGGCAATTGCCACGGCGGCATGCGGTGGGCGTTGTGGACGACGCCGATGATGAGGAAGTGGTCTGGGTTGCCGTCCAGCGTGATCACCAGCACTTCACTGCCCGCGCGCGGCCACGACACCATGCCGGTTTCGCCACCGGCCCAATTGCTCGCCACCCGTACGCGCGCGCTGTACTTGCCTTCCCGGTCCCAGTGGAAACGAATCAGGATGCGACCGTATTCATCAACGTCCAGCGACCCCAGGCCGTTGCGGCCGACCACCATCGCCGTCTGGTGTCCGTCCACCTTCCATTCGATGCTGTTTCGTCCCCGGCCAGGGCGCCAGGGCACCGCGCGCTTGATTGCGGTAAAGCGGTTGCAGTATTCACCCTTGCGGCCGGCAAACAGCGGTGCCTCATGGCCGCCCTGTCGTCCGAGTTCCGCAAGGTAGTTGTTGCTCGCACTGTGGCTGGCTTCCACGATCAGGTATTGGTTGTCCTCCGCGCGCTCCGTGTTGCTGAAGTGCCCGGACAACTCGAACCAGAGGCCGCTCGCCACGCTGGCGTTGTTGCCTTCGGCTTGGTATTGCTGCGCATGCGTTTCGATTTCCTCGCGGCGCAGGTTCAGCAGCCCAATGCCCCTGGGGTCCTCTTTCGGGAAGCCGTAGTGCCCCGCGTATTCGTGCGCTTCCAGCTCCGGGACACTGCCCTGCTTGCGCTGCGTCGATTCCGTATGGTGCTGCGGTTTCGGGTGCTTGAAATCGAATGCGCTCCCCGCGAACAATGCGGCCACCGCTGTCTGTACCGGTGTCCAGCGCTGGATGGCGTTTTCCTCCTGCGGCCCGCCCTCGGCTTGGAAGGGTATCCGCTGGTCGCCCTCCACGGGCGGACACTGGCTGCTTCTGTCGAAGATGACCAGCCGGTGGCCGGTCACGTCGTGTTCGTAGCCGCTGATACAGCCCCGCGCCTCCAGTCTGCGGTAGATGTAGTTGTGATCGCTCTCGCCCTGGCCGCCGCCCTGCACGGCCATGGTGAAGGGCGCATCCTCTCCGGCCACGGCCCAGCGCCATTGCGCCCAGGCTCCATAGTCTTGCAGGATTTCGGCGATCTGCTGATACAGGCTCCGGTCGCGGAACACGCGGTCGTTGATCCGAGCCCGCGCAAACCATAGCCACGGCCGCAGCACCGCCCGGTAAGTCGCCACGCCGGGGTCGCTGCCTACCAGAGAGAATTCCGCCACGTGCCCGGTGAACCAGCGCAGGGTGCCGTCTGGCTTGACCAGGGACACCGCCAGCAGCTTGCCAAGCATGTCCGCCAGCACGAGACCCGCATTGTCGGCCAGCAGGATCAACTCATATTCGAAGTCCAGGCCCAGGCCCTCACGCGCTTCCAGGCGCTCGATCACCATGCGCACGGAGACGGAGCGGCCGCGGTGGTCAGCGGCCACAGGAGCATCATCGTTTGGAAACGACACACCCAGCAGGCGATTGTGCTGCTGGAAAAAGCAAACCTTATGCAGACGCGTTCGGTCTGACTCGACCACTGTTCCACCTCCTGGAAAGTTGCGACACAAGCGGATACAGCCACGGACTAAACGAACGTGGCCGAGGGCGCGAATTCAAGGGGAGGCAACAAAATAACGGGGGGATATTCAATGCATGAAACCCGGATATTCAATCAGCATTTGAATACCCGCCCCGACCGTGAGGAGAAACACCCTCATTTTTTTGCGATCGAACCCCGTTCCTCTTTTTACGGCGGGGCAGCTTACAGAGTGGGGCGCGTTCTCGCAATGGTACTTTTGTACCTATTTCCATGGGGAGTTCAGGACTCAACCACGCAAGCCCCGAAGCATTAACAAACGACAACAAATATCAGCCGATCAACAACAGCGAGCCGCCAGCGAGATACCCCATAACGCTGGAAATCCTGCCCGCATTCACAGCAGCACAACGGGTGTGCGAAGCGACCCCGCAAACAGCACGATGCCGCCATCGGGTATGGCGGCATCGTGCACCCTCAAGCCACTCGAACTAAAACGCGTGCCGCATCCCCACCATCACACCAAGCTGGCTCATGCCCCGCCCCGGCGTGGTGCCGCCGCCGCCACCGCTGACGGTGTATTGCGCGTTGGCGCTGTTCCACAGGTAGCCGGTCTGCGCATACAGCGCGGTGCGCCTGGACAGCGCGTACACCCCGCGCAGCACCGCCATGGTGGCGCTGCGGCCCTGGTCGGTGTTGATGATGCGGATCAGGCCGGCGTCCAGCGTGAGTGCGCCGGTCAGCGGGTAGCTGCCGTTGATGAAGTAGAGATTGGAGCGCACGTCGCCGGCCGCGCTCATGAGTGCGCGGCCGATCCAGCCGATGCCGAGCTTGGCCTGGCCCAGCCTGGCGTAGCCGTTGGCGATGATGCGGCGATCCTTGTCGCTGGCGCTGGTGAAGGGGATGGCCGCGCTGCCGTTGAAGAACGATGCCGTCGCGCCCGTGCCGCCGCGCTGCTCCTCATACGCCCCGGCCACGCCGAAGCTCGCGGCATCGTACTTGAGCATGGCCGAGACCGTGCGGCAGGACGATGCGCTGCCCGCCTGCTCGCCCGCGCAGGTGCCCGAGGCCGGCACTCCCCCGACGGCATCGTGGCCGAATGAATAGGTGGCGCCCACCGTCAGCCCGCCGAAGGTGCCCTTGTAGGCCACGGTGTTGTCGGTGCGGGCGTTGGGGATGTAGGTATCGAGCGAACCGAGCGCGTACTGGCTCGGCCCCAGGAGGTCGGCATCGCCGAGCGACAGGAAGGCCATCGAATACTGGCGCCCCAGCGTGAGCGTGCCGTAGCGGCCCGACAGCCCGACCCACGCCTGGCGGCCGAACAGGCGAGCGCCCTGGCCGGAGGTGCCGGTGTCGGTGTTGAATCCGCTCTCCAGCGTGAAGACAGCCTGCGTGCCGCCGCCCAGGTCTTCCGTGCCGCGCAGGCCCCAGCGCGAAGGCAGCGTGCCCGTGACGGACGGCATGCGCACCAGGCCGTTGCCGCTGCTGCTGGCATGGCTGACGTATTCGATGCCGGTGTCGACCAGCCCGTACAGCGTGACGCTCTGGGCGCCGGCCGCGCCGCTGGCCAGCGCCAGCATGGCCGGCGCGATGCCGCGCAAGATGATTTGCCGCATGGTGCTCCCCTCCTGGAGTCGAGCCGGTCCCGCCCTCCCCTTTTGCCGGCGGGCCGGTGGTGTTGAATGGGTGGAGACGCCGCCCGGAACAGGCGGCGCGATCGATCGGTCGGGCGGTGCGCTAGTCCTGCGCGCGCGGCCGATTCAGCAGCAGCAGCGCGGCCAGCGCGGCGACGATCGTCACGGGAATGCTCGCGCCGATGATGGTGGCCGAGTGGTGCCCCATCGCCAGCAGCTGCCCGGCGAGCAGCGGCCCGGCGATCGAGCCCAGCCGGCCGACCGCCACCGCGGCGCCCACGCCGGTGCCCCGCACCGACGTCGGGTAGTACGCCGCGGCCAGCGCATACAGCACCGACTGCGCGCCGACCACGAACAGCCCCGCCATGAACGCGCCCGCCGACATCGATGCCATGCCGCCGGCCGCCGCCAGCAGGGCCAGCGCGGCGATGATGCCGACGTACATGCCCGAGACCACCAGGCGCGGGCGCGCCGCGTCCATCAGCGTGCCGATGCCCAGCGCCCCGGCACCGCCGCCGATGTTGAACAGGATCTGCACCAGCCCCACCTGCGGGCGGGTCAGACCCTGCGCGGCCGTCAGCGAAGGCAGCCAGTTGAGCAGGAAGTACAGCACGATCAGCGTGAAGAAGTAGCTGATCCACAGCCACGCCGTGGCCGCCACGCGCCGCTCGCCGAACAGCGCCCAGGCGACGGGCGGCGGCTGCACGGTACCGCCGTCGCCCTGCGCGGTGCGCTCGAAGCGCCGCGACTCCCGCAGCGTCAGCAGCAGCGGCACCACCAGCAGCGGGCCGAACCCGCCCACGTAGAAGATGTGGCGCCAGCCGGTATCGCCCGCGCTCAGCAGGCCGACCACGGCCGCGATGGCGCCGCCGAACGGAATGCCGCAGTACATCACGCTCACGGCGGTGTTGCGCAGGCGCGGCGGCACGGCCTCGGCGCACAGCGCGATCAGGTTGGGCATGGCGCCGCCGAGCCCGATGCCGGTGGCCACGCGGATCACCAGCAGGCTGGCGAAATCCCACACCTGCGCGGTGGCGATCGAGAACACGCCGAACAGCGCGGTAGCCAGGATCAGCACGCGCTTGCGGCCGATGCGGTCGGCCAGCCGTCCGCCCAGCATGGCGCCGGGCAGCAGGCCGAAGGTGCCGGCGCTGAAGGCCAGGCCCATCTGCCCGACCGACAGGCCGAACTCGCGCGCCATGCGCGGCGCGGCCACGCCGATCGATTGCAGGTCGAGCCCTTCGAGCAGCGCGACGATGAAACACAGGCCGAGTGTCGTGGCGACGCCGGGGCCGGCCTCGGCCCGGGTCAGGGTGGTGCTTTGCATGGCGTTTCCTTGCGGATGGCGGAAAGGGGAATCGGGGTTGGCGGACATCATGCGCAGCGCAAGCCGGACGCATCGTTGAGATCGCCGGCGCCGGTGCGGCGCGCCACCTTGGGGTAGCGGCACAGTGGCCGGGTGCGGCCGTGGCCGGCGACGTTCCGGTCGGCGCAGCCCAGCGACGGGACGAACGCGGCCAGCGTCATGCCGTGGGCCATGACGGTCTTCATGTTTCTCCTCCTGGTGGGCCGGTCTGTGCCGGCTGGGTCCCGGGTGCGCGCGGGGCCGGCCCGCACGCCTCAGACAGATACCCGGCTCGCGGTGGTCATGCCGCGTTGCGCGGCGGACGCGCTGCGCAGTCCATGGTCGTTTCGGTCTCCTCTCTGGTCGGCGCGCGTGCCGCCTGTGCCTCACGCGCGTCAGGTGTCCATTTAATATCAGGCAACCTGATACAACAAGGAGATTATGCCTGCGGTAAACCCTAGCCGGCCCGCGAGCGGCGCATTGCCCTCATCCGCAGGTACCCGGCCCCTCCACGCTGACATGGCAGCGACCCGCACCGGTGCCGCGCGGCGCACCCCAGCCCGACCGCACACGCTGGCACCTCGCCGGGCGCGGCCCCGAAACCCGCGCCGGCAGCCATGTCTGCCCGGCAACGCGGCCTTCAGTTGCCCCGGCAACCGCCGTTATGCACTGTAATAAAGGCAGGACGTCAGGACATGCAGACCGGCATCCCCCGGCGCTAGAATGACTGGTCGCCGCCGGTTCGGGCGGCTCCGCGCCCCATCTCGCTCCGCAGCACCCAACACCTCCATGTGGATCGTCCAACTCGCGCTGCGAAGGCCGCTGACCTTCATCGTCCTGGCCCTGCTGATCCTGCTGGCGACTCCGTTCGTGCTGATGCGCATGGCCACGGACATCTTTCCGGAAATCGACATTCCGGTCTGCAGCATCATCTGGAACTACAACGGCCTGCCCGCCAAGGAGATGGCCGACCGCATCGTCTCCGTGACCGAGCGCAGCCTGACGACCACCGTCAACGACATCGAGCACATCGAATCGCAGTCGCTCAACGGCGTCTCCATCATCAAGGTCTTCTTCCAGCCGACGGCCAACATCCAGACCGCGCTGGCGCAGATCGTGTCGGTCTCGCAGGCGCAGCTGCGCCAGCTGCCGCCCGGCATCACGCCGCCGCTGGTGATCAAGTACTCGGCCTCGAGCATCCCGATCCTGCAGCTCGGGCTGTCGAGCAACACGCTGTCGGAGCAAGAGCTCAATGACGCGGCGCTGAACTTCCTGCGGCCCCGGCTGATCACGGTGCCCGGCATCGCGGTGCCGTTTCCGTACGGCGGCAAGAGCCGGCAGATCACGGTGGACCTGGATACGCAGAAGCTGCTCGCGCAGGGCCTCACGCCCACCGACATCGTCAACGCCGTCAGCGCGCAGAACCTGATCCTGCCGGCCGGCACGCAGAAGATCGATGCCTCCGAGTACGCCGTGGCACTCAACGGCACGCCCGGCACCATCGCCCAGCTCAACGCGATGCCGGTCAGGACCCGCAACGGCGCCACGCTGGTCCTGGGCGACGTGGCCAACGTGCGCGACGGCTTCTCGCCGCAGACCAACGTGGTGCGGCAGGACGGCCAGCGCGGCGTGCTGCTGTCGATCCTGAAGAACGGCGGCGCCTCCACGCTGGACATCGTCAGCAACATCTACAAGCTGCTGCCGGTGGCGGCCACCGCACTGCCGCAGGACATCAAGATCACGCCGCTGTTCGATCAGTCGCTGTTCGTCAAGGCGGCCATCGAGGGCGTGATCCGCGAGGCGCTGATCGCCGCGTGCCTGACCGCCGCGATGATCCTGCTGTTCCTCGGCAACTGGCGCAGCACGGCCATCATCGCGGTGTCGATCCCGCTGTCGATCCTGTCGTCCATCATCGTGCTGCATCTGCTGGGCGAGACCATCAACCTGATGACGCTGGGCGGCCTGGCGCTGGCGGTGGGGATCCTGGTGGACGATGCCACCGTCACCATCGAGAACATCGAGCGGCACCTGCACGAGGGCAAGGCGCCCATCACCGCCATCCTGGACGGCGCGGCGGAGATCGCGGTGCCGGCCTTCGTCTCCACGCTCTGCATCTGCATCGTGTTCGTGCCGATGTTCTTCCTGACCGGCGTGGCGCGCTACCTGTTCGTGCCGATGGCCGAGGCGGTGATCTTCGCGATGCTGGCCTCGTACGTGCTCTCGCGCACGCTGGTGCCGACGCTGGTGATGATGCTGATGACCGGCCACACCGAAGACGCGAAGAAGCCGGGCCCGATGCGCTACATCTACCAGGCCTTCAACGCCCGGTTCGAGCACATGCGCGGCAACTACGCCGCCATCCTGGGCGGGCTGCTGGAGCGCCGCCGCGCCTTCGCACTCTCGTTCCTCGGCTTCTGCGTGGCCTCGTGCGGGCTCTACCTGGCGCTGGGGCGCGACTTCTTCCCCGACGTCGATGCCGGCCAGATCCGCCTGCACATGCGCGCGCCGTCCGGCCTGCGCATCGAGGAGACCGCGCGCCTGGCCGACGAGGTGGAAGCCGCCATCCGCACCATCATCCCCCGCAACGAGCTGGCCACGCTCCTCGACAACCTGGGCGTGCCCAACTCCGGCATCAACCTGTCGTACAGCAACGCCGGCACCATCGGCACGCTCGACGGCGAGATCCTGATCGCGCTGCGCGAAGGCGAGCGCAAGCCCAGCGCGGAATACGTGCGCCGCCTGCGCGAAGAACTGCCCAAGCGCTTCCCCGGCGTGGAGTTCGCCTTCCAGCCGGCGGACATCGTCAGCCAGATCCTCAACTTCGGGCTGCCGTCGGCCATCGACGTGCAGTTCTCGGGCGCCGACGTGGCGGCCAACCAGCAGCTGGCCGGCATCCTCGCCAACCGCATCCGGCGGATCCCCGGCGCGGTGGATACGCATGTGCACCAGCGCTTCGACCAGCCCACGCTGGCCGTCAACATGGACCGCACCCGCATCCAGCAGGTCGGCCTGCAGGGGCGCGACGTGGCGCAGAACCTGCTGGTGTCGCTCAGCTCCAGCTTCCAGACCTCGCCCACGTTCTGGCTGAACCCGGTCAACGGCGTGGTCTACCAGGTGGCGGTGCAGAGTCCGCAATACCGCGTCGATTCGCTCGATGCCCTGCTGCGCACGCCGGTGGCCGGCGCGGGCGGCGGCGCCACGCAGCCCGGCGGCCCGCAGTTGCTCGGCAACCTGGTGCAGGTGGGCCCCGCCGTGCAGCCGCAGGTGGTGTCGCACTACGACATCACGCCGGTGGTGGACGTCTACGCCGCCGTGCAGGGCCGCGACCTGGGCGCCGTCGCCAAAGAGGTGCAGAAGGCCGTCGACGAGATCCGCCCCAAGCTGCCGCGCGGCGCGCAGATCACGGTGCGCGGGCAGGTGCGCACGATGGAGTCGTCCTTCGTCGGGCTGGGCGTGGGGCTGGTGATGGCGATCGTGCTGGTCTACCTGCTGATCGTGGTCAACTTCCAGTCGTGGATCGATCCGCTGATCATCGTGACGGCCCTGCCGGCGGCGCTGGCGGGCATCGCGTGGATGCTGTTCGTGACGGGCACCACGCTGTCGGTGCCGTCGCTTACCGGCGCCATCATGACGATGGGCGTGGCGACCGCCAACTCGATCCTGCTGATCTCGTTCGCGCGCGAGCGCCTGCATGAAGGCATCGCGCCGATGCAGGCGGCGCTGGAGGCCGGCGCCACGCGCCTGCGCCCGGTGCTGATGACGGCGCTGGCGATGATCATCGGCATGGTGCCGATGGCGCTCGGCCTGGGCGAAGGCGCGGAGCAGAACGCGCCGCTCGGCCGCGCGGTGATCGGCGGTCTGCTGTTCGCGACCGTCTCGACCCTGTTTTTTGTTCCGGTGGTATTCGCCAGCGTGCACGGAAGACTGCAGCGGCGCGCCGGCCGGCGAGGCACTGATCCACGGGGAAGCGAAGGACATGTCTGACCAAACCACCGATACGCATTCCGGACACCTGGCCGAAGGGCCGCCGCACCACGTCGTCACGGTCGACCCGATCGAGCCGGTCGACCGTTCCCGCGCGATGCGGCGCGCGCGCTGGGTGCTGATCGTGGTGGCGGTGCTGCTGGCGCTGGGCGCCGTCCGCACGCTGGTGAGCCGCTACGACAACGCGCACGCGCTGGAGCGCCAGATGGCCTCGCAGGCCACGCGCTACGTGAACACCGTCGCGCCCAGGCCCGCCGCCGGCAACCGCGAGCTGACGCTGCCCGGCACGCTGCAGGGCTTTGTCGAATCGCCCATCTATGCGCGCACCAGCGGCTATGTGCTGCGCTGGTTCAAGGACATCGGCGCGCACGTCGAGAAGGGCGAGGTGCTGGCGCTGCTCGACACCCCCGAGGTGGACCAGGAGCTCAACCAGGCCCAGGCCGCGCGCAACCAGGCCGCCGCCCGCCGCGCGCTGGCGCAGACCTCGCTCACGCGCTGGCAGAGCCTGCGCCAGAAAGACGCCGTCTCGCAGCAGGAGCTGGACGAACGCACCAGCGCCGCCAACCAGGCCCAGGCCGACCTTGCCGCCGCCGAGGCCAACGTGCGCCGGCTGCAGGAGCTGCAGGGCTTCCGCCGCATCGTGGCGCCGTTCGCGGGCGTGGTCACCAAGCGCAATGTCGATGTCGGCACGCTGGTCAACGCGGGCAACGCCGGCGCCAACCGCGAGCTGTTCACGCTGGCGCAGACCGATCCGCTGCGCATCTACCTGTACGTGCCGCAGGCGTATTCGCAGCAGGTGAAGGTCGGCCAGGATGTGGCGGTCACGCTGGCCGAGCTGCCTGGACAGGTCTTCCATGGCGCCATCGCGCGCATGTCGAGCGCGATCGACCCGGCCACCCGCACCATGCAGGTCGAAGTGTCGCTGCCCAACCAGGCAGGCCGCCTGCTGCCCGGCGCCTATGTGCAGGCGCAGATCGCCGGCAAGGCCGCGGACGATCCGCAGACGGCGTTCGTGGTGCCGACCAACACGCTGCTGTTCCGCAAGGAAGGCCCGCGCATCGCCGTGGCCGAGAACGGCCGCGTGAACCTGCGCCCGGTCGCCATCGGCCGCGACTATGGCCGCACGGTCGAGATCCTCTCGGGCCTGCAGGCCGGCGACGCGCTGATCCTCAACCCGGCCGACTCGATCGAGCAGGGCGAGGCGGTCACCGTCACGCCGGCCTCGGCACCGGCGGCTTCCGCGCCGCACGCGTCATGAACACGCCCACGCTGCGCGGCACCGCGCTGGCCGCATCGCTGGTCGCGCTGCTGGCCGGATGCTCGCTAGCGCCACCCTACGCGCGCCCGGCCATGGACGTGCCCGCCCACTGGCAGACCGAGGCCCCCTGGCGCGCCGCGCAACCCGCCGACGACGCGCCCAAGGGCCCATGGTGGCAGCGCTTCAACGATCCGCAGCTCGACCGGCTGATGGAGCAGGCGCTGCACGAGAACCAGTCGCTGAAGGTGGCGGTGTCCAACCTGGAACAAGCGCAGGCGCTGACGCGCGTGGCCCGCGCCGGCCTGCTGCCGCAGGTGACGGCTTCGACCAGCGGCGCGCGCCTGCGCACCTCCGCCGACCGTCCGCTGTCGTCGTACAGCAGCCCCACCATGTCGACCGTGCAGAACGACTTCGTGGTGCGCGCGGATGTCAGCTACGAAGCCGACCTGTTCGGCCGCGTGCGCGGCAACATCGCCAATGCCGCCGCCAGCGAGGAGCAGGCCGCGGCCAACCTGGAGAATGTCCGCCTGCTGCTGGCCGCGCAGGTCGCCACCACCTGGTACAGCCTGCGCGAGACCGATGCCGAGATCGACGTGGTGCAGCAGGGCCTGGCCTTGCAGCGCAAGGCGCTCGATTTCGTCGCCTCGCGCCATCAGGACGGCGTGGCCTCGGGGCTGGATCTGGCGCAACAGCAGGCGCTGGTGGACAGCACCGCCACGCAGGCCGAGCTGCTGCAGAAGCAGCGCACCCAGTACGAGCACGCGCTCGCCACGCTGATCGGCACGCCGGCGCCGGCCTTCCATATCGCACCGGCGCCGCTCGCCGGGCAGCCGCCCGTCATTCCGGTCGCCCTGCCTTCCGATGTCATCGAGCGCCGGCCCGACGTGGCCGCCGCGGAACGCGGTGCCGCCGCCGCCAACGCCTCGGTGGGCGTCGCGCGCGCGGCGTTCTTCCCCAGCATCATGCTCAATGGCGGCGCCGGCTGGGAAAGCCGCGACCTGGCGCTGCTGTTCTCCGCGCCGTCGCTGCTGTGGTCGTTCGGCACGCAGATCGCGCAGACGGTGTTCGACGCCGGCCGCACGCGGGCGCGGGTCGACTTCGCCAATGCGGGCTACCAGGGCGCGATCGCCAACTACCGGCAGGCCGTGCTCGGCGCGCTGCAGGAAGTGGAGGATGGGTTGTCCGGCCTGCAGGCGCTCGATCGCGCCGCGGCGCAGGCGCGCGCGTCGGTGGAGAGCGCGCGCAAGGTGTACGACATCGCCAGCGCGCGCTACGAAGGCGGCCTGGCGACTTCGCTCGATGTGATCACGGCCCAGCAGTCGCTGCTCAACAACCAGCGCACGGCGGTGCAGATCCTGGGCCAGCAGCTGACGACCAGCGTCTTCCTCGTCAAGGCGGCCGGCGGTGACTGGAGCCACCCCGCCGAGCCGCCCACGGCCCGGCGCTAGGCGGTGCGCTGCAGGAAACGCGCGCCCAGGAACAGGCCGCCGAACCAGCTGAGCAGCAGCACCAGCAGGATCGGCGCGCCGATGCCCTGGACAATGCCGCTCGGCACCAGGAACAGGATCGCCATCACCCCGGCCACCAGCGCGACCGTCGCCACCAGGCTGATCAGCAGCGCGCCCAGGCCGGACGCAAGCGTGGGCCGCCGCAGCGGCTGAGCGGGCCCGCGCGGGCACAGTACCGCCATGCGCGCATGTACGTAGGCGGAAGTCCGCTCGCTGTCGCTAGCCTCGGCGTGATCTCGGGTCACCTGCATCCAGGTGGCGGTGTCGAGCATGCCGGAGCTCAGTTCCTGGGCCACCCGGCGCAGCGCGGCACGTTCGCGCGCGACCCCGATGGCATCCGTGAGCGTGACGTTGAGCTGGGGCAGATCGAATGCGGCAGGCGCCGCGGCGGGATCATCGCCGCGCACCTCGTGCCGATAGGTCACGCGCACGGTGCGTGAGCGCACGGCGTACACCATCGTCACAACCGGCCCCAGCACCTGCAGCAGAAACAGCGGCGCCATCACCAGTTCGATGGGCGACCAGGTATTGAAACGCGACACCCACACAACGCCCCCGGCGGCCATCATCACCGCGACCGGCACCTGGAGCAGGCCATACGCGAACAGCACGGCGGGAAACCAGCGCAGGCGCAGAAACGCCACCGTCACCAGCCCCAGGGACAGCGCTGCCCACGTCAGCGCGACGAACGATGTCGCCGAGGCCGCTCTCCAGCCGTCGGCCACCATCGGCGCGATCGCGCTCATCACGCTGGTCAGCACCGGCAGCGTATTGAGCCAGAGCACCGCGAGCAGCCAGCCCCGTACACCATACAGCGGATGCGCCTGTGCGCGTGCCGCTGGAATTGCAATCCATTTTCCGGACATAAAAATCCCCTCGCCTGATGCGAGACAACCCACCGCCGCAAACTCAGGGCAGTTTCAAGTTTTTAGGGGCGTGGATTTTGTCACCAATAGCAAGGCAAACCATCCCCCTGCTAGTACGGGGACGGCCACAAATACGTTCATGACACCCGCAAACCCAATGCCAGCAAGGAACCTCTGGCGAGATTCCTTGTTTTAAATTCTGATATTCGCGACTACCAATGTTGTTTTGAGACTTTTTTTGAAATTTCCAGATCAGGGCCATCGCTATAATTTTGGCCGCTAATTTCTGAGCAACAAGAAATCGCCGCATGCGCTTGCCGGATGGTGGCCGGCATCGGCCCGGGGCGGGCGATGCGCCGCGCGGCAGGACGGGTCGGATCGCCCGTCACCAGTCGAGCTGCGGATCGTTGACCAGCGGAATGGGTGGGCGCTTCTTGGCCTTTCCGTTCTGCATGTCGATCCATTCCACCGCAACGATGAGCCCGTGCCGCTTCAGGAACGCGGCAACCGCTTCCAGTTGCGATGGATCGCGATCGGGGTATTCGCTGAATCGCCCGGAGTCGTTGTTGAGGATCAGGCGTCCCGTCTCGTCCGCATAGAGCATGCCGCTGATGCGCGCCTCCGGTATCCGGCGACCGCCGACGAGCGTCGGATGCCCCAGATGATGCACACCCTTGCCGTCCGGCTTCTGCACGTGGATGTTCCCGATGATGAAGGTGCCATTGACGGACATGTCCCACTTGTACTGGAACTTGCGCGGCTCGTTGCGCAGCCGCGCCACGTCGATCAGCTGGTCAAGGCTGCGGGGCTCTGCCTGCGCATCCTTGGTCAGGCCGCAGTGCTCGATATCGGCCTGGGTCTGGATGCCGGTCGATGTCACCAGGATGCGGGTGGGATTGACCCGGGTACGCCACCAGCCATCGGGCAGCTTCTCCCGTTCATCGGGCTGGATCGCTTTTTTGCCGGACTTGGCGCGCGCCGGCTGCCGGCTGCCATACTTTTCCGTCAGGGTCTTGCCGTGCCGCGCCCGGTACTTCTGCGGATCGAAACCGAAAGGCGCGCGCTGCAGCGACCCGGCACAGGACAGCGTGCGCTCGAGGCGGCGAGGCTCGGCGTCATCGGAAACCGCCATGCGAACCGATGCGGTCCGGCGGAGCGACGGCTGGGTTGGCTCCAATGTATCGGCCCCGGGCTTGAGTCCGGCGAGCGCCGGGGCACGCGATTTCCCGTTCGATGCCGTCTCCGATTTGGGCGGCGACACGCTTGCCGTGTCGCCGCCGTGCAATGCAAACCCCGTGATACGACCGATTTTCAACATACCTGCTTGTTGCGGAGGCCCTCCGACATCAGGCCCGATGATCATTCCGGCAGCCTATCAGCAGGATGTGCATGGACGAAAAGCTGCTTCGTTTTTCGACCCGGCATTTCGGCTGCATCAACCCGCCGGCTGCGCCAGGGGCCTTCGCTGGCGACTGCAGCGCCTCCCGGGCGGGCCCGTGGGGATCCAAGATCGGTCGTGTACGTCAGCAGCCATGCGTTCGGCCAAACCCAGGATTCGATCAAACGAAATTCAGTCAGAAGAAAAATTCATTAGACAGTAGAAACCGCCCCAACTATCACCGTCAATGCTGTTCCACGATCCGCGGACGTGAATCCCGGACGATGGAAGGCAGCTGGGCCATGGCACATGGCACCCGTTCCGCGACCATGGACGCGGAAAACCAACCGAGGGGGGAAGTCGATGCAGATTCAACCGCTGCAGATCCGCGCTTCGTGCGACCGGGCCGTACTGTCCGTGGCCGCACCCAAGCCCGCGCCCCGCCAGGGCAACCGATTCCAAGCCGATTGCGCTGCAGACACCGTGCCTTGAGCCTGTGCAGCGCACAACGCAGTCATTGCTGTCGTACCCGCCAGCGTACCGGTTGCGGCCTTCCGGCATGCGCCAGCCGATCCGGTCTTTCGCTCCGGCCCGTCAGTTCAGTCCATCCACGTAAGCGCCCGCAGTGATTCAGCCGACGCTGTGTCACCGCGAAGGGAGACGTCGTGCGTCCGGTCAACAAGCCTGCAAACAGCACCCACTACAACCCGCCGGCGAACGTCATGTTCGCCGGCAACAACGCCGTCATCCTGCAGAAGATCGCGGCGGTTGTGCCGCCCTACCTCAGCAACTACACGATCTCGCTGTCGGACGCGTTGCTCGCGTTGCTGAAAATCGCCAAGGGGCAAAGCCTGCCCAACATCACGGCCGATGAGCAGAAAACGATCGTGAAGGCAATCGCCGACCGGGTGGCCGACATCTACAAGACCGCCTCGGCGCCCCTCACCCAGGACCTGGGAGACTACTGCTCCTACTGCGGAACGCCGCTGCCGGGTCTGCTGGAAGTCGAGCACACGGTTCCCAAGTCGCCGTACCCGACGTTCGCCACCGACTGGACGAATTTCCTGCTGTGCTGCGGGCCCTGCAATACCGCCAAGAGCAATACGCCGAGCCGCGCCACCGCGACCCCCTGGACCAGCAAGCCCTCTCCGACCGAACAGGAGCTGTACGACGCCATCCGCGACGATCACTACATCTGGCCGGATCTGAACAGCACCAGTTGGGACGACCTGCCCCTGTACCTGGAATATGTCGATCCCGTGACCGGCCAGTGGACGGTGCTCTCCGATCCCTTCGATACGGACGCGAACAACAAACTCACGGGCTACGACGTCGTCAATCACAAGGTGTCCGCAGACCTCCAGATCAGCAGCACGCAACTGCTGAGCAACGTGCAGGTGGCCGTCACCGTCAGCAGCAGCAACACGCACAGTTTGCAGGCGCGGGCGGATGCCATGATCGACCTGATGCAGTTCAACAACGACGTCACAAGCCCGCTGACCGGCACCTACGACCGGCGGGTCATGAACCGCACGCGGGCGTGGTTCTATGCCCTGGAGAAATGCAAGCTGCTGGAGACCGCGACCACGCAGGCGGAGTTCGATCTGCTCTGGCCGCAGGTGCCGATCATGGGCGCGGCATCGGGGTTCTATTCGGTCTGGGTCACGGTCCTGGGCAATTTCGAGGACCCTTCCGGCACCAATTGCGCCAGTCGGTTCGTGACCGATACCAACGGTCCGATGCTCTACCCCAACACCAATACGACCAATCTTCCGTGAGCGAGCTACCCGCATGAGACCTCTAGTCCGGCCTGTTCTGCCCGCTGCGGCGGCAGCCATGCACGCCCCCTCCGGCCTGCTGATGAACGCCTTCGGGCATTTCTGCGCGTTCTGCGAGCGCCCCCTGCTGGATGAATCGTGGGTCTGGGACGCACGCACCGGCCGCTGTGTCGACGACGCGCCCGGTTCGGCCGCGGATTGGACGCATCTCTATCTGCTCGACCGCAATTGCTATGAAGCGCAATTGGCGGCCCCCCCGGTCGATCCCGCCGCCCTGCTGCTGCCGGATCAGCCGGGGGCTTTCGACCCGTCCAGGCCGGACAGCCCGCTGGCCTACACCCTGCAGCGCCTCACGCGCGTCCTCACCGATGAAGCCGGCCGCCACACCGGGCAGGCCGAAGCGGTCGACTGCGTCGTCGTGACCGGCAAGACCCCGCAGGCGCGCGCCACCATCGATCATTTCGCGCTCAACACGGCCTACTACCGGGCGGACGCGCGGTTGCTGACGATTCCCGAGGAAGCCGTCCTGCAGCTCGCCGACCGCAGGATGGAGCAACGCACCCTGGCCTGGCAGCGCGCGGCGGACGTCGCCGGAAAGATGCGGCAGGTGCCACGCGCCGCGCTCGGCTACGCGCTTGCCGAGCAGCTGCGCTTGCTGGTCGGGGCGATGGGATTCTGGTCATCGTGTGTCAGCGCCGCCTTCCCCGTGATCGAGAACCGAGGCGTGATGGGCCAGGTGTTCGTCGAGCCGCCGGAGGCCGAGCGCGCGCCACTGCGGGCGGCCGGCGCGATCAGCGGCATGGCTGCGCGCGAAGCCGCCTTGTTCGGCGGCAACGGGCCTTACCACACCTTCCCCGGCACCCGCGACATCTTCCAGCGGTGACGCCGGCCTGGCGACCGATCCTTGATCCGTTCGTGGAGCAGCGATGACTGAATTGGCACTCTCGGCCCTCGAGCCCGTCCTGCAATCGCTGTACGACCGGCTGGACGCCGCGCATCGCACATCGCCGAACGGCAATGTGCCCTTGAACGGGACGACGCTCGGCACCGACGGCAGCGCCATCCTTGCCGTCCTGCCGGAGGCGTTCGTCACGGCGTCGGTGACGTTCCTGGGCGACGGCCTGACGCTCGACAGCAACCCGGTCGCGCAAACGATCACGCTGGCCGGAACCTGCAGCAGCACCGCCCTCGGCCTGGACCAGCCCGGTCTGCATGCGGTATTCAGCCTGGATGCCGCCACCGGCGCCCTCGCCATGACGATGACGATCGGCGCCGACGACGGGTGGAGCCTCGACCAGAGTTTTCCGCTACTGGCGCAGACCTGGTTTTCCAATATCGGCTATGTGCAGGACACCACGCCACCGCCATGCCTGGTGCTGACCAGCCTCGCCGATGCGCAGCAGCGGTATGTCAAGGGGCTCAATGTGCGGGGCAGCCTCCAGACCGCGCAGTGGCCGCTCAATGCGCTGCCGCGGCTGATCAGCGGCGTATCGCCCACGCTGCAGACCACGGGGTCGGCCGAATCGGTGCACAACGATCAGCAATCGGTCGAGTCGCTCGTCATCATCACGCCGCTGCCGGATTTCAGCCTGCCGGCGACCATCCTGCCGGCCTTGGATTTCCGCGGCAACCGGCTTGCGCTTTACGCCAGATACAGCGTCACCACCAACCAGCAGGACCTGGTGACCGAGCAGTCCATCGACCTCTGTGCGGAAAGCGAAGTGACGGTCAACGGCGTGGCCCTGCCCCTGGCCGTGTACCTGCCGGTGCCGGGCGCCAACTGGGGCGTGGGCCTGGTGCCCGGCGCCCGGGTGCCGATCGGCCGGCTCGCGGATTTTCTGGCGGGGTTCGCCGGGGTCTCGCTCGGCACGGCGCTGCCGGATGCCGTCCGCGCGCTGAACGTGTTCGAGCTCAGGACGATGCAGGTGCGCCTGAATTCCGATCGCACCCGCTTCTCGTCGTTCTCCCTCGCGCTCGGCACCGTGCCGGCCGACGCGTCGGGTTCGGTGTGGAAGATCATCGATGGCGTGATCGAGCTGCACGCGCTCGATTTCAACCTGAACGTCGTGCGCGACAAGCAAGGCGCCCTGCAGATTTCCGGCTTTATCCAGGGGTCGGTCGATCTCGGCGCCAGCCTCCGGGTCAGCGCCAATATCGCCCTGCCGATCGGGCAAGGGCCATGGACGTTCTCCGCGCGCAGCACCCGGCCCATCAATGCGCTCGACGCGATCGGCGGCCTGTTCGGCAGCAACGACCTTGCGCAGTCCCTGCCGGCCGGCCTGGGCGCGCTGGCGTCCTACGTGCTGCAAAATCTGTCGTTCACCTTCGATCCGGCTCCGGAGCAACGCCAGCTCACGCGCGCCAATCTGGCCATTGCGACAGCGCAGCCTTGGGCCATCGTGACCGATCAGCTGGTGCTCGAGTCGCTGTACGTGGATCTCACGGTCGACCATCCGCGGCAGACGGGCATTTCCCCCTATGGGAAGGTCGGCGGCGCGCTGCGGATCGGTTCCGTCTATCTCACCGCGCAAGTGACCCGCGACGGCCCGGCCGCGCCGTGGCTGATCGCCGTCTCCGCCGCGCCGGTACCGCTGCCGTCGCTGGCCGAGATGACCCGGCTGCTGGCCGGCCAGAGCGTGGCCGATGCACTGCCGGACACGCTGGCCGGCAACCGTTTCTCGCTGTTCGGCGTGAGCGTTTCCGCCAACCTGACCACCCGCAAGGTGCAGCAGGTGACGTTCGGGCTGACCACCACCGGAAGCTGGACGGTCATCACCGACATCCTCGTGGTCAACGGCGTCGAGACGTATTTCGAATTCGACTGGACCGGCGCGGGCGGCGCACTGGCGATCACCGGCTATATCAGCGGCAGCGTGGCGTTCCTCGGCGCCAACTTCATGCTGAGCGCGACCAAGCGTGCCGGCGGCTGGGACCTGTCCGCCCAGCTCGACACCAGCACGCCGTTCACCCTGCAGAACGGCATCACCCGTTTCGGCAGCGCGGACCTGTGGAACAGCGTCGCCGCACTGGGCGTGCCCGATGTGTCGATCACGCGCGGCGGCCTCACTTACGCCACGGATACCCGTGACTACGCCCTGCAGGCCACGGTGGACTTTTCCGACCCGAGCCAGAACCGGCCGTGGACGGTGAGCATCGGCATCACCAGTCTCACGATCCGTTCGCTGGGCGCGGATATCACCGCCGTGCGAGCGGGCGACGGCACCGCCAAGGACAAGACGATCTGCGTCACCGGCGCGTTCGACATCGGCAGCGTCGGCTTCAAGGTCCTGTATGACACGAGCAAGGGCGTGGTGGTCGACTGCACCCTGGTCTCGGCCGACCATCCGGTGTCCGCGCGCGATATCGCCAGGTCGCTGCTGGGCGACAGCGCGGTGACCGCGGTGGAATACACCAGCGGGTTCATGCCGCTGGACCAGATCCTGTTCTCGGACGTCCATGCGCAGCTGGTGGTCGGGACGCGCGGCAGCACGTCGTCGTTCCGGCTCTACGGCACCATCACCGTGCAGGGTGCCAAGGTGAATGCCGTGCTGGCGATCCAGCGCGATGCCGCGGTCGGCTGGGGATTCGTGGTCGGCATCAAGGTCGACAGCCACTGGAGCCTGCCGGGCTTCACCGATGTGCTGGGCAGCTTCAATTTCGACAAGCAGACCTGGCTGGTGGCGGTCAGCTCGTTCAACAGCCCCGACTTCGCCTATCCCGCCGCGTTCAATCTCCCCGACTACAAGGGCGCGCTCAAATACCTCAACTTCTACGCGTCGTTCTCCACCGCCAGCACCGACCCGGCCGTCGGGGGCGTGACCAAACTCCTGCCGAGCAAGACCCTGCCGCCTTCGCTCACCGTGGCGGGCCTGGTTGCCGACAAGCTGGCCAATTCGTGGCTCAAGTGCACGCTCTACACCGACGCGGACGGTGTCCCCATCTTCGGCTGGGACACGATGCGGCTGATCAGCGTCGACTTCGTGATCAGCGGCAAGCCGGCCCTGGCGCTGCAATCGACCTTTCTCTACAAGGGCATCTACAACGTCGACCCGAACACCAAGCAGAAGCGCTATCTGCGCCTGCAGCTGTCGACGGGCGTGACATCGACGTATGCCTTCATCATCGCGTCCGGCGAGAACGGCCAGCCGATCTTCACCTGGAACGACGCGCTCGGCCTGGGCGGCTTCACGCTGCAGCTCGACTGGATCAAGCTCGGGCTGGTCTTCACGGGCCTGGGCATCGAGGGCGGCTTCGAGGGCATGGTGAGCTTCAGCAATCCGCCCAGGCAGGACGCGGTGCCCACGCTGATGCGCAACGTCCGGCCGCACCCGGCGGAGGTCGCCGAGACGCGCGGCCGCATGCGGCGCATGCGGGCCGTGCGCGCCTGCGGGCCGATCACGCTGGAGGCCGGCAATCCGGCCATTCCCGGCGTGCCGACCGACCTGAGCGCCTTCTGCGCGGAGCACCAGCCACCCGTGGACGATGCCGCCTACGAGCGCGCATTCGATCCCGACCAGATCATGGTCAAGATGCTGGCGGTCGTTGCGGTCACGGCGGCCAGCGAGGGCGTGCCGGTCCCCAGGCAGCTGGGCGCGCATATCGTCAACGTGACGATTCCCTACCTGCTCAAGCAGTTCGTGCGCATCGACGTGCCGTCGATCATCCAGCCGATCCAGCTGCCGGACGTCTGCTTCTACATCGCCATCGGCGACAGCCCCAGCGTGTTCGAGTTCTACTTTCACGGGGTCATCGTCATCTTCTACTGGCGCGGCGAGGTCGAGGCGCTGTTCCAGCTGCCGCATATCCGGTTTTCCGCCCGCATGGACCCGATCCTGATCGGGCCCAGCGCAAACAATCCGCTGATCGTGCTCGCCAAGGCCAGCAACGATCTGACGCACGGGCCCGACATCCTGGTCGACAGCCAGCCGCCGTCCGGCCAGCCCATGATCCGGGGCCACCTGTACTGCTCGTTCCTGACGATCTTCAATTTCGAGGCGGACATCGAGGTGTCGGCCGGGCCACCGCCGCTGATCCATTTCTCCGTCACGCAGAACCTCGGCTCGCTGCTGAACTACCACCTGACGTTCACCTACAGGGACCTGCTCTACATCCATGCGGAAGGCGGCTTCAGCATCAATCTCTCGACCCAGCAGGGCGCGAACAGCATCAGCGGCTTCTCGGTGACCAAGAACGGGCAGCCATACCGCATGGCCGATCACATCGATCTCACGCGGGTGCAAACCGCCACGGCCAACGCGATCGGGCTGATGATGTCCGCCAACACGGTGTTCACGCTGGATGCGAGCCCGAATCATCCGGTCTTCCAACTGCAGTTCCACGGCGATTTCGAGGTCGATCTCGGCGCGCGCTGCCAGATCACCTGCCGCCTGAATTTCGACTACAACGTCGATTCGAACACGCTGGAACGCCTGCCCGCCATCATCATCAGCCAGCTCGGGAGCAATGCCGCGCAGGTCTTCGGCGCACTGGTGCAGACGGCCGAATGCTTTGTCTGGTTCCTGGAGCAGGGGCTGCTCGTCCTGCTGGAAGCGGCGGATGCGGCAAAAGCGCTGGTGGGCGTGTTCGCGGTCGCCATCGACCGGTTCGTCGACCTGCTCAACACGCTCGGCAACGGGCTGGACACGCTCTCGAACTGGCTGTGGGACATCTTCGGCAGCCACGACTCCGAGCGCAACACGCGAGCGCTGCGCAACAACACCGACAACCGCTATTCCAGCAGCCAGGTCGCCAGCGCGGTGAAGCAGACGCAGGACAAAAAACAACCGAGCAACCCCTACACCGCGAGCGCGCTCATGCGAGACCAGGCCAATGCAGGTTATTCGTCCAGCGACGCGCTGAAGGCGCTGATCCACGTCTTCAGCCAGTACGCGCCCGGCGACATGGCCGTCGCGGCCGGCCGTCTGGCCGCGAACCCCACGCTCACCAGCTATACCCCCGGCGCGGTGGCCGTGGCGCTCAAGGCAAACTACGGCAGCGCGGTCGGCACCGCCGCCCAGATGCGGGCCGTGCTGGCGCAGGTCTATGCCGGGGCCGCGTCGCTGAGCGCGCAGCAGATGGCCAACGCGCTTGCCGCCGCCGGCTATCCGATGGGCGACGTGGCGAAGGTGCTGCACGACAACTATGCGCCGGACGTGCCCACGGCCGCGGCGATGGCCACCATCCTGACCCAGGCCTACCAGAGCCCACCGCCCGGGCCGGACGCGCTGGCCGCCGCCCTCGCTCCGTTCTACGACGCGCCGCCGGTCGGCAAAGCGCTCTTCGATCGTTTCCAGCCGACGTACCAGAACCAGCCGGGCGCGATGGCCACGACGCTGATCAGCGCGTATACGGCGGCCGGCAAGCCACTGACCGTGCAGGTCCTGCTGAGCGCGCTGGCAGGCTGCGGCTACACCGCGACGCAGTCCGCGCCGGTGGCGCACCAGCACTACCCGCAGCAGACCGCGACCGCGCCGGCGATGGCCGCGCTGCTGCGGCAGGTCTGGACCACGCTGCCGGTCGGCGACATGACCGCCGCCCTGGTGGCATGCCAGTACGATGCGACCGACATCGGCCGGGCGCTGCAGCAGTACTACGGCGTGGACGTCGGCACGCCGCAGCAGATGGCGGCACTGTTCGCCGCGCATGGCGTGGCCCTGGCGCAGACGGCCAAGGCGCTCAAGGCGCTGTACAGCGCCGGCATCGCCGATGCCTCGGCCATGGTTGCGCTGCTCAACGCAGCCTATGCCAACCCACACCCGACCGTGCAGGCGATGGCCGCCGCGCTGGCCGGCGCCCCCTATGCGCCAGCGGAATCCGCGCCGGCCCTGAAGAAGGCCTATCCCACGGACACGGCCACCGCCACGCTGATGGCCGGGATTCTCCGCGCCGCCTACGACGGCAGCGCGCTGAGCGCCGCGGTCATGGCGCAGGCGCTGGCGGCATCGCCGTTTGCCGCAACGGACACGGCCGGCGTCCTGCGCACCGACTACCCCACCGAAAGCGGTACCGTCGCACTGCTGGCCGGCCTGCTCAAGAACGCGCCCTACCCCGCGGCGGCCAATGCGGCAGCGCTGCGCCAATCCTTCCCGCAGGACACCCAGCACGCCAATCAGCTCGC
This sequence comes from Ralstonia nicotianae, assembly GCF_018243235.1. Taxonomy (NCBI): domain Bacteria; kingdom Pseudomonadati; phylum Pseudomonadota; class Betaproteobacteria; order Burkholderiales; family Burkholderiaceae; genus Ralstonia; species Ralstonia nicotianae. The sequence goes on from NZ_CP046675.1 coordinate 1,354,722, forward strand.
GCCCGTGCTGGCGGGCGTGGGCTATGCGCTCGGCGATGTCGCGCCGGTGCTCAAATCCGGCTATCCGACCGAGGCCGGAACCGCCGCGCAGATGTTCACCGTCCTGAGCGCGGCCTTTACCCAGCCGGCGCCCACGGCGGCAACCATGGCCGCGGCGCTTGCCGTGTCGCCGTTCCCGCCCGCCGAGGCCGCGCCCGTCCTGAAGACCCACTATGCCGGCGCGACCGCCACCGCCGCCGACATGTATGCGCTGCTCAACAGCGCTTACCAGGCGCCGGCGCCAACCGCGCAGGCCATGGCGGGAGCGCTCGCGGCCTCGCCCTACGCCGTCGCCGATGTCGCGCCGCTGCTGCGCGCCCGCTACCCGACGGACGCGGGGACCGCGCCCAAGCTGGCCGCCATGCTGAAGACGGTCTACCAGGGGCTGGCGCTGGCCGACTGCCTCAACGGGCTGGCGCATGCCGCCTTCTCCGCGTACGACAGCGCGGCGGCCATGCCGGCCCTGTATCACCCGTTGCCCGAGGCGGCACTCTTTGCCGCCGCGCTGGACGCGGGCTATACCGGGCCGGCGGCGCTCAGCGGCGTGCAGATCGGCGTCGGCCTCGCATCGGCGGCCTACGACGCGGTGGGGCAGAGCAAGGGCATCCGCGCCGTCCGCGCGAACACCTCCGCGGGCCTGATGGCGGCCTACCTGATTGCGCTGTCCGATGCGAAGATGGCCCCGGCCCTGGGCGCGGCCGACAGCAGCCGGCAGGCGGGCGACGCACTGAACGCGGCAGCCACCAAGACCGTGGCGGCGGTCGCCTCGGTCAACGGTGAAATCCTGTGCATCGCGCTCGACAGCACGTATGCGCCGCCCAACCAGGGCATGCCAGCGCTTTGCACGGCGTGCGCCGGCGCCCTCGGCACCCAGGCCGCTGCCGCCGTCGCAACCGGCCTGCTGCTGACGGCCCCGGCCACCACCCCGGCGCAGTTGCTCGACACGCTCGCCGCCGGCTTCAGCGCGGCAGGCAAGGCATTGGACCCGCAGACCGCCGGCGCGGCCGTGGCTTCCGCGTTCGCGGCCATCGGGGCGGCGCCGGCGCAATCCGCGCTGGTTGCCCTGATGCTGGCGAAATACGGTGCGCAGGCCACCCCGGCGCTGCTGGCGCACCTGCTGATCCAGGCCTATGGCACGGCGGCAACCGTGGGGTCGGTGATCGGCGCGCTTGCCGGCGGCTATGCGCAGGCGGGGCTGACGCTGGGCGCCGTGATCGCGGCGGTGGCCGTGCAGCAAGGCTTCAGCCTGTCGGCCAAGGACACGGCACCGACTCTCACGGCGCTGGGCCAGGCGTTCTCGCTCACCCGCGTCCCCAACGATGTTGCCGCGCTGGGTGCGGCCATGAGCGCGGCGCAGTTCGACCTGCCCAGCGTCAGCGCCGCCATGCGCACCTTCTACGGCTCGAACTGGACCGTCTCGGCCTACGCGCGGCTGTCCGAGGTCTACTCGCAGCCGATCTTCCAGACCGCGATCCAGCGCGCCGGCGCCGGCATGACGGTGCAGCAGGCCGGCCCCAGCCTGAAGGGGCAGTACGGCAGCACCTCCGCCACGGAGATGGTCCACGTGCTGGCCTCGGCCTTCACGCTCGTCGCCACCGCAACCGGCGTGGTGCCGGTCGCCCAGGCGATGAAGGCGGCGGGCTACACGCTGGTCGACACGGCGGCCGCCATGCGGGCCCAGTACATGCCCGACTGGACGGTAGCGGACTACCAGAAGGTCAGCCAGGTCTTCACGCAGTCATGAACAACAGTGATCCCACACCCGATCCCAACAAGGAGGCGACGTGCGCAATCCCCAAGTCAGTGAACGCATCGGCCAGTTGATCCAGAGCGGCGTCACCACGCTCAAAGACACGCTGACAGGATGCCGCGTGGCGGGTTTCGGCCCGCTGGAATGCGCGCCGGTCAGCTATGGGCAGTTTCCGTCGACCAGCGCGAACGAGATGGCCAATACCATCGTGCGTGTCTGGCCCTGCCTCTATTCGGCCGACACCCTCACGCAGGCGCTGCAGGCCTGCACGAATCCGAGCACCAAGGCGCCCGCTTTCGATGCGGCCACCATCAGCGCCGCCGTGGCCCAGGCCGTGAGCCTGGCGTGGAGCGCAACGGGGGTCACCCAGGACTTCTGTCACGAACTGGGCCTGTACCAGGGCGACGTGGCCCATATGAAGGCCAACGCCGAGAACGTGGACTACCTGGTCATCTCTTGCGTGCCGGGCGACTACACGCCGTCCGCGGGCTCGGTGCTCGCGGCGCTGCAGGCGATCGGCGTCAACGTTGCCGCGCTGGCGCAGAACAAGGCGGCCGACTATCGCTCCACACATCACTGCTGGATCAGCCAGCCGATCGCCAACCAGGCGTTTGCGCGGCTGGTGGTGTTTGAATCGACCGGCGCCGCCGCGCCCGCCGCCATTCCCGGCGTCTTCGACGGCATCCGGCAGTTCCAGCCCACCGTGCCGGCGGTCCCGGCCGCGGGCATCGTCGTGGCCACCACGCTGCTTTCCACCGGATCGGCCGGTGCCAACCCGAATGCCGTGCTGACGGCGCTGGTCGGCGGCGCCATGTCGGCGATCAACGGCGGCTACAACCTGCTCGGCGTGCGGGTGGTGGTGTTCACGCCGTCCTGGCTGGCCGGCCTGACCACCCAGTTCACGCAGCTCAAGCAGCAGTACGGCCTGCAGTGATCCCCGTTCATCCGCTCTCCCCTCTGGAGGTGCTTTCATGGCAATGACCCTGCTCGACAGCGTGGCGATCGACCACCCCGGCGCCATCGCGCGCAATTTCAACCTGTACGTGGGCGACGTGGCCGACATGACCGGCCACAACGTGGACGTCCTCGCGGTCTCGTGCCTGCCCGGAGACTACACACCCTCGCCCGGCTCGGTCCTGGGTGCCCTGGCGGCGCGGGGCGTCAGCGTGCAGGCCATGTCGGGCAACAAGGCCGCGAACTACGAGCCCGACCTGCCGTGCTGGATCTCCAACCCGGTGTCCAACCCGCAGCCCGGCATCGCGTTTTCCAGGGTGCTGGTCTACGAGCCGGCCAGCCCGGCAACCAACAGCGTGAACCTGGTGTCGGCGATCTTCACGGCGCTGAGCGCGTTCCGGGGCAGCGCCCAGACCTCGGTGGCGATGCCGCTGGTTTCCACCGGATCGGCCGGCGCCGATCCCTCGCTGATCATGCGGGCGCTGTTCTTTGCCGCGGTCTCGTGGGGCTCGCGGGCGGCGTTCCCGCTGTCGACGATCAATCTGGTGCTGTACCAGGGCAACCCGCAGCTGAATGCCCAGTTGCAGGCGCTCTTTGCCGACCTGAAGAACCGCTACCAGCATGTCGACACCATCCCGCCCAGCAACTATGTCAGCCAGGCCAAATCCATTGCCGACAGGGGCGGCTTCCCGTCTTACCTCACCTACCGCCAGGTTTGGGGCATCGCGCTGTACACCACGAATTACGCCTACACCGTCAACCCGGTGCTGCGCGCATCCAACATCACGAACGCGGACTATCAGGCATTGATGCCCGTCTTCGAATGGATCGATTCGGGCCTGGCAAACATACCGAGCTGGGCCGGACAAGCCAACCGCGGCCAAGGCTTCTACGCCGGCGCGTACCAGGAATACCAGGTCGGGAATATCCTTCTGCATCTGGCCTACATGAGCTATTCATCGGGTCAAGGCTTTCCCGGCGCCATGCGCATTCACACCACGAGTGGCACGGCAAAGCCGATCAGCGCGTATTCGGCATTCCCCAGCGAGCAGGAAGTCCTGTTCGGCCGCAGCATGCGGGACCGCGTCACGCAGGCGAACTGGAACGCCAGCCACAACGGCGGCGAGTTCTACACGCAGCAACTGGTCCCGCGCTGGGGTGCATTGTTCGATGAACAGCAGCCGGCACTCATCGCTTCCGAGGCATAACGACAGGAGATCATCATGGCGCTGCCAACCATCAGCCGCGAAGCGGTTGCCAAGGTCCTCGACCTGGCTCCGCACATCGACACCGTGACCGCCATGGCGGGACCGGTGGAGCCCCATCCGGACCTGCGCACCATTGTCGATACGCTCGACGAGACCGGGTTCATCGCCCCCTTCGACTGGCCCGCCGAATTCCGGGATCGCCTGGACGACCTCACCAACGACGATCTGCTGAGGGCGGCAGACCTCGAGACGCTGCGCAAGGTCCTCACCGCGCAGATCCGGCTCAACCGGTTCAGCGAAGGCTACCTGGACGAAGTGGTCAAGCAGGGCAAGTGGGCGACGATCATCGGCCGCCTGCGCTGGCTCTACGACAACAACCGCGTGTAACCGGGCAAACAAGGGAGACGACATCATGAACAAGCACGGAGGCGCACGCCGATTCCTGGCCGCGCTGGCACTGAGCCTGGCCTGCACGGTGTTTCCAACGCTGGCGCTCGCCCAGGCCGCGCCGCCGCTCGATCCGCCGGCCACCGGCGACACGCGGGCTCCGGGCTTCTTCGGCGCACTGTCCGACATCCATTTCAACCCGTTCTATGATCCCGCCCTCGTCGACAGGCTGGCCGCCGCGGAGCCGTCGGCGTGGGACGGCATTTTCAAGACGTCGTCCATCACCGAGCCGGCCGGCCCCGGCAACGACACCGACTACCCGCTGCTCAAGACGACGCTGGACGCCATCGCCCCCCAGGCGCGGAGGCTGGACTACGTGATCCTGCCCGGCGATTTCCTGACCCACGATTTCCGCGAGAACTACATGCTGTACGCGTCCGACAAGTCGGATGCCGCCTACCGCAGCTTCGTGCTCAAGACCATCCGCTACGTGGCGATGGGGCTGAAAGCGCGGTTTCCCGACGTGCCGGTCGTCGCCACGCTGGGCAACAATGATTCATTCTGCGGCGACTACCAGATCGAGCCATCCAGTGAATTCCTGTACGACCTCACGGCCACCATGGCGGAAGCGGCCGGCAGCCCGGCCGGTTTTTCCGCGTATCCCGAGCTGGGCGCCTATGTGATTCCGCACCCCCGGACGGCTCGCCATTATTTCGTGGTGCTGGAAAACACGTTCCTGTCTGCCAAGTACCGGAACACCTGCGGGCTCACTTACACCAATCCGTCGCAAGCCCTGCTGCTGTGGCTGGAATCCACCCTCTATCGCATGAAGCGGGAAAACGCCACCGCCACGCTCGTCATGCACATCCCCTCGGGGATCGACGCCTACAGCTCGACCCGGGCGTGCGGTTTCTCTTCCTCGCCCGTACCCTATTTTGCGGCCGGGAGCGGGGACGCATTGGCAAACATCCTCCAGCGCTACCCGGACCAGGTCCGTGCGATCTTTACCGGCCACAGCCACATGGACGATTTCCGGGTGCTCTCGGACAGCGGCGGCAAGCCCTTTGCGTATGAGCGCGTCATTCCGTCCGTCACGCCCTTCTTTCGCAACAATCCGGGCTACCAGATCTACAGCTACGAGCGCGCCACCGGCGCCCCCCTCGACTACTGGGCCCGCACCTATGCCGCATCGGGCCAGTCGAACACGCGCGCCTGGCGATGGGAGTACGGGTTCCAGCAGGCGTACAACGTGGGAGAGCTCTCCCCGGACAACCTGAACACGCTGGCCGCGGCCATCGCCAAGGACCCGGCAACGCGCGCCAAGTACATCGCGTTCTATACCGGCGGCGCCAACTCCGGAACGATCACCAATCGGAACTGGCCGGCGTTTGCCTGCGCACTCACCAACCTGAGCGCGAAAGCCTTTTCGACGTGTTTTTGCGGGGGAGCACAGTGATGGCCGCGTCCGCAAGGCAGGCTGCCCGCTGCGCCGATGCACCGCCCGTCGCGTTCGAGGCACGCCGGGCGTTCTGAGGTTCCCGGCGGGGCGGCCCGGGCCAGGCCGAACGGCCTATCGGTGGCGGCCCGCACCGCCCCGGCCTCGTCGGTGGATGGATCGCGGTCATGACGGGTGCGACGCCCGTCGTGAACGTTCCATGCGAAGCGGTAGCAGGCGCCGCGACCCGGACGGCTCAGGCAGCGAACGCCCAGCCCCGCAACGGGACCGCGCGCCATCCGGACAAGCGCGACGGCCGCGCGGCGATGGTCTTCAGTTCGACCGCTGGCAAGCCGCCACGCGATTGACGGCAATCGTGCCGCCGCCATCGCTGTGGGCCCAGACCACGTCGCCGCTGCCGGTGGTCACCATCTCCTGGAACGCATCGATGGACAGCGCCGTCTTCACCGGCCCTTCCAGCATCTTGCCCGTGGCGGCATCGGCCACGGCCAGCACCAGCTTGCCGCCGGACTTCCAGCCCATCAGCAATTGGTTCGTGCCGTAGGCCGCCATGTACGGCCGGAACGGATAGGCGGTGTCGAGCGAGGTCGCCGCCGCGACGGTGCTCAGCGGGGTCATGGCCGTCCCGCTGTTGGGCAGCTTCGCCAGCTTGAGCGACAGCTTGCCGCCGGCCGGCTCGATGTAGTTCAGCCAGAAGCCGTTGCCGGCGGGAACCAGGCCGCCCAGCGCGCGCCGTGACGGATCGGTATTGCTCAGCCACTGCAGCGTGTCTTGCCTGGCGGCAGGCGCGGCCATGTGCACGTATTGCATCGCGTTGGGATACGCGTCGCCATGGCAGGCGGCGGCCCATTGCGCACCGTTGTAGCCCGCGCGCACCGACCAGCTATGGCTGCACCCCCAATCCCAACCGCCGGGCACCAGGGCACCCGTATCGGCACGCACGAACTTGAGGGTATCGCCGGCGTGAATGTCCACCTCGCCCGCCACGCCCGGCCGGGCCGTCGACATGGCCGAGCGGAAGTAGACCTCGATGGTCTTGCCGTCGGTCGCCAGCCGCGCGGTATGGCCGTACCACCAGATAAACTGGGCGCCGACGCTGTCGGCATTGGCCTTCTTGGTCAGCGTGGTGCGCGCGATCTGGCTGCCGTTGCCGCGCAGCAGCACGAGATCCATCTTGCCGCAGACCGCGTTGTCCGGCGTGCTGGCGCTGTAGCAATACTTGGGCGAGTAGATGTCCGGATCATCGGCGACCACGGCCAGCGCGAGCCCGCCATTGGCTGTCGCCAGCGCGGCATGCACCTGCAGTCCGTCCACGCTGGGCAGCGATTGGGCGGGCACATCGTTGGCCGTCAGCGTCGACAAGCGGATGCGCTTGGAGACCGTGTCCGTCCAGGCCAGCACGGCGGTGCCGTCGGCGCGCGGTGCGATCACCGTCGGCGTGTATTCATCGCTGGGCGATACGTTGCCGCCCACCGCGACGCGGGTTGCGCGCACGCGCTGATCCAGCGGGTCGCAGGCGGTCGCGGTCTCGGCCGACACCGCCACGCCGGAGCACGCCAGCGCCGCAATGCCCGCCATCCGAGAAAGAACAGTCTTCATGGTCGGTCCTTCTTCGTCGGCAAAGTACTGGGCAAGGTAGTGCCCCGGTATCCCGGACACCCTCAACTTTCCTCAACGGACCCGCCCTCGTGACCCGCCCGACCGACCGCTCCGCGGGCCGGCGTGGCGTGCCGCCGGCCCCGATGAACCTGACCCTGTTGCGAGCTCCCGGCATGCGCCGGCGCGGCGCCGTGCGGCATGCGTCGCACGGTTCCCGTCCGCCATGCCGGGAGGTGAAACTCAGGCCAACCCGCCCTGGCACAGATATTTGATCGACAGATAGTCGTCGAGCCCGTACTTGGAGCCCTCGCGGCCGTAGCCCGATTCCTTCACGCCGCCGAACGGCGCAGCCTCGCTGGCGAGCGCGCCTTCGTTGATGCCGACGATGCCCGCCTCCAGCGCGTGCGCGACACGGTCGATGCGGCGCACATCCTGCGAATAGAAATACGCGGCCAGGCCGAACGGCGTGTCGTTGGCGGCCCGCACCGCTTCGGCCTCGTCGGTGAAGCGGAACAGCGGCACCACCGGGCCGAAGGTCTCCTCGCCGCACAGCGCCATGCCGGGGTGGGCGTCCGCCAGCACGGTCGGCGCGTAGAAGTGCGTGCCAACTTCCGGCAACCGCTTGCCGCCGGCCAGCACGCGGGCGCCGTGTGCGACGGCGTCCTGCACGTGGCGCTCGATCTTGTCGACGGCGCGGGCGTTGATCATCGGGCCGATCTGCGCGTCGGGGTCGGTGGCGGGCGCGACTTTCAGCGCCGAAACCCGTGCGGCCAGCATGGCGGCGAAGCGGTCATACACGCCGGCCTGCACGTAGACGCGATTCGGGCACACGCAGGTCTGGCCGCCGTTGCGGAACTTGGCGGACAGCAGCCCCGCGATGGCCGCATCGAGGTCGGCATCGTCGAACACGATGAACGGCGCGTTGCCACCCAGCTCCAGCGACAGCTTCTTGAGCGTGCCCGCCGATTCGCGCGCGAGGTGCTTGCCGACCGGCGTGGAGCCGGTGAAAGTGATCTTGCGCACCCTGCCGTCCTGCAGCCAATCCGCCACCGCCGCCACGCCGCGCTCGCGCGAGGCGGCGATCATGTTCAGCACGCCCGGAGGCAGGCCCGCCTCCTGCGCGAGCTGGGCCAGCGCCAGCGCGGTCAGCGGCGTGTCCTCCGCCGGCTTGGCGACCACCGTGCAGCCCGCCGCCAGCGCAGGCGCGATCTTGCGCGCGATCATCGCCAGCGGGAAATTCCACGGCGTGATGGCGGCAACGATGCCGATCGGCTCCTTGATCGCGCTCATGCGCTTGCCGCGCTGCTGCTGCGGGATGAGGTCGCCGTAGATGCGCGTGGCTTCGTCGGCGAACCAGGCCACATAGGATGCACCGTACATCACCTCGCCGCGCCCCTCGGCAAAGGGCTTGCCCTGCTCCAGCGAGATCAGCCGCCCCAGCGCATCGGCGTTGGCGACGATGGCCGCATGCCAGCGGCGCAGGATGGCGGCGCGCTCGGCCGGCAGCGTGTCGCGCCACGCCGGGAGGGCACGCGCGGCGGCATCGGTGGCGGCGCGCGCATCGGCGGCGCTGCTGTCGGCCACCTGGGCGATGATGCTGCCGGTGGCCGGGTCGGTGACGGCGTAGCGCGCGCCGTCGGCGCCGGCGCTCCAGCGGCCGTCGATCAGGTTGTCGGTGCGGATCAGCCCGGTGTGGCGGAGCTGGTCGAATGTGAGGGCCATCGGTCGGCTCCTTGAATGCGTCGGATCGGGATCAGGCCAGGTGCGAGGCGATCGCCTCGCCCACCTGCGTGGTGTTGGCCGAGCCGCCCAGGTCAGGCGTGCGCGGCCCGCCCTTGAGCACGGCCTCGATGGCCGCGACGATGGCGTCGTGCGCCGCGCGGCCCGCGCCCTGCCCCTCGGTGAGGAAATCCAGCATCAGCGCCGCCGACCAGATCATGGCGATCGGGTTGGCGATGTTCTTGCCGTAGATGTCCGGGGCCGAGCCGTGCACCGGCTCGAACAGCGAGGGGAACGTGCGGTCCGGATTCAGGTTGGCCGAGGGCGCGAGGCCGATGGTGCCGGTGGTCGCGGGGCCCAGGTCCGAGAGGATGTCGCCGAACAGGTTGGTCGCGGCCACCACGTCGAAGCGCCCGGGCTGCAGCACGAAGCGCGCGGTGAGGATGTCGATGTGCTGCTTGTCCAGCGTCACCTCGGGGTAGTGCTCGGCCACCTCGTCGGCGCGCGCGTCCCACCAGGGCATGCTGATGGCGATGCCGTTGCTCTTGGTGGCCAGCGTCACGTGCTTGCGCGCACGGCTGCGCGCGAGGTCGAAGGCGAACTTCAGCAGGCGTTCCGCACCCTTGCGCGAATACACGGATTCCTGGATCACCACCTCGCGGTCGGTGCCTTCGTACATGATGCCGCCGAGCGAGGTGTACTCGCCCTCGGTGTTCTCGCGCACCACGTAGTAGTCGATGTCGCCGGGCTTGCGGTTGGCGAGCGGGCACGGCACGCCCTCGAACAGGCGCACCGGGCGCAGGTTGATGTACTGGTCGAACTCGCGGCGGAACTTCAGCAGCGAACCCCACAGCGAGATGTGGTCGGGCACGGTCGCGGGCCAGCCGACCGCGCCAAAGAGGATGGCGTCCGCGCCCTGCAGCTGCGCCTTCCAGTCGTCGGGCATCATCCGGCCGTGCTGCAGGTAGTAGTCGCAGCTGGCCCATTCGATGTGCTGGTATTCGAGATCGATGCCGAAACGGCGCGCGGCGGCATCGAGCACGCGCAGGCCTTCGGGCATCACTTCGCGGCCGATGCCATCGCCGGGGATCACGGCGATCCGGTACGTCTTGCGGGTCATGTCGATTACGTGTTGGAAGAGGAGAAAAAAGCGTTATGCCGGCTGCGGCGCCAGGAACTCGCGCGCCAGCTTGCGGGCGCCGTTGGCGAACAGCAGGATGTCGATGCCGGTGGCGACGAAGGTGCAGCCCAGGTCCAGGTAGTGGCGCGCCAGCGCCGGATCGGAGGTGAGCGTGCCCGCCGCCTTGCCCGACGCGATGATCGTGCGGATCGCCGCGTCGATGGCGCGCTGCACGTCGGGATGGCCCGCGTTGCCGCGATGGCCCATCGACGCCGCCAGATCGGCCGGACCGATGAACACGCCATCCACGCCCTCCACCGCGCAGATCGCCTCGAGGTTCTCCAGCGCCGTCACGGTCTCGGCCTGCACCAGCAGGCAGGCTTCGTCGTCGGCAATGTGCAGGTAGTCGGTGCGGGCGCTCCAGCGCGAGGCGCGGCCCACCGCGCTGCCCACGCCACGGATGCCGTACGGCGGATAGCGTACCGCGCGCACCAGCTCGCGGGCCTGCTCCGGCGTATCGACCATCGGCACCAGCAGCGTGCGCGCGCCGATGTCGAGCAGGCGCTTGATGAGGGCCGGGTCGCCGTTGACCGGGCGCACGATGGGCTCGGCGCGGTACGGGGCCACGGCCTGCAGCTGCGCGAGGATGCTGCGCAGGTCGTTGGGCGCGTGCTCGCTGTCGATCAGCAGCCAGTCGAAGCCGGCGGTGGCGCTCACCTCGGCCAGGTAGGGGTCGCTCATCGCCAGCCAGAAGCCGATCTGGCGCTGCCCGGCGGCCAGCGACGTCTTGAAGCGGTTAGGCGCGGGCGTCTGCATTGCTTCGTCCATGCGAATTCGGATTCAGGGTTGTGGTGTTGGGCTCGAAGGCGATGGGTTCGACCTTGCCGAGCAGGAAGAGGTAGTTGAGGATGGCCAGGCCGATCAGCGCGGCGGAGAACACCAGCGCCGGAATGAACGAGCCGGTGGCGCCGACGATGGCACCGGTGACGATCGGGCCGACCACGCCGCCCATGTTCGAGACGCTGTTCTGCAGCCCGGCCACCATCGACACCGTGTTGCCCGGCGCCACGTCCGCCGGCAGCGCCCACACCTGCGAGGCCGCCACCGTGGTGCCCGACTTGGCGATGCACAGCAGGATCACCGCCACCACCGCCGACTGCGCGAACGCCGCCAGCCCGATGCTCGACGCCATCACCAGGCCGATCACCAGGAACAGCTTGCGCGTGGCGGTCAGCGACAGCTTGCCCGACGCATACACGCGGTCCGACGCCCAGCCCGCGAACACCTCCACGAACATCGACACGAACAGCGGCAGCGAAGCCATGAAGCCCATCTCCATCAGCCCCATGCCGCGCTCCTTGACGAGATACGTCGGCAGCCAGGTGATGAAGAAATACGAGTTGTAGTTGATCATGAAGAAGCCGATGCACATCGCCCAGACGTTGCGGTGCGTCAGCAGCTTGGTCCAGGGCATGGCCGGCGCATCGGCGCCGCGCGCGGGCGGCAGGCCCTTCTGGATGTGCGCGAGCTCGGCCGCGTTCACGCCCTCGTGCTCGGCCGGAGAATCCCTGAACACCAGCGCCCACACCACGCACCAGACGATGCCGAGCGAGCCGGCCACGGTAAAGGTGATCTTCCAGTCGAACGTCACCAGCAGCCATGCGATCAGCGGCAGGGCGATCGCGCTGCCGAGCTTGGAACCGCTGTCGAAGATGGCCGCCACGGTGGCGCGCTCCTGCTTGGGGAACCAGCGCGACGTGATGCCGGCATTGCTGGGATACGCCCCCGCCTCGCCCACGCCCAGCGCCACGCGCAGGCCCACCAGCGACTTGAAGCCGGTGGCCAGCCCCGTCACCGCCGTCGCCAGCGACCACCACAGCACCGCGAAGCCCAGCACCTTCTTCTGTCCGAAGCGGTCGGCCAGGATGCCCGCCGGCAGCTGCAGCAGCGCGTACGACCAGAAGAACGCCGACATCACGATGCCCATCTCCACCGCGCTCAGGTGGAACTCCTTCTGGATGTGCGGCGCGGCGGCCGACAGCACGGTGCGGTCGATGTAGTTGATGGCGATCGCCGCCCACATGAGGCCGGCGACGAGCCAGCGCACCTTGGAGCGCTGTCCGCGTTGTGGGGTGTCCTGCATGGTTGGTCTCCTGTATGTGTGATGTCGTTCTGTCGGGCCGCGCGTCGAGGCGTCAGCTCACGATGCCCATATGCCAGGGCACGAATTCATGATCGCCCAGACCGAGCAATTCGCTCTTGGTGCGCTCGCCCGAGGCAGCGCGCAGGATGTGTTCGAAGATATCCTGCCCCATCGCTTCCACCGAGCGCTCGCCGTCGAGGATGCGGCCGCAGTTGATGTCCATGTCCTCCTCCAGCCGCGTGAACATCGGCGTGTTGCTGGCGAGCTTGAGGGTGGGCGCGGGCTTGGAGCCGAACATCGAGCCGCGCCCGGTGGTGAAGCAGATCAGGTTGGCGCCGCTGGCGATCTGGCCCGTCACGGCGACCGGGTCGTAGCCCGGCGAATCCATGAAGACGAAGCCGGCGCGGTCGATCGGCTCGGCGTATTCGTAGACGGCCTGCAGCGGCGTGGTGCCGCCCTTCATGGCCGAGCCGAGCGACTTCTCGAAGATGTTGGCCAGGCCGCCCTGCTGGTTGCCCGGGCCCACCACGCCGTTGAACTGGCCGTTGTGGCCGTGCGTATAGCGCTCCCACCAGGCCAGGCGGTCGAGCAGCTTCTGGCCGACCTCGGGCGACACCGCGCGGCGCGTCAGCATGTATTCCACGCCATGGATCTCGGGCGTCTCCGACAGGATGGCCGTGCCGCCGTGGCGCACCAGCAGGTCCATCGCCGCGCCCAGCGCCGGGTTGGCGGTGATGCCCGAGAAGCCGTCCGAGCCGCCGCACTCCAGGCCGATCTTCAGGTGGCTGGCGCTCACCGGCTGGCGCGCCACGTCGTTCGCCTGCGGCAGCATCTTCCGGATGGCATCGATGCCCGCCTCGATGGTGGCACGCGTGCCGCCGGTCTCCTGCATCACCAGCGTGTGCATCAGCTTGCCGGTCTCCAGGCCCTGCGAGGCCATCAGATCGGCCACCTGGTTGCGCTCGCAGCCCAGGCCGACGATCAGCACGCCGGCCAGGTTCGGGTGCCGCGCATAGCCGGCCAGCGTGCGGCGCAGCACATCGAAATGCTCCGACGGCGAAGACATGCCGCAGCCGCTCGTCTGCGCGAAGGCGACCACGCCGTCCACGTTGGGAAACGGCGCCAGCCGCTGCGGCGTGAACCACGCGGCGATGTTCTTGATGACGCTGGACGAGCAGTTGACCGAGGCCAGGATGCCGATGAAGTTGCGCGTGGCCACGCGCCCGTCCGGCCGCACGATGCCCTGGAAGGTGGCGCGCTGCGCCTCGGGCAGGTAGTCGACGGGGCGCACATCCTGGCAGAAGCCGGGGTCGCGCTCGAAATCGATCAGCTCGACGTTGTGCGTGTGCACGTGCTCGCCCGGCTCGATGTCGCGCGCGGCGCGGCCGATGACGGTGTCGTACTTGCGGATCGCCTCGCCGCGCGCGATGCGGCAGGCGGCGATCTTGTGGCCGGCCGGCACCTGGGCCCGCAGCCGCACCGTCGCGCCGCCCAGCGACAGCGGCTGCCCGAGCGACAGTGCCGCGCGGGCGATCAGCACGTTGTCGGCCGGGTTCAGCCGGATCAGCGGGCCGTTGTCGGTCACGCGATCGGCCTGGGTTGCCTGCAGCATCCTTGCTCCTCCGTGGCTGTCTTCGGTGCAGCCGTTCTTGATGGTGGGGTTTTGATGTTACCGGTTTATGTAACCGGTAACATTCGGGCAATCCTAGACGGCTTTTGCGATAATTGCTAGCCCTCCTTTTCCCTAGCCGGCCGACAACCACCCGTGACCAAATCCTCCAACGCGTCTGTCGCAGAAACCGCGCCCGCCCCCGCGCGCCGCGCGCGCAAAAGCACCGGGCGCATCACATTGAGCGATCTCGCCAGGCTGGTCGGCGTGACCAAGGTCACGGTATCGCGGGCGCTGAACACGCCGGAGCTGGTTTCGGCCGACACGCTCGGGCGCGTGCGCGAAGCCGTGCGCCAGACCGGCTACACGCCCGACCTGGTGGCCGGCTCCCTGGCATCGAACCGCAGCCGGCTGATCGTCGCGCTGATCCCCACCATCGCGGGCAGCGTGTTCCAGGAGACCATCGCCGCGCTGACCACCAAGCTGGCGGCGGCGGGCTACCAGTTGCTGATCGGGCAGAGCGGCTATGACGAATCGCGCGAAGACGCGCTGCTCGACGCCATCGTCGGACGGCGCCCCGCGGGCATCGTGCTCACCGGCGTCGCGCACTCGGCCAGCGTGCGGCAGAAGCTGCAGGCCGCCGGCGTTCCGGTGGTGGAGACGTGGGACATCACGCGCACGCCGCTCGACATGCTGGTCGGCTTCTCGCACCAGAAGGTCGGGCAGGCGGCGGCCCGCTATCTGAAGCAGCGCGGCGCGCAACGCCCCGCCGTCATCACGCCGAACGACCGCCGCGCGCAGGCGCGCGCGCAGGCCTTCGTGAAGGCGTTCGGGAACAGCGCCGGCATCCCCGTGATCGCCGCGGAATCGCCCGCCGGGCTGGGCGACGGCCGGCGCGCGCTGGGCGAGCTGCTCGATCGGCATCCCGACATCGACGCCGTGTTCTGCGGCGCCGACATCCTCGCGCTGGGCGTGCTGATGGAAGCCGGCCACCGGGGCCTTGCCGTGCCGGCACAGCTGCGCGTGGTGGGCTACGGCGACCAGGCATTCGCCCGCGACACCACGCCCGCCCTCACCACCATCCGCATCGACGGCACGGGCATCGGCAAGCTGGCGGCCTCGCTGCTGATCGAGCGCATCGAGCACGGCGACGCGGCGCGCCGCACGGTCGACGTCGGCTTCACGCTGGTGGAGCGGGACAGCGCCTGAAGCGCATGCGACCGTCGCGTCGGCGAACGCCTCCGCCCGGATGGCGGCGCTGCGCAGTCTCCCGGCTCAATCCCATGACATGGAGTAGGGGCGATCCCGGAAAAGCTCCGGCAGGCCCGAGACCTGCTTGAAGCGGAAGACTTCTTCGCTGTCCATCCCCAGTTCCGCGGCGACGTCGCTATCGCTCCACCCCGCGCGCAGCAGGGCGATCACGACCTCGGTCATCGGGCGCACGCCGTGCACGCCGCGCGCGCGGTTGTGCCGGATCGTCGCCGCGATGCGATCGTCGACGCCGCCCCGATCGGCCCGGATCGCCACGATCGGCAGGTAGCCGTGCAGCCGCGCGCGGATCGCCACCGACTCCGTGCCGATGCGCTGGCGATGAAAGCCGTCCACCACCTCGAAATACAGCGGCGCGCGATGCGTGACGATCGGCTGCGTGTAGCCATCGGCCCGGATCGAGCGCTCCAGCAGCGCCATCTCCGGCGGCGCGATCGCGTTCGGGTTGTACGTGTTGCCATGCACCAGGTCCCCCTGCACCCATTGCACGCAGTCGGTCGGCTCATCGCGAAACGGGCTGTGCGCATGCAGGATCCGGCGCAGCGCGTTGAGCGCCGCCACCCTCTCCGGGAGCGGCATGTCACCGAGTTCGCGGAAGAGGGCTTCCGCCCGCGGCAGCAGATCATGGGGTTTCATGCGGCGCTTTCTCCAGGATGACCCAGCGGCCGCGCGTGCCGCTGACGATGAATCCGTAGGGTTGAAGATGTTCGGCGGCCGCCGCGGGCAGGCGCGCGACCGCCGTCGCCTGCAGCTGCTCGATGTGTGCCAGGACCCGCCCGCGCAGTTCCCGGAAGAGCCCGCGCCCGCGCGCCTCGGGCCGCACATAGCCTTGGCGGATGCGCACGACGCCCGGTTGTTCTTCGATGCTGATGAAGGCGAGCGCGCGCCCGTCACGCCGGCACTGGGCCACGAACCAGCGATAGCGCGGGCCGTCGTTCAAGGGATAGCCCCCACACGCCCGCCGGACACCCGGGCTGGCGAAAAACCGCCCCAGGAGCGCGAAGAAGGCGGCTTCATCGTCGAGCGACCGCAGCGTCAGGACATTGCATTCGATGCGCATATCGCCTCCGCCCGTGATGCCATCGCCGTCAGCACATCGGTATCCCCTCGGGCACAGCCGAACGACAGGGAGCGCGCCATATCCTGCTTCAGAAGCGACAGGGCAATGCGCCGCCACGAAGGCTGCTTCTTGCGGTTTTCCAGCGCGGGCAGGCCTGCGTCGGGCCAGCGCGCCAGCGGGTAGCCGCGCTCGCCCCACCACGCGATGAACCGATCGATGCGCCGGCCGTAGACCCGCTGCAGCGGCACCGGCAGGCTGCGCAGCAGGAACTCGCTGTACTGCCGCCACGAGCTGAAGGTCGGCGGCAGGCCCAGGCCACCGCGATACCCCAGCAGCTTCTGCCGCGAATAGCGGGCCGCGAAGTTGGCGCCCGACACGCGCCGGACCACGCGGAACCACGTGCCCGGCTCGATGCGGTGGTAGAGATCGAGGCCCCTGCGCTGATCATCGCCGTAGGGCTGGCAGATGCGCATCTGCGAGTGGGCGACGCCGGCCCGGTACATCTGGTCGTAAAGGCGGTTGTAGGCAAGGCCGCGCTCGGCCACGTAGCGCCACAGGTCTTCGAAGCGCCAGTCGTAGATCGGGAAGAAGGTCACCGCACGGCTGCGCGCATGATCGCGCGCGCTCCAGGGAATCGGCCGGTCGGTGCCCGGCGGCGTCCAGGCGCACTTCTTGAGCTTGGCGCGGCGCTTCACGGCGAGATAGCGGTTGAGCGATTCGTCCGAGCGGATGCCGACCAGGACGGCGGTCGGCGTATCGCGCGACAGCCACGCATTGAAGGCGGGGACGAACGCTTCGAACTCCATCCGGAAGCGGTAGAAGGGAAAGTACGCCGGGTCGCTGATCACCGCCGGATGCGTCGGCATCGGGCGGATCCAGTCTGCCTCGCGGCCCGGCTCCCACGCGCACCAGAAAGGCTCCAGCGCGCTGGACGCATTGCGCAGGTTGATCGGCAGGCACACCCACCATGGGCGCACGTCGTCGCGGCTGAGCATCTCCGTGACGTGATCGATGGTGGCGCGGTATTGCCCCTCCAGGTCCAGAAAGAGCACGTGCAACGGCCCGTGCCCCACCTCCTTCGCCACCTCTAGCGCCAGGTGCAGCGTGACCGAACTGTCCTTGCCGCCGCTGAACGCAACGCAGACCTGCGTGAAATGCGTAAATACCAGCCGGAGCCGCGCCTTCGCCGCTTCATAGACATTGGTGTCGCAGTAGTTCTTTTTCATCTCATCGGGACGACTTGCGCCGTGCGATATGGGAGAACCCGGGGCCCGCCGCGCCGAAGCGGGATGCCGATCGGCGCCCGAACCTTGCCACTGAGCGGCCCACGGGTTCACATGGACTTACCACTGATACGACGCGCCCATGCCGACCGTCGTGCCTTCGCTGCTGTAGCCCACGCCCATCTTGGCCTTCAGGTTGTGCGAGATGCGTGCCGAGGCGCCCAGCGCAACCGCCTGATAGCCCTTGTAGGTCGCGCTGCCGATACCGATCGCGATCGACTTGCCCTGATCGACGTCCGGAATCATCGTCAGCGCGGTCGCCGCTGCGATACCGCTGTAAGCGCCGCGCGCCACCTGGTTGATCCCCTGCCGCACCATGCCGATCTGCTCATCCGTGTACTGCCTGGCCGTCGTTCCCGCCGGCAGATCGCCGACGGCCGCATAGACCGCCTGGCTCAGCTGGCTCACGTTGACCGCATCGGTACCCTGCACACCGGCCGCAACATTGGTGATCTGGCGCTCGTTGCCCGCCGAGCCCACCGACATCGTGTTCGCGCGGTTCGCTACCGAACCCGAGCCCACGGCAACCGCATGATTCGCCGTCGCCTTCGCATTCGCGCCCATCGCGACCGAGCTGTCGCCGCCCGACTGCGCGTTGTGGCCCGTCGCGACCGACTGGTCGCCGCCCGCGCTGGCCGCGGCACCCATCGCCGTGGCATGCGTGCCCTTGGCGCTCGCGCGCTTGACAGCGCGGTCGCCGTCCGCCGCGAACATCGGGTCGTTGGTGTTGCTCACCTTCTGCACGCTGGCAATGGCCGCGTTCATCTGCCTGACGTTCACCGCGTCGGTCTCGGCCGTGCCGGCCGCGACGTTGTGGATCGCCGTGCCGGCCGGCGCGTTGCCGCCGCCCAGCGTCACGTTGCCGTAGTCCGCCGAGCCGTCTGCGTTGGTGCCGTACGTCACCGTGGCGTTGGTCCTGCCGCTGCCGTTGATGATGCCGGCCGCCTTCAGCTGGGCAACGTTCACGGCATCCGTGTCCGCCGTACCGGCCGCCACGTTGGTGATCTGGCGCTCCTTGCCCGCCGAGCCCACCGACACCGTGTTCGCGCGGTCCGCCACCGAACCCGCGCCCAAGGCCACAGCGTTGCCCGCCATCGCCCGGGCATTGCCGCCCATCGCCATCGAGTTCATACCGGCCGCGACGGCCGCGCCGCCGAACGCGATCGACTCGAGGCCCATCGCCTGCGCATCGTCCAGCGTCGAGTTCGCGTGGAAGTACTTGAGCCCGCCGCCGTTCACGATGGTGTTCATCGTGTTCTTGATGTTGGTGACGCTATCACTCACGTCCGTGACGTTCGCCGACAACTTCGACACATTCTGGTTCGTCGTATAGAGCTGCTTGCCGCTCACCGCATCGGTACTCGTCGCCGACAACGTCCCCTCCGCCACACCCGTCAGCTTGCGCGAGAACGTCGTGCTGTCACTCAGCTTCTTGCCGCTGAAGTCCACCGCCTCACCGTCCAGGTCCTTGGCCACCGTGATGTCCTTGCCCGCTGCCGACTGCTGCACCAGACCCGCCGAGCCGCCGCTGATGTTCTTGATGGTGTTCTGCAGGTTCGTGATGTTGGTCGTGGTCGCCGACACGTTCTTGTTCGTCTCGGCCAGGCTCTTGTTCGTGTCCGCCAGATTCTGGTTCGTCGTGCTCAGGTTCTGGTTGGTCGTATAGAGCTGCTTGCCGCTCACCGCATCCGTGCTCGTCGCCGACAACGTCCCCTCCGCCACACCCGTCAGCTTGCGCGAGAACGTCGTGCTGTCGCTCAGCTTCTTGCCGCTGAAGTCCACCGCGTCACCGTCCAGGTCCTTGGCCACCGTAATGTCCTTGCCCGCTGCCGATTGCTGTACCAGACCCGCCGAACCGCTGCTGATGTTGTTCACCGTGTTCTGCAGGTTCGTGATGTTGGTCGTGGTCGCCGACACGTTCTTGTTCGTCTCGGCCAGGCTCTTGTTCGTGTCCGCCAGATTCTGGTTCGTCGTACTCAGGTTCTGGTTCGTCGTATAGAGCTGCTTGCCGCTCACCGCATCCGTGCTCGTCGCCGACAACGCCCCCTCCGCCACACCCGTCAGCTTGCGCGAGAACGTCGTGCTGTCGCTCAGCTTCTTGCCGCTGAAGTCCACCGCGTCACCGTCCAGGTCCTTGGCCACCGTGATGTCCTTGCCCGCTGCCGATTGCTGCACCAGACCCACCGAACCGCTGCTGATGTTGTTCACCGTGTTCTGCAGGTTCGTGATGCTCGTCGTGTTCGACGACAGGTTGCCCTCGGCCGTCGTCAGGCGCGTGTTGGTATTGGCCAGGTCCTTGTTGGTACTCGCCAGGTTCTGGTTCGTCGCATAGAGCTGCTTGCCGCTCACCGCATCGGTACTCGTCGCCGACAACGCCCCCTCCGCCACACCCGTCAGCTTGCGCGAGAACGTCGTGCTGTCGCTCAGCTTCTTGCCGCTGAAGTCCACCGCGTCACCGTCCAGGTCCTTGGCCACGGTGATGTCCTTGCCCGCTGCCGATTGCTGCACCAGACCCGCCGAACCGCTGCTGATGTTGTTCACCGTGTTCTGCAGGTTCGTGATGTTGGTCGTGGTCGCCGACACGTTCTTGTTCGTCTCGGCCAGGCTCTTGTTCGTGTCCGCCAGATTCTGGTTCGTCGTGCTCAGGTTCTGGTTGGTCGTATAGAGCTGCTTGCCGCTCACCGCATCCGTGCTCGTCGCCGACAACGTCCCCTCCGCCACACCCGTCAGCTTGCGCGAGAACGTCGTGCTGTCGCTCAGCTTCTTGCCGCTGAAGTCCACCGCCTCACCGTCCAGGTCCTTGGCCACCGTGATGTCCTTGCCCGCGGCCGACTGCTGCACCAGACCCGCCGAACCGCTGCTGATGTTGTTCACCGTGTTCTGCAGGTTCGTGATGTTGGTCGTGGTCGCCGACACGTTCTTGTTCGTCTCGGCCAGGCTCTTGTTCGTGTCCGCCAGATTCTGGTTCGTCGTGCTCAGGTTCTGGTTGGTCGTATAGAGCTGCTTGCCGCTCACCGCATCCGTGCTCGTCGCCGACAACGTCCCCTCCGCCACACCCGTCAGCTTGCGCGAGAACGTCGTGCTGTCGCTCAGCTTCTTGCCGCTGAAGTCCACCGCGTCACCGTCCAGGTCCTTGGCCACCGTGATGTCCTTGCCCGCGGCCGACTGCTGCACCAGACCCGCCGAACCGCTGCTGATGTTGTTCACCGTGTTCTGCAGGTTCGTGATGTTGGTCGTGGTCGCCGACACGTTCTTGTTCGTCTCGGCCAGGCTCTTGTTCGTGTCCGCCAGATTCTGGTTCGTCGTGCTCAGGTTCTGGTTCGTCGTATAGAGCTGCTTGCCGCTCACCGCATCCGTACTCGTCGCCGACAACGCCCCCTCCGCCACACCCGTCAGCTTGCGCGAGAACGTCGTGCTGTCGCTCAGCTTCTTGCCGCTGAAGTCCACCGCGTCACCGTCCAGGTCCTTGGCCACTGTGATGTCCTTGCCCGCTGCCGATTGCTGCACCAGGCTCGCCGAACTGCTGATGCTCTTGATGCTGTTCTGCAGATTGGTGATGTTCGTGTTGGTGGCGTTCAGTTGCCTGCCAGTCACCGCCTCGGTGCTGGTGGCCGACAGCGTGCCGTCAGCAAGGTTTTTGATGGCGGAATTATTCATATCGACACCGCCGTGAAAGCCGCTGGCTCCCCATACGTCGAGATGGCCACCGATATTCATCGAATCGAGGGGTGTCACTTCGTCATTCATACCAGCACGGAGCGTCGACCCGTAGACGAGAATGTTCGTACCAGGCGATAGTTGACCCAGGCTATTGCCGAATGCTGTGCCCTTTGCCAAATTTTTTGCGGCTTCGTAACCGACCTTACAACCCGAATACCCATCGCCTCGCGCCCAGGCATATGCATCACCCACGCTTCCACAATTCGTTCCCGGATCGTTTTGCAACAACATTTCTGCGCAAGCGTATTGCGGCATGGCGCTGAAAACCACGATCGCAAGTCCGAACAAAGCTGCAGCACCTTTATTCGACCGGCCAGGGGTATCAGCCTTTGGTTTGCCAAAAATGTACGTAACGCCATTATCTGGCGTGCTACCTACTGTCAAAGTTCTTGAAAAAAAGGGGAGATGATCTACAAATATTCTGTTCATTTCTATGCACTCCAAATATGGTGTATTGGCATGCATAGATATTCATTTGTAGCGGTTCAACCTCCCATGATCGGCTGCCCAAAGAAGCATGGGCATCTGCCTAAATTTCATTTCCTTGATATGCGCCCCCGGCTAGATTCACCGGCGTATCATGCCGCCTTGTGCAAGTCACCAGACGGAAAGCGGGGAAATCATGTCCAGAATCAAGGTAGGCATCGCAGATGACCATCCGATCGTCCTCCTTGGCGCAACCAGCATGCTCAAGGATCACCCGGACATCGAAGTCCTATTCACCTGCGAAACGATCGAGCAGTTGTTGAAGCAACTTGCCGAGCACCCGGTGGACGTCCTCCTGTGCGACTACGAATTCGAAAGTGATCCGCAGGCCGACGGCCTGCACCTGCTGCAGCGGCTGCGACGGCTGGTGCCGGACACGCGGATCCTGCTGCTCAGCGCCCATTCCACGCCTTCCATCGTCTCGGCCACCCTCGGCCTGGGCGCATCCGGATTCATCGGCAAGAGCCGTGCCGATTTCGGCAACCTGGCAGCCGCCGTCCGCAAGGTGGCCGGCGGCAGCCTGTATGTGCCAGGTTCGCTGTCCGCGGCCCTGCTCTCCGCCCGCTACGGCAAGCACGGCATGGTGGGCGTGGAGGCCCTCTCCACGCGGGAAGTCATCGTGGCGCAGATGACGGCGGACGGGCTGACGATCGGAGAAATCGCCGACCGGCTCAAGCGCAGCCCCAAGACGATCAGCAACCAGAAGGTCGCGGCAATGAAGAAGCTCGGCGTCAAGAACGACGTTGAACTGGCGGCCGTGCTGCGCGAATTGAGCGGACGCGTGCCACCGGCCTAGCCGCGAATCTCCGGAGCAAGCCATCCCCCGGGGCGGAGCACCAGCGCGACCGGGAAGGCCGCCCGATGGGCCTTCAGCCCACTGACGCGTCCACGTGCGCCAGCAGCTGGTGGCAGCGGATGGCGATCAGCGCCCAATCCGCCCGAGAATAGATGTCCTGGAGGCCGCGCAGCTCCTCGACCAGTGCGTCGGCGCCCAGTGCCATCAGCGCACCCTGCAACCGGTGCACACGCCGGCGCAGCGCATCCATGTCCTTGCCGGCCAGCGCCTGCTCGATGGATTTGCGCTCCTTGTTCCATTCGGTGCGGAAGGCCTGGCGCAGCAGGGCATCGAGCGCGTCCGCGCGCACCGGTTCGGCCACGGCCGGCGTGGGCGAAGCCGTTCGCGACAGCATCTCCTGCCTCAGGATGCGCCTGAGATCGCCCAGCGAGACCGGCTTCTGCAGCAGACTCGAGAACTGCTCGACATCGGCCTTGATCTCCGCCGAGACCGAAGCCGAGGTGGCGATCACGCGCGCCCGCGGGTCGAGCTCGCGCAGCTTGTGCAGCAGGCCGATGCCGTCCAGCCGCGGCATGCCCAGATCGGTGATGACCAGGTCCGCGCGCCGCTCGAGCCACATCTCGAGCGCTTCCACGCCATCCACGGCCACCCGCACGCGCTGGCAGCCCAAGGCGGCCAGCTGGTGCCGGATCAGGGTACGGTTGACCGCATCGTCCTCGGCCACCAGGATATCCAGATCCGCTCCGAGGCCTTCGTCGACGGCCATGGACACCGGCGTCTCGGCCGGTCTCGCGGCGGCGCCGGTCAATTCCGTCAACGCGGCCAGCAGCCCTTCGCGCGTGAACGAGCTGACTTCGATCTTCTGCCCATCGCGGTGCGCATGCAGCGGCCCCTTGGCCGTGACGAATACCGTGCCCAGCAGCGGCACCGTGCCCAGGTCGGCCGCATGCCATGCGCGGCCGTCCGCCTCCACGGCCAGGCGGATATGCAACGGCTCGGCGGCCGAAGCCTCCGCCGGCCGGACGGTCGCCCCCCAGCGCCGCAGGCGCTCGGCCAGCATGCCGCGCCACTGCGAAACCGGGCACAGCAGTTCGACCGATAGTCCGGTCAGCACCGGGGGCGGGGGCGCCGGCGCCCGCGTGTTCTGCGCGAACGGCAGGTCCACACGGAACGCGCTGCCGATGCCGGGCTCGCTGCGCACGCTGATCCGCCCGCCCATCAGATGCGCGAGATTGCGGCACAGGAACAGGCCGAGGCCGGTACCGCCAAAGCGCCGGCTGATGCTGTCGTCGGCCTGCGCCAGCGGATTGAAGATGGTCGACTGCATCGCGGCCGGGATCCCGATGCCGGTATCGGCCACTTCGAAGCGTGCCCAGACCTTCCCGTCCTCCCGTTTCAGGCAACGCGAGGCGATCGTGATCGTGCCCCGTTCGGTGAACTTGGCCGCGTTGCTCAGCAGGTTCTGCAGGATCTGCGTCAGGCGCTGGTCATCGCCGTCGACGACGAGGTCGAGGTCCGGATCGGTGATGCAGTGGAAGGCGACACCGCCCTGAACAATCGCCGCACCGAAGCTGCGCGCGCATCGTTCGAGCACTTCGTTCGGACACATCGGCACCGGACTGATCTGCAGCGCGTTGGCCTCGAGCTTGGTCGAGTCGAGCAGATCGTTGACGAGTGTCAGCAGGGCATCGAACGAGCGGCTGGTCATGTCCACCCATTCCCGCTGCTCCAGGCTGAGCGCGCTGCGCGCCAGCAATTCCAGATGGCCCATCGCGCCGTGCAGCGGCGTCCGGATCTCGTGGCCGACGATGGCCAGGAACATCGACTTGGCCCGGTTGGCCTCGTCGGCGGTCTGCTTCGCCTCCATCAGCAGGATCTCGTTGGCCTTGCGCTCGTTCATGTCCACCAGCCCGAGGAGGACGGCCGAGCGTCCGCCGAACCGGGTCCATGACGACGCCACGCCGATATAGCTGCTCTGCCCTTCGGCGCGCTCCCATCGCACCTCGATGAAGGAGTGCCGTGCGCCCGGCACCGGCTCGGCATCGCGTTCGTGCATGACGTGCCGGTAGAAGCGCAGCCGCTGCTCGTTGGAGACATTGCCCAGCATGCGAACCGCCACGCTGTTCTCCAGCAGGATCGAATCGGTCTCCGGCGAGTAGACACCGATCCCGATCGGCAAGGTATCGATGATGGCCTTGCTGAAATGCTCGGCTTCGATCAGCTTCTTCGCGTCGCTGAGCAGGGGCCGGGTCACACGCAGATCGAAGTAGGCGGCCGTGGCCCACAGCAACCCGAGCACCAGCACGCAGAAGACCATGCCGGCGAAGAATTCATGCTGGAGGTCGGACCACACGTCCTGCCATCGATACGCATACACCGCGATCCAGTCGGGCCCGGCGATACGCCGGCTCACAAAGAAGACGCCATCCTTGTAGAAGGTGGTCGGCTCGGCGCCGGCCTGCCGCGACCAGTCGGCATTCGCCAGAACCGTGTCCAGCAGCCGCCTTTCCTCCAGGTCGGCCGGCAGATCGCCCAGGCTCCGCTGGCCGGTCTGGCTCAGCAGGAAGAACCCCGGCCTGCGGCTTTCCTTGCGCAGGAAGAAGCGCGTGAACTGCGCATCCGGCAACGTGAGCGCGATCGTTAGAACGCGCGCGTTGTCGCGGTACATCGGCACGATGAGCTGCGATACCGAGGCATGCCCGTTGGTCTCGTCCGCCGGATACCACAGCGGACGGCGGCCGCGGACGGCCTCCGGCGCCGACGACGCAATGCGCTGCTCCACGGCGGCGATGCGCTCGCGGATGAAGGGCTGCGGCCCCTGCTCGCGCGCGCTCCGCAGATCGGCCGGACGCAGCGCCGGAAAGGCCGCCAGAAACGTCGCATCCGGCGTGTACAGGAACCCGTCGAGCGTCACGCCCAGCTTCTGCGCATCCATCAGCGGCGCGCCGGAAACGTCGCGCAGCACCCGCAGCGCCATTGCCAGGCGCGCGCCGTCGGCCGGCCTGTCGAGCGAGCTGATCAGCGTGACCGGCGTGGCGGTCAGGTCCGCTCCGGTCACGGTCGCGCCCCGGTCGGCGGCAAGCTTGCCGGCATAGCGCCGTGTTGGCACCACGTCGTTCTGGCGCAGATTCCAGACCCCTTCGTAGAGATCGGCGAACTGCGCCAGCCTTGCGGACAGTCCGTCCACCTCGGTCCGCACCTCGCCGCTCGTCCTGACGAACCGCGCGACCTGCCTGTCGCCGTACTGATCGATGATGCCGCGGCCGAGCAGCAGCACGGCCCCCACGATCGCGATGGACAGCGCGGCCGTGCACCCGTAGAGCACACGCCTGGAATATCGGCCGGTCTTGGTCAGTAGCCTTTGGGGCATATCAACGTGCGAAGCAAGCGGCGGGAAGAAGACAACGGGACATGGAGAAGCGCCGGCCGGCCGAGGCGCGCGGCATCGGCATCACCTCGGCGGCGGCACGCAGCGCTGCGATGGTCCCTGCCTGAAACACTTTTGGGCGATCGCCCAAGCGTCATTGGGCCGACCGCCATCGTCCCGGAGGATGCCGGCCACCACACTGTCGATTATCCGCGAACCCATGTCCGTTCGCATCATCGACCAGGCCTCATATGCATACCGGCAATCCCCAGGCACCCTTCGTCAATATCGAGCACGCGCTGATCGCCTGCGAGAACGAACTGCAGCGCTGCTACGTGAGCCGGCTGCTGCAGCGGCTGGGCATCACGGCCGTATCGAGCGTGTCCACTACCGCCGACCTGCTCGCGCAGGTCCGCGAGCGGCCGTTCAAGCTCTTTGTCATTTCCTCCTGGCTGCCGGGCACGCCGATCCTGCAGCTGATCGACGCGCTGGCCGACAGCGGCCGCGGCGGATACATCATCGTGAGCGGCCTGTCGGACCGGCGGATCCAGCACGCGATCTCCGAATACGCACGGCTGAGGAACGGCGAGAACGTGCGGCTCATCTTCGCCGGTGAACCGCTGCGGCTGTTCGACTTCACCGACATGCTCTGCCTCGCAGGCGCGCCCTCGGCCCGCCACCGCGAGGGCGCGCTGCCGGATGCCGTTGCGCAGCGGTTCTCGGCGCAGGCGATCTTGCGCGCCTATCGCTCCGGCGAGATCTCGGTGTTCTTCCAGCCGCAGTACTGCCTCGCCACCGGCGTGCTGCTCGGCGCCGAGGGATTGGTCCGCTGGCGGCATCCCGATCTGGGCGTGCTGGGCCCGGACCATTTCCTGCCCACGCTGGAAGACCTCGGCCTCGGCCAAGACCTGATCGATCAACTGATCCGCGCCGCCGCCGACATCAGCCAGTCCTTGCAGAAGACGCCGACCCCGCTCAAGCTCTCCATCAACATCCCGAGCGCGCACATCGTCTCCGCGGCCTGGGCGGAAACCATCGTGCAGCAGATCAACGCAGCGGCCGGCACCTGCGCCGGCATCACGATCGAAGTCACGGAAGACAGCGCCCCCGGCATCAGCGACAGCAACATCGCCGGCGCCGTCGCGCACTGGCGGCTGAACGGCATCGACTGCGCGATCGACGATTTCGGCACGGGCGCCTCGACGCTGCGCCGCCTCTGCCTTGCGCCCTTCAATATCCTGAAGATCGATCGCCGCATGGTATGGCGCTCCCGCCTGGCCACGCACGTCTGCCGCATGCTCGAAGCCGTGGTGGACATGGCCCACGGGCTCGGCATGCGCGTGATCGCCGAAGGCATCGAGACGGAAAGCGATCTGGCCCGCATGCGCGGCATGAAGTGCGACGCGGGTCAGGGCTACTACTTCAGCCGGCCGTTGCCGGATGCGGATTTCCGCGCTCTTGCGATGGCTTCGTCCAATAATGCGTTTAGGCAGCGTGCGCCTGTCCTTTCCCACTAGCGCTGCACCGGCCGCGGAGCCCCGTCTTTACAGGCTCGGGAGTTGTGACCCTACACCAGGAAGCAGTACCGCAGAGCAGTAGGGAATCCGGCATGATTTTCACGAATTGAAAAGGAAGACATGCCATGAAGACGAGCAAGTTCACCGAAGCGCAGATAGCGTTCGCACTGAAGCAAGCGGAGCTGGGCACGAAGGTCGAGGAGGTGTGCCGCAAGCTGGGGATCAGCGAATTCGGAGCTACGCCGGATGCGGCAACTCGAGGAAGAGAAAGCGACTCGTCGGCATTGCTTGCACGCATCAAAGAGATTGCGGCCGCTACGGCTATCACCGTGTGCACGTGATGCAGCAGCGGGAGAGCTGGAAAGACAATCACAAACGCGTCTATCACCTGTATCGAGCGGAAGGCTTGTCGCTGCGGCATAAACGCCCCAAGCGCAACAAGTCGGCGCGGCTACGCCAGCCCAAGAGCATTGTCATGGGCATCAACGAAATCTGGAGCATGGACTTTGTATCCGACGCGTTGTTCGACGGCCAGCGCTTGCGCGCGTTGACCGTGGTGGACAACTACACCAGGGAAAGCCTGGCCATCGAAGTCGGCCAAAGCCTGAAGGGGAAAGACGTTGTGCGAGTGCTCGATGCCGTTGTTGCCCAGCATGGCACGCCTCAAACCATCAAGGTGGACAATGGCACCGAGTTCATCTCGAAGGCGATGGACCGATGGGCATACGAGCACGGCGTCGAGCTCGACTTTAGTCGGCCAGGCACGCCCACCGACAATGCCAAGGTGGAAAGCTTCAACGGGCGGTTCCGGCAGGAATGCCTGAATGAGCACTGGTTTTTGTCCCTGGAGGATGCTCAGAGCAAAATCGCCGACTGGCGGCGGCACTATAACGAAAGTCGCCCCCACTCTGCATTGCAGTGGGCGACACCCGACGAATTCGCCCGTCAGGCAAGGAAGAGCGCCTCGATGGACGATTCAACGACGCCGGAAATCTCTACTTCTGGGCGTTACTAATTCCGGTGTAAGGCCACAGGGTAACTTTTTGATCACATATTGACATTTGATGTGCCATTTTGACACCGATGGTTGCATTTTGGCGCCAGTCGCCCTATGCTAGACCTTCCTGAAAAGGGAGGCGTCGATGACGTCTCAGTGGGCCGGTGGCCCTAACAACCCGGATGAGGCTGTCCGCCGAGAGGCGCCAGCGGATATCCGCTAGGAACACAACGAGGTAGGAAATGGCTATCAAGCACGAGAGCGCTCCGGAAGCCACGGCGCGCGGGCGTATTACCGCCCGATTGAGTGCAGACAAGCAAGAGTTGCTGCAGCTGGCTGCAGATCTTTCGGGTAGTACCCTCAACCAGTTCGTTTTGCAGTCCGCGCTGCGTGCGGCCGAACAGGTTATCGAGCACGAAGAAACCATCAAGGCAATCAAGCTGACAGTGGAACAATCCCGGCGCTTCGTTGCGCTACTCGATGAGCCTGCCAAGCCAAACGAGGCCCTGCGGCGCGCGATGGAACGCTTTAGGAAAACCAAACTTGGAACTGCAGATTCGACCTTTAACCTCGAACGACGACCGCAACACGTTTGATTGTGGGAACAGTTCGTTGAACGACTGGCTGCGCAGAACAGCCAAGCAGCATCAAGAAAAGGATTTGTCGCGCACGTATGTCGCGATTTGGGCCGGCGATTCGAAGCGGATCGCTGGCTACTATGCCCTGAGTGCCACGTTGATTCAAACGGAGGGGATGCAGGACCAGAAGCTTCCTCGAGAAGTATCCGCAGTGCTCCTGGGTCGGCTTGCCGTCGACGAGAAAGACCAGGGCCAGGGCCTAGGCGAATACCTCCTGATGCATGCGCTGGAAGCCGCGCTCAAGACAGCAGACATCATCGGCGTTCGATGCGTCGTAGTGGACGCCATTGACGACCCGGCGGTTCGCTTCTATCAGAAATACGGTTTCGTTTCGCTCACGACCCAGCCCATGCGACTGGTCCTAGCGCTGGACACGGTTCGTCAACTTCTTGCGTGACTGGTTGACCAAGCGGCCTCGGGCAGAAGGAGAGCAACCCATGACGACCAATCGATATGAGATTGCCTCGCGATCGGTCCATCGCCTTCGAGATGAACTCGGTGCCATTGTCCACCTTGATGGTTTGAGGCGTGCCATGCTGGGCAACAACGGCATCGAGCACTCGCACAACGTCTTTCCCCTTCAGGCTTTGGCCGACTTCGATGGCCAGGCTTTCCCTGGTGTAGTTGTCCACCACGGTCAACGCGCGCAAGCGCTGGCCGTCGAGCAACGCGTCGGATACAAAGTCCATGCTCCAGATTTCGTTGATGCCCATGACAGTGCTCTTGGGCTGGCGTAGCCGCGCCGACTTGTTGCGCTTGGGGCGTTTATGCCGCAGCGACAAGCCTTCCGCTCGATACAGGTGATAGACGCGTTTGTGATTGTCTTTCCAGCTCTCCCGCTGCTGCATCACGTGCACACGGTGATAGCCGTAGTGGCCGCAATCTCTTTGATGCGTGCAAGCAATGCCGACGAGTCGCTTTCTCTTCCTCGAGTTGCCGCATCCGGCGTAGCTCCGAATTCGCTGATCCCCAACTTGCGGCACACCTCCTCGACCTTCGTGCCCAGCTCCGCTTGCTTCAGTGCGAACGCTATCTGCGCTTCGGTGAACTTGCTCGTCTTTATGGCATGTCTTCCTTTTCAATTCGTGAAAATCATGCCGGATTCCCTACTGCTCTGCGGTACTGTTTCCTGGTGTAGGGTCACAACTCCCGAGCCTGTAAAGACGGGGCTCCGAGAGTTTTGGCTAGTGTTTCGCCAGACATAAATTGCTAGAACTTCCCACTCATCACGATCCGCACCCGGTCGCCCTTCGGGTCAGGCTCGCGCGTCAGGTCCATGCTGAAGTCGATCGCGCTCATGATGCCGTCGCCGAATTCCTCATGGATCAGCGCCTTGAGCGTGGTGCCGTACACGTTGACCAGCTCGTAGAAGCGATAGATCAGCGGATCGGTCGGCACGGCGCTCGGCAGCGAACCCTTGTACGGCACCACCTGCAGAAGGGCGACGGCCTCGTCGGGCAGGTCGAGCGCCTCGCCCACCGGCCTGCGCTGCGGTCAGCGTCATCTGGCCGAGCAGCGCGGCGGTGCTCCATTCCTTGCTGCGGCCGATCGTCTCGGCGAGCCGCGCCCAGCTCAACTGCTTCTTGATCTTCTGCAGGACGATCAGGTCGGTCACGTCTTCGCGTCGCATGGTCGGGCTCCTTCGGTTGGATAAGGGATCGCGCCCGCGCACCTGCCGGGCGCGCGGGGGGCCGCGCTGCAAGAGCAAGGTTGATGCCAATCGCCGGATACCGCGCCGGCCGGGCGGCTTGCACCGGCGCCTGGGTTTTGCGCGCCGCATCAATCGCCCGGTGCCCCCGCATCGCGTTCTGACATCGGGGCTTGCATGTCCTATCTCTATCCAGAGATTAGGGCAAACCCCCAGATTGACAGCGCTGTCAATTTTGCCCATTCTTGCGACCGTCGGCCCGCCGCACGATCGATAACAAACGCCGACACCGCCCTGCCGCAACGCGACAGCCGGTCCAAATCAGGAGACAGTCCATGGAGCTCGAGAGCCGCTTCGGCATCGAATCGAAGCCTGCGCGCCGGCAGGCCGCAGCCGTCAAGCAAACCGCCGGGCGCCTTGGCGCATCGGCCATTGCCGCCGCCGCGCTGGCGCTCTGCGCCGCCAGCGCCCACGCCTACGACGTCACCACCAGCCCCTACCTGCTGGGCGACTGGGGCGGCCTGCGCACCCGCCTGGCCGACCAGGGCGTGACCTTCAACCTAGGCTACGGCAGCGAAGTCGCGCACAACTTCAGCGGCGGCACCGACCACCTGACGCGCTACACCGATCAATGGGTCATGGGCACCACCCTCGACCTCAACAAGCTGTGGGGCTGGAAGGGCGGCACGTTCCAGGCCACCGTCACCGACCGCAACGGCCGCAACCTGGGTTCGGACGCCAACATCGGCAACAACATGCTGATCCAGGAAGTCTACGGGCGCGGCCAGACCTGGCACCTGACGCAGTTCTGGCTGAACCAGAAGCTGCTGGACGACCGCCTGGAGATCAAGGCCGGCCGCGTGACCGTGGGCGAAGACTTCTTCTCGTTCTCGTGCGACTTCCAGAACCTGACCTTCTGCGGCTCGCAGCCGGGCAACCTGGTCGGCAGCTACTGGGTCAACTGGCCGACCAGCCAGTGGGGCACGCGCATCAAGTACCACACCTCGCAAGAGACTTACGCGCAGATCGGCGTGTACCAGGTCAACCCGAACTATGTGAACGACAGCTGGGCAAGCCACAACGGCTGGAAGCTGAACAACCCGAGCGGCACCACCGGCGCGCTGATCCCGCTGGAATTCGGCTGGCTGCCGAACCTGGGCGGCCGCCCCGGCTCGTACAAGGTCGGCGTCTGGTACAACACGTCCGACGGCAAGGACCTGTATGAGGACGTGAACGGCAACCCGCGCGGCATCACCGGCCTGGACGCGCGCACGCGCAACGGTCAATATGGCGCCTATCTCAACCTGCAGCAGCAGGTCACCGGCACGGCCGGCGGACGCGGCGCCACGGTGTTCCTGAACGTCTCGCAGGCCGACCGCAACACCGCGCAGACCGACCACCAGATCTCGGTGGGCGTGCAGTACAAGGGACCGTTCAACCGCCTCGCCGACACGGTCGGCTTTGCCGTGGGTGCAACGCACAACAACGGCCGCTTCGCCGACTTCGTGCGCCAGACCAACGCCCGCACCGGCCAGAACACGATCGCGGGCGACGGCTACGAATACGTGAGCGAACTGTATTACAGCTGGTCGCCCGTGCCGTCTGTGTACTTCCGTCCTAATCTGCAGTACATCATGCATCCGGGCGGCACGAGCCAGAACAAGAATGCGTTCGTGGTCGGCCTGAAGTCCGGCATCACGTTCTGACGTTCCGATTCCGATCGCAAGCAGCAAGCGCAAGCACGCACCGACAAGACCCCTACGCATCACAGGAGACCTTCATGATTTCCCGCGTACTGAACACCCTGGCCGCCGCCGCGGCACTGACCCTGGCCGGTGGCCTGGCCGCCACCCCGGCGTTCGCCAGCAAGGAAGCCCCCGTGATCGGCTTCTCGATCGACGACCTGCGCGTCGAGCGCTGGACGCACGACCGCGACTACTTCGTCGACGCCGCCAAGAAGCTGGGCGCCACCGTCAACGTACAGTCGGCCAACGCCAACGAAGCCAAGCAGATCGCCCAGATCGAAAACCTGGTCGCCCAGAACGTCGACGTGCTGGTGATCGTGCCGTTCAACTCCAAGGTGCTGGGCAACGCCATTGCCAGCGCCAAGAAGAAGGGCATCAAGGTGGTCTCGTACGACCGCCTGATCCTCAACGCCGACGTGGACGGCTACGTGTCGTTCGACAACGAGAAGGTGGGCGAGATGCAGGCCCAGGGCGTGGTCAAGCTGGCGCCCAAGGGCAACTACTTCCTGCTCGGCGGCGCCTCCACCGACAACAACGCCCGCCTGCTGCGCGACGGCCAGATGAAGGTGCTCAAGCCGCTGGTCGACAAGGGCGATATCAAGATCGTCGGCCAGCAATGGACGCCGGAGTGGGATCCGTCCAAGGCGCAGAGCATCGTCGAGAACGCGCTGACCGCCAACAGCAACAACATCCAGGGCATCGTCGCCTCCAACGACGGCACGGCCGGCGGCGCGATCCAGGCGCTGGCGGGCCAGAAGCTGGCGGGCAAGGTGCCGGTGTCGGGCCAGGACGCCGACCTGGCCGGCGTGCGCCGCGTGGCCGAAGGCACGCAGGCCGTGACGGTCTACAAGCCGATCAAGCAGATCGCCAACACCGCCGCCGAGATGGCCGTCGAGCTGGTCAAGGGCACGTCGCCCAAGTTCAACACCAAGCTGAACAACGGCAAGAAGGACGTCGACACCATCCTGCTGACGCCGACCATGCTGACCAAGGACAACCTGGACGTCGTGATCAAGGACGGCTTCTACACGCACCAGCAGATCTACGGCAAGTAAGCGCCGCTTTCATTGCAGTTGAAGTAGGAGGTAGGCCATGGACAACAGCACCCTGTTCGAGATGCGCAGCATCGTCAAGGCATTCTCCGGCGTGCGCGCGCTCGACGGCGTCAGCCTGGCCGTGCGGCCGGGCGAGTGCGTCGGCCTGTGCGGCGAGAACGGCGCCGGCAAATCGACCCTGATGAAGGTGCTGTCCGGGGTCTACCCCTACGGCACCTACGAGGGCGAGATCCTGTGGGACGGCACCCCGCTGCGCGCGCATTCGGTGCGCGACAGCGAGCACGCGGGCATCGTCATCATCCACCAGGAGCTGATGCTGGTGCAGCAGCTCTCGGTGGCGGAGAACATCTTCCTCGGCAACGAGATCACCAAGCCGGGCGGGCGCATGGACTACGACGCCATGCACCGCAAGGCCGAAGAACTGCTCGCCCGCCTGCGCCTGACCGACGTGAACGTGGCCGCCCCGGTGATGAACTACGGCAGCGGCCACCAGCAGCTGTTCGAGATCGCCAAGGCACTGGCCAAGAACGCGCGCCTGCTGATCCTCGATGAGCCGACGTCGTCGCTGTCGGCCAAGGAGATCGAGGTGCTGCTGTCCATCATCGAAGACCTCAAGCGCGGCGGCGTGGCGTGCGTCTATATCTCGCACAAGCTCGACGAGGTCAAGCGCGTGTGCGACACCATCACCGTCATCCGCGACGGCAAGCACATCGGCACGCGCCCGGCCGCCGAGCTGGACATCAACGGCATCATCACGATGATGGTCGGCCGCGAGATGACCTCGCTGTTCCCCAAGGTCGAGCACACCGTGGGCGACGTGGTGCTGGAAGCGCGCAACGTCACCTGCTGGGACGTCACCAACCCCAACCGCAAGCGCGTCGACGACGTGAGCTTCTCGGTGCGCCGCGGCGAGATCCTCGGCGTGGCCGGGCTGGTGGGTGCGGGACGCACGGAGATGGTGTCCGCGCTGTTCGGCGCCTACCCCGGCCGCTCCTCCGCGCAGGTGCTGGTCGAAGGCAAGCCCGTCAAGGTGCATTCGCCCGCCCAGGCCATCGCGCACGGCATCTGCCTGGTGCCCGAAGACCGCAAGCGCCACGGCATCGTGCCGCTGATGGGCGTGGGCGAGAACATCACGCTGGCCACGCTGGCCCAGTACGCGCGCGGCCTGCGCGTCGACAAGGGCGCGGAGCTGATGACCGTCGATCGCGAGATCAAGCGCCTGCGCATCAAGACCGCCAGCCCCGCGCTGTCGATCGCCAGCCTCTCGGGCGGCAACCAGCAGAAGGCGGTGCTGACCAAGATGGTGCTGGCGTGCCCCAAGGTGCTGATCCTCGACGAGCCCACGCGCGGCGTGGACGTCGGCTCCAAGTACGACATCTACCAGATGATCGCCGACCTGGCCGCCAGCGGCGTGGCGATCATCATGGTCTCTTCCGAACTGCCGGAGATCCTGGGCATGAGCGATCGTGTCCTGGTGATCGGCGAAGGCGAGTTGCGCGGCGACTTCGCCAACCAGGGCCTGACCCAGGAACGCATCCTGGCTGCCGCCATCCATGCTGAACCGCGGCTTCGCGCTGCCTGATTGCCATGTCGAACCTTCTGCATACCGAACTCGCCCGCAACGGCGGCAGCGGCCCGCGCCTCGATGGCCGCACCATCCAGCAACTCTTCGTGCGCTACAAGGTGCTGGCCTTGCTGCTGGCCGTGGCGCTGATCTGGATCTTCTTCTGGAGCCAGACCAACGGCACCTTCCTGCGGCCGAACAGCATTTCCAACCTGTTCCTGCAGATGTCCGTCACGGGCATGCTGGCCTGCGGCATGGTGTTCGTCATCATCGCCGGGGAGATCGACCTGTCGGTCGGCTCGCTGCTCGGCCTGCTGGGCGGGCTGGTCGCCATCCTGACGGTCAACCACGGCTGGAACACCTGGGTCTCGGTGGGCGTGGTGCTGGCGGCGGGCGCGGCCATCGGCGCGGCCAACGGCTTCATCACCACCAAGCTGCGCGTGCCCTCGTTCATCGTCGGCCTGGGCGGCATGCTGGCCTTCCGCGGCCTGCTGCAATGGAGCACCGACAGCGTGACGATCGCACCGGTGCCCGACGACCTGGGCAACATCGCGCAGAGCTTCGTGCCGGCCTGGCTCGCGTGGAGCCTGGCCGCCGCCATCGTCGCGCTGTCGGTGGTGCTGACGCTGCGCCGGCGTGCCGAGCGCGCGCGCCTGTCGCTGTCGCTGCCGCCGATGTGGGCCGACGCGCTCAAGCTGCTGGCCATCGCGGCCGCCTCGTTCGGCTTCGTTGCGGTGCTCAATCAGGCCAACGGCGTGCCGCTGCCGGTGCTGATCCTGCTGGTGATGCTGGGCGTGTTCTCCTACGTCGCCACGCAGACCGTGTTCGGCCGCCACGTCTACGCGGTGGGCGGCAACATGGAAGCGACCCGCCTGTCGGGCGTGAACGTGGCGCGCGTCAAGCTGCTGGTGTTCGTCCTGATGGGCCTGATGTGCGCCTTCGCGGGCATCGTCACCACGGCGCGCTCGGCGGCGGGCTCGCCCTCCGCGGGCGTGGGCGGTGAGCTCGATGCCATCTCCGCCTGCTTCATCGGCGGCACCTCGATGCGCGGCGGCTCGGGCACGGTCTACGGTGCGCTGATCGGCGCGCTGGTGATGGCCAGCCTCGACAACGGCATGCAGCAGATGAACGTCGATGCCTCGTGGCAGATGATCGTCAAGGGCGTCGTGCTGGTGCTGGCGGTGTGGATCGACGTGCTGTCCGGCTCCAACCGCGGCTGATGTAGCACCGCGTACCCCCGGGCCCGGATGGGCCCTTCCCGATGGTTTGCGTGACACGGCGGCGCGGCCCGCGCCGGCTGCCGATGGCCCCCTTCATCCCTTTTTTCCCGAACGGAATCCGACATCGTGGCTGCTTCCCAAACCCCCGCTCGCATTCTCGTCACCGGCGTGGCCGGCAACCTGGGCCGCAAGGTCGTCGAAGCGCTCGCCTCCACGCCATGGTGCACGTCGATCATCGGCGTCGACTGGGTCGAACAATCGATGCAGTTCTCGCCGCAGGCCGCGCAGCGCCTGCGCTGGGTCGTCGCCGACCTCACGCAGGCGGACGGCGCGTGGACCGCGCTGCTGGACGAGGTGGATGCCGTCATCCACCTGGCCGCCATCCACTCCACGCCCGACGCGACGTGGGAACAGGCGCTCGCCTCGTATGGGATGACGCTCAACGTGCTGCAGGCTGCCGCCACGCGCGGCGTGCGCCGCTTTGTGTTCGCCTCGTCCAACCATGCGATGGGCGCCTACAAAGACCAGCCGCTGGCCGGCACCATCGGCCCCGGCCGGCTCATCGCCGAACTGGCACCGGCACCGGGCACGCGCTGGCACAACGGCATCGAAGAGGTCTATTCGCTGGCCTACGGTACCTCGAAGGCGATGGGCGAGCGGCTGTGCAAGGCCGTCGCGGCCGTGTCGGGCGGCCGGCTCTCGGTCGTGGCGCTGCGCATCGGCTGGGCGCTGCCCGACGACAACGACCCCAACGACATCAACCACTCCGGCACCGCCGACACGCCGGTGCCCGGCTCGGTGCCCGACGAAGCGAGCCGCATCGCGCTGCGCTGGTTCCGCAACATGTGGCTGTCCAACGATGACCTGCGCCAGTTGTTCATTGCGGCGGTCACGGCCGATCCGGCGCGCTGGCCCGCGCCCGCCATCGTGGTCAACGGCGTGTCGAACAACAGCGGCATGGACTGGGGCCTGGAAACCGGCCGCGCGCTGATCGGCTACGAACCGCAGGACGACCTCTACGCGCGGCTGACGCAGCCGGCCTGAGCCCGCAGACGGCTCGCTCACCGCCGCCGCTTGCGCCTCAGCGCGGCGGCGGGCAGGTGGAATCGCGGATCACGAGTTCGTACTGCAGGCTCTCGTGCTCCGAATGAGGCCGCAGGCCCGGCAGGTGCGGGCGATGAATGGCGATCAGTTGCTCCACCGCCGCATAGGCCATGTCCTGGATGGGCTGGCGCACGGTGGTCAGGCTCGGCCACAGCTGGCGCGACAGCGGCGTATCGTCGTAGCCGGCGATCGACAGTTCTTCGGGCACGCGGATGCCGTGCGCCTGCGCCACCCGCAGCACGCCGGCGGCCATGTCGTCGTTGCCTGCGAAGATGGCGGTCGGGCGCGGCTCGTGCGCGAGCAGCCGCTCCGCGCACGCCATGCCCGACTCGAACGAATGCTGGCCCTGCTCCACCAGCCGCTCGTCGACCGCAATGCCGGCCTGCGCCATCGCATCGCGATAGCCGAACACGCGCGAATAGGCCGCACCGTGGTCCGGGTCGCACACCACGAAGCCGATGCGGCGATGGCCCAGGCCGATCAGGTGCAGCGTCATGTCGCGCGCGGCGGCGCGATCTTCCGTATGGACCGACAGCCCCTTGTGCTCGCGATCGGCCGGCGCGAGGCGGACGTAGTCCACGCCGGCCTCGTCCAGCGCATGGATCAGCGCCGGCACATCCGACACCGGCGGCGTCAGGATCAGCCCGGCCAGCGCGCGCTGGCGCACGCTCTGGATCATCTGCTCGGCCAGGTGCGGATCGCGGTAGTTGCAGGGACTCAGCAGCAGGCTGTAGTCGAGCGCCTGGCAGGCCTCGAGCGCGCCGTGCTGGATGTTGACGATGTAGTTGTCGCTGGGGTTGTCGTAGACCAGCGCGATGATGTCGGCGCGCTTGCTGGCCAGCCGCCGCGCGGCGGGGTTGGGACGATAGTCGAGCACCTGCATCGCCTCGACCACCTTCTGCCGCGTCTTCTCGCTGATGTTCGGCTCGTGGTTCAGCACACGCGAGACGGTCTTGATCGACACGCCCGCGTGCGCGGCAACATCATCAACGGTAACGGCTCCGGCGCCCCTCTTCATGCTCTGGCGGATGTGGTTCTGAAACACGCGGCGGGCCGTACGCAGACGCCCGCCAGTGCTTCGATTCTACCGTCATCCGCCTCGCCGCGAAGGCAGGAAATCACTGAGTCCGCAGACGATCGCGCCCCATCGGCAGGGTCACGATGCCCTGCACCAGGCTCACGCCCAGCAGGATCAGCCCGCCGCCGATCCAGTGGTAGCCGTGGATGGTCTCGCCCAGCATCGCACTGGCCATCAGCGCGGTGAAAACCGGCAGCAGATTCATCATCACCACGGTGCGCTCGCTGCCCAGGCGCGCCAGGCCCAGCATCCACCAGTACATCGCGACGATCGACGCCCCGATGCCCGCGAACAGCACCATCCCGATGCCCTGCTGCGGAATCGCCAGGCTCCGCGCGGTGAACGCCAGCGGCAGCAGCATGACGACGGCCAGCAGCGCCTGCAGGTACAGGTTCAGCCATTGCCCGAACGGCGGCGCCCAGCGGCGATAGAGGATGTTGTACAGCGCATAGGCGGCCGAGCCGATCAGCACCAGCACGTCGCCCCGATTGACGCCCCCGTCGAACAGGCTGGCCGGATGCCCCCGCCCCAGCAGGTACAGCACGCCCAGCAGCGACACCGCGATGCCCGCCACCGCCGGCGCCCCGACCGGCTGGCGGAACACCACGCCGTTGATGATGAGGCCCAGCATCGGGATCAGCGCGCAGATCACGCCGATGTTGGTGGCGCTGGTGCTGTACGCCGCGTAGTACGACAGGCACTGGTACATCACCAGGCCCAGCAGCGCCAGCACCGACAGGCGCGGCAGCCACGGCAGCACGTCCCGGCGCTGGCGCCACAGCGGCCGCGCCCAGAACGGCGTCAGCACGGCGGCCGCGATCACCCAGCGATAGAGCGAAATCGCCGCGGGATCGAGCACGCCCGCGGCCGCCTTGGAGACGATGGTGTTGGCGGCCCACACCAGTACCGCCAGCAAGGGGTAAAACACAGGCACGACGGCCTCCGTTTGCGATCGAAGGTCGCAGTGTAGGACTGTCGGTTTCGGACCATATAATGCAAACCCGACAACCTGACCGATCGAAGCCGACAACGTGAAAGCGCTGGCCGACTACCGCGAAGCCGACCTTCGGGTTCCGAAGGGCGCGCCCTTCTACTTCCGCTATGGCCGCCTTGCCGCCGAGACCGATATCGAGCTCCACACGCATCCGTGGGGCCAGCTCAGCCGGATCAGCCTGGGGCTGCTCGAAATGACGGTGGAATCGCGCCGGCTGACGGCGCCCGCCGAGTACCTGATCTGGGTGCCGGCCAACCTGCCGCACGCCTCGTCGATCCGGCAGGCGACCGACTACATCTCGGTCTACGTGGCCAAGCCGCTCGCCATGCGTCTGCCGGCAACCTCCTGCCTGATTCCGCAGACCCCGCTGGTGCGCGCGCTGTTCGAAGATTTCGCCGCGCGCCGCGTCACCACCGTGGCCGACGACTGGGACATGCGCCAGTTCGAGCTGATGATCGAACTGCTGGCCCGCGCCGGCCACGCCGACAGCTACCTGCCCGACAGCAGCGACCGCCAGCTCGAACCGATCCTGCACGCCATCCGCCTGGACCCGGCCGACGACACCACGCTGCAGGCATGGGCCGAACGCGTGCACAGCACCGAGCGCACGCTCGCGCGCCGCTTCCAGAGCGAACTCGGCATGAGCTTCGTGCAGTGGCGCAACCGCGTGCGCCTGCTGCGCGCGCTGGTGTGGCTCAAGGAAGACCGCCCGGTCCACGACATCGCGCTCGCGCTGGGCTACGGCACGGCGTCGGCCTTCATCGCGATGTTCCGCAAGCAGATCGGGTTTTCACCGCAGCGGTATCGGCGGCAGATGCGGTCGGAAACGGCGGAGCGCAGAGAGCCCGTTTAAAGACGCCGAGCCAATGTCATCCAATCTGCGAACTAGCCAAAACGACATCCCGGCTTGCCTCGGCTTGAAGCGTCCTGCTAGGCAAGCCATTTGAATACTGAGAGGGCCGGAGCAGTAAGAGGAGATCACTGTGGAGGCGACCAATAACGTACAGACGGTACTTGTTCTAAACGACCGGGCTCGCACGGTACTTCCGTATAGTACGGACGCTTTCAAGGTAGCAACCGGACCCAGAAGCCGCGTGCTGAGCCATCACCTGGATGAGCTGGTCGTCTATCCCGACGGTTCGGTATTCCGCCTTGAGGCAATCCAGTTTGATGGTTGATGGGGAGGTAGCCGTCGGCAGCGCTGGTTTGGCTTTGCCAATGGAGGCATTCATCGAATATCCGTGACGTTGAGAGGGCCGGAAAACTTTGCCTACGAGAAAATTCAACGCCAGATACTGGAGTACGTTCAATTCAACCCGGCACGCATCGATCAGTACGTCAAGGAAGGGGCGGATCCCTCAGCAATTGTTGCGCGCATAAAAAGGGCGATGAACTGCAAAGCAGTGTTCGACGCGCTGGAGGTGCCCTCCCCTCAGGACTCGCTGGATTCGTTGAGCTGATGCCGATAGCGCTGAGCTGCACGACCTGCGGTTCTCCGGCCCCCTCTACGAATGATCACCGCGCGCCCTGCCCCTCGCATCGGGCTGCCGCCGCGTCGCCAGCCGAGCGCAGCGGCACCGCACGGAACGCGGCTTGTCGCCACCAATGAGAATCATTATCATCTGCAAAATCGATTGTCAGTGAGCCTTCCCATGCACGGTGCCGCCGTTCTGTTGGGGCTGGCGGCGGCCGGGTGCCTGTATGCCGCCGCCCCCAACCAGTTGCTGTTGCCTCCCGCGGTGGACGGTGCATCCCCGGTGTCGCGCCGCGGTGCGCGCTGGCTGTCGGCCATGGCCGTGCTGCTGGCCGCGCTGGCGGTGCAGCGCTGGAGCCCCGTGCTGGGCGGCCCCGGCGCCGTGGCCGGCACGCTGCTGGTGCTGACGGGCGGGCTGTCGCTGTGGCCCTTGCTAGGGGCGCTCGTGCATGGCCGGCGCGCCCGCCTTAGCCGGGCGCATCCATGAGCGGCATCGGCACCAAGTGGCTCGCCGGCGCAACGCTAGGCCTGCCGCTGGCCGTCGCGCTGTGTGCCCTGCCGGTGCGCTGGCTGCCCGGCGGCTGGGAAGCCGGCGCGGTCGGCGCGCTGCTGGCCTGCGTGCCGCTGTGGGTGGGCATCCTGTGCGCGAGCCTGCTGTTTGCGACCAGCCGGCAGGCCTGGACGATGCTGGCGGCGGGCAACGCGCTGGCCTTCGGCCTGCTGTGGGCACCCCGCCTGATCCACGCCTGAACGCCCACCCCGAATGAAGTCCGCAACGTTACGTCTGTATCAGACGCTGCATACCTGGGTGGGCCTGATGGCGGGCTGGGCGCTGTTCATCGCGTTCTTCACCGGCTCGATCACCGTCTTCCACGACGAACTGCACGCCTGGCAAGACCCGCGGCGCAGCCATTCCGCCGCAGCGGTGCCAGTCGACGCCGCGGCTGTCGACCGTTTCATCTCGGCACTGGTGCGCACCCATCCGTCGGCCGCGGCCGACGCCTATGTGAACCTGCCCACCAAGAACGAGCCCGGCTTGACCGCGTACTGGTTCGAGCAGGGCGCATGGCGCGCCACCACCGACGCCAAGCTCGCCGCCGGACGCACCGCCCCCGAGGACACCGCCCTCGAACCCACCCGCGGCGAGCTGGCGAACT
This sequence comes from Ralstonia nicotianae, assembly GCF_018243235.1. NCBI lineage: Bacteria > Pseudomonadati > Pseudomonadota > Betaproteobacteria > Burkholderiales > Burkholderiaceae > Ralstonia > Ralstonia nicotianae. The sequence continues at coordinate 1,396,878 of NZ_CP046675.1, forward strand.
TCATCAACAACCTGCATTACGCGCTCGGCTTTCCCGACGTGGGCATCTACTTCATGGGCGCGGTGTCGGTGCTGTACGGACTGGCGCTGGTATCCGGCGTGCTGCTGCACCTGCCGCGCCTGAAGAAAGACTTGCTGGCCGTCCGCCACGGCCGCAACCTCAAGCGCTTCTGGATGGACGTGCACAACGTGCTCGGCCTGTTCAGCCTGCCGTTCCACCTGATCTTCGCCATGACGGCGCCGCTGCTGTGCTTGGCCATGGTGCTGGCCATGGTGTTCAACACACTGGCCTTCGACGGCAGGTTGCTCGAAGCGGTGCCGCGCATCACAACCGCCGCCGGCACGGTGGCCGCGGCAGGGCAGCCCGCCCCGCTGCTGCCCGCGGCACAGCTGCTGGCCACCGCGCGCAACGCCACCGGCCCGGACTTCACGCCCCGCTCGATCCACTTCCAGCACATCGGCGATGCCCATGCCGTGGCGGAGCTGCGCGGCCGCAGCACGCGCGCGCTCGGCGACTACGGCTCGCTGGCGATCCGCGCCGCCGCCGGCCAGGCGGACAGCGACCGACTGCTCGGCAACCAGACGGCCCATGCGCGCGATGCCAACCACGCCATCTACAGCGTGGTCTACGGCCTGCACTTCGGCACCTACGGCGACGTGGCGCTGCGGCTCGCCTATTTCGTGATGGGCATGGCCGGCGCCTTCGTGTTCTATTCGGGCAACCTGCTGTGGATCGAATCGCGCCGCAAGCAGCGCAACCCCGCGCAGCCGCGCGGGCACAGGCTGCTGGCGCAGGCGACCGTGGGCATCTGCATCGGCTGCTGCGCGGGCGTGATGGCCACCTTCCCGGCCGCCCTGCTATGGCCCGAGCGCGCGGTCACGCTGACGTACTACCCGGTGTTCCTGGGCGCGCTCGCATGGGCGCTGCTGCGCCCGCCGGCGCGCGGCGCGGTGGAGCTGCTCTGCGCCGCCGCCGGCCTCGCGCTGCTGGCGCCCATCACCAACGCCATCGTCACGGGTAACCACCTGCTGCGCACGGTCCTGAACGGCCAGTGGAACCTCGCCGGCTTCGACCTGGGCGCGCTGGCGTTGGCCTTCGGCTTTGTCGCCCTGGCCCGGGCCACATGGCGCCGGGCGCGACATGGCGCGCAGGCGTCGGTGTGGGCGTTGCCGCCGCAAACAGCGCGGCAGTCCTGCGAGCAAGGACGGGATACCGTCGGACAGGCCTGATCCCGCGTTCTTTCCGGCCGCACGGCCGGTGATCCCATGCGGTATTCGCTATCCGGCCCGCATGCCGGGACACCATCGGCGGCGGAGCACAAAACACCAAATACGCCGGGCCATGCGAAACAGCGGTCAGCGCGAGCACCTCTCGCAACGCTGAAATCGCATCAGGATGCCTGCTGCCGAGTGGCTCCATACCTCAATAATGTGATACATGCGCCACTTATAGCACTCCCGCTGGCGTTTGTTAACGTTCGTTAATCTTGGGGGTTTTACACACTTTGACGCGGAATTGACCACGAAAATCGGCACTAAAGTGCCCTTGCGCACCCGTTCTTCGCTAGGTAAGCTGCGCAGCCATAAAAAGGGACGGGGAACTCAAATAATAAAAAGAAGGCGCAGCGCTTCAGGCCGGGCCGATATTCAACCCGTTGAATATCGGCCCGCTCCTTTCACCGCCGCGCTTCGAATCCGTACACCCAGTCACGCCCGCCGAAGCCGTGGCGGTCTGCACTTCACGCGGCAATCCGCCCCTTGAAACGCTTCCTGCCCCACGGGCCGCCGGCAGGCAGGCGGTCGGCCGGTCGGAACAGATGGCGTTCACTGTCTCGCCGCACTGGCGGGAGCCCGGCATTCCGGACATGCTGGAGCAGGATGTCGGCCCGCGCATCGGCAAGGGCAGCCAAAAAGACGTGTACAGCCTGAAGAACGACCCGAATGAATGGTCGGCGACTGCGATTCGACCATCGCAACGCTGCGCGGGACCAACACGGTGGTCGACGATCTCCCGCTCCTGGTCGAGCCATCCAGCGACACGCACATCGGCGACCCGCGGGCCGTCACCATCGGCAACCCGAAAAGCATGCAGGCACGGTGAAAGCGCTGCGTGAGGTCGTGCTTGCAACGTCGTTGTCGTCGAATAACGATGACCACCCGCCATGCAGCCGAATCGGCATCCGGCCCGCGATCACCCCGCCGTACCTTCGCATGGCCGCCCGCGGAACGGGAGAGCCGACATCGCGTATCGATAAGTGCTTCGGGTCCCATCCGGCACCCTGGCCGTAACCCCGCTATGCGGAACACCCCGGCCCACGAAGTCACGCAGAAATGGGTACGGGGATGCGTGCGGCCCGAACACGGCTCACCGCAAACGCCTTGCCTGCGAGGGCCCAACGGAGGGATCGGGGATGGACATGGCTCGGGCAAGCGCCAGCAGATGGACATCCGGGATCCGGCGGCTGATGCGGCGGCTCGCCCCCAGAACAAGTTGCATATCTAACTACAACGACCTACCATTCCCGCATGTTCGACCACTGCCTCTACTTCAACACCTCGGCACTGGCCCGCAAACTGGACCGGGTCTGGGCAGAGGCGTTCGCGCCCTTCGGCCTGACGCCCCCGCAAGGCTTCATGCTGCGCGCGATCGTGGACCGCCCGGGCATGCTGCAGAGCGCGCTGTCGGCTGCCATGTCGGTCTCGCGCCCCACCGCCACCCGCGCACTGGACGGCCTCGAAGCCAAGGGCCTGATCGAGCGGCGCAGGACGGAAGCCGACGGCCGCGAGACCGCCATCTTCCCGACCCCGGAAGCCGTCGGCATCGGGGCGGCGCTGAACGAGGCAAGCGGCGTGGTCACGGCCCGGCTCAAGCGGTTGCTGGGCGGCACGGAATTCGCCGAAACCGTCGCAAAGCTCCGACGTGTGCGCTCGACCCTGGCCTGAGCGCCTTTTTTGTCGCCACATAGTTGCATAGCTAATCAAGAAAGGAGGTATCATGCCGATCCTCAACGTCAAGGTCAGCGCCCGGCGGTCGCCGGAGATGACCCGGAAGATTGCCGCCACGCTGCTGGAACTCACCTCCCGCATCCTCGGCAAGGACCCGAACGTCACGGCCATCGCCATCGACTACGTGGCCCCCGAGGACTGGATCGTCGGCGGACAGACGCTGGCCGCGCAAGGCCGGCAGAGCGTCTATTTCGACATCAAGGTGACGGACGAGACCAACACCAAGGCGGAGAAGGCGCAGTACATCGCCGAGGCGTTCGAGGCCTTCTCCAGGCTGCTCGGCAACCTGCACGAAGAGAGCTATATCTACATACAGGACGTTCGTGCCGCGTCCTACGGCTACGGCGGCAAGACCCAGGAGTACCGCTTCCAGCACACCCGAGATGTGCTCCACGCGCCGCCCGCCGACTGATCGATTTGGGAAAAACCATCATGAACCGCATGGGAGCTTTTTTCGCCGCCAGTTGGGCGGCTGCCGCGCTGCTGTATTTCGGCCAGCATTCGCTACCGCTGACCGTGCTGAGCGGCGTGGTGGTCCTGGCCGGCTTCGACCTGCTGCGGCCCTGAGGCGGACGGCCGGGTCCGGCGTGTCAGCCGCCCGGCCCGCCTCGGCACCTGCGCCGACCACCGCGGGCCCTTGCCCGCGTGCCTGGCCCGATGGCGCGCCAGGTCGATCACTCCGGCCAGTCCGCTCATGGCGGCACCGGACGACGGCACCCTCACGGCACCGCCAGCGCTGACGGTCACGCGTACGCCCGTTGACACCCGCGCAGCGCTCCGATCGCGAGGCGCGAATTGGCTTCACCGGCTAAGCCAGGATGCCAGCCCCGATGCCGGGCGGCAGCCCCGCCGCGAATACCTCATCACGACCGGCCGCACTGTCCTGGCGTCGGCATGCGCGACGACAGGCGCCCGCGCTCACGACCGGCGCAACCCGGGCGCGCCTCGCGGGCGGTTCGGTGCGTCCGGGTGCGCCGGGTCCCGGCGTGCCATCGCCCGCTGCGCCCGCAGCATCAACTGCCGTGCCCCGACGGCGTCGCCGCTGGCATCGAGCACTGCCGCCAGATGCGTGAGCGCCTCGTAGTGCTCCGGATCGAGATACAGCGTCTTGCGATAGAAATCGCCCGCATCGGCATACCTGCCGCGCGCGTGGGCAATCACGCCGAGCAGATAGAACGTGTCGGCCTCGGGCGCGCTCAGGCTGACGATGTCCTGGATGATGTATTCGGCCTCGTCGAACCGGCCGGCATCGGTGAGCTGGCGAGCATCGTCCAGGTCCGGCAGCACCTTGCGCAGCGGCGGCACCGACAACGGTGTGGACAGCGATACCGGCACCGCGGCACCGTGTTGCGGCAGCGCCGCCCCGCCACCGCGCACGGCAAGCGATGCCGCCTCCGGCGCAGCCGGCTTCACGGTCGGCGAACCGGTGACGGCAGGCCGCGGCGCCTGCTGCTGGGACGGCGCGGCACGGGCCGGCACCTTGGCTGCCGGCGGCGTGCGCACAAACGCAAACGCGAGCGGACTCCGCGCCGGCATCATCGCGTGCCGCATCATCGGGCCGGTCTCGGCCGGCCCGACGAAGATCACGCCGCCGTCGGCCAATTGCGCATCGAGCCGGCGAATGGCGTGGTCCTGCGCATCGCGGTGGAAATAAGTCAGGGCATTGCGGCAGAAGATGAAGTCGTAGCGCGCCTCGCCGTCCATGGTCTCATCGAAGAGGTTGCCCTGGGTGAAACGCACCCGCCGGCGCACGCGCTCGTTCAGCTGCCAGCCGTCGGCAACCTCGCTGAAGTACCGGTCCCGGAAAGTGAGCGGATGGCCACGGAAGGCATTGCGTCCGTAAAGCGCGTGCTCGGCCTGGTCGATGGCGCGGCCGCTGATGTCGATGGCGTCGATCGCAAAGCGCGCCGGGGCGATACCGGCATCCAGCAAGGCCATCGCTGCCGAATACGGCTCTTCACCGGTCGAGCACGCCACGCTGAGGATGCGCAGCACGCGCGCCGGCTCGCGCACCAGCCGTTCGCCGGCCAGCCGTGCCAGCTCGGCAAAGGCTTCGCGGTCGCGGAAGAACCAGGTTTCGGGCACCACCAGCGCCTCGATCAGCGCCTGGCGCTCCTCGGGCCAGGTATTCAACCGCAGCCAGTAGGCATCCAGCGCCGCAGCATCGGCGACGGCCGGGCGGCGCGGCGACGATTCGGCCAGCATGGCGCGCGCGCGCTCCAGCACCGCGCGCTCCAGCGCATTGGCACCAAGCGAGGGCGCGTCGATACCGGTCTCGAGCGAGAGCCAGGCTTCGAAGCGGGGATCAACTTCAGTCATGCGAATCAGGCCGGCAACGGAATAGCGGGAAACAGCAGCACGCGGGCACCGTCATCGAGCAAGGCTGGCATATCGGGGCCGCCGCCGTGCCGGGTCGCCGGTGCGCATGGCGTCACGCACGTCCACCAGCCGCGCCATCGGCACGTTCACCGCCCTGCACAAGGCATGGCCCAGCGCCACGAACAGCACGCCGAAACTCGGGACGATCCGGTTGCCGAGCGTGAAGCGGCCGCCGCGAAGCATGCCGGCCAAGACTGCATGGCTGACGCGTGGCGTGGCAGAGACCATGTGGATGCTGATGGAGAAACGGACGACGGGCATCTGTACGACACCCTACGAAGGGGGGAAGCTGCGCAAAAATGCAACCAAGGCTGCGCTGAATAGTAATGGATGACACCCACCTGCGGGAACGAATTCCGTTGAATTTTGTCGCGGCGTGAAGCATTGCCTACCATGCCACGGACCAAAACGATTGACTGCCTGGCGAGGCCGAAGCATCCGCAAACGTTTTACTTGTCGCGGTCACATCCCGCGCACAGCCGTGGCGAAGGTTCGCACCACGTCGGCCGACGCATCGGTGATGGCCCAATAGCCCATGCCCGCGGTGCGCCAGTGCAACAATTGGTAGCCGCGTTCCGTCCGCAACGCCTCGCCGGCATCGCCGCCCGCCTCCGGGCGGACATAGAGATCGACCGGATGCTGCCCCGCACGATAGACCAGCACCGCGACCGGCCGGCCGTCGATGTAGTCCAGCCGCCCGCCGACGAGCGGGAAGCCGCGCGCGGCCAGATCGCCCACCGGCGGCGCGTAGTCGATGCGGCCGTTGAACCACGGCTTCACGGTATGCCGGTCGGACGACTGCACATCGATCTCGCGCGCGCCCAGCAAGGCGCGCACGTGGCTGGCCGTGATGTCGCGCGCCACCAGAGCCTGCGCATCCGGCCGGCCCAGCAGCACGCCGATCCCCAGCGCCAGCACCGCCAGCGAGCCGGCCCCCAGCCCCAGGCCGAACGTCCGGCCCGGCACGCCGGGCGTCATCAGCCAGGCCAGCCCTCGGCGCCAGGCGGAGCGCGGTGGCGCATGCCCGCGGGACGCCGGCATGGCGGGCTGCGGCGCTTCCGCCTGCACGGCCTGCAGGATGCGCCCGGCCAAGCCCTGCGGCGCCGCCGCATAGAGCGCGGGCGCACGCAGCCCTTGCCGCAGCGCGCGCACCATCGCATCGTGACGGGCCGCCGCGACGGCGCACGCGGCACACGTCGCCAGGTGCGATTCGGTGCGCAGGCTGTCGGCCGCGCTCAGTTCGCCGTCGGCGCGGGCGGTCAGCAGGGCGCGGACGTCGTCACAGATCATCATGGTGCTCCTTGGCCGATGCGGCGCCGGGGGCCCGGATCGGCGTGACATTGGTGCGCGCGGACGTGCCATCGTCCATCAGCAGGCGCGCGAGCTGCTGCCGCGCGCGCGCCAGCCGCGACATCACGGTGCCGACCGGCACGTCGACGACGGCCGCGATGTCGCGGTACGGCAGATCCTCCAGTTCGCGCAGCACCAGCACTTCGCGGTAGGCCACCGGCAGGCGGGCCAGCGCGGCCTGCAGGCGCCGCACGTCGTCGGCCCGGGCCAGCAGGGCGGCGGGGTCGGCGCCGTAGGTGGCGAGGTCATCGGCGGGGGGCAGGTCGGCCTCGTCCTGCCACGACTGCGTGTGCGCCTGCCTGCGGCGCGCGCACTCCGAGAACCAGGTGTTGCGCACGATGGCGAGCAGCCACGGACGCCCGTCGCCGCCGCGAAACCCGCCGAACAGCCGGAAGGCACGCAGGCACGCCTCCTGCACGATGTCGTCGGCATCCTGGGCATCGCCGCACAGCCAGCGCGCCAGGTTGTAGGCGGCATCCACGTGGGGCAGCACGGCCTGCGCGAAGCGCTGCGCATCGGTGAGCAGGTCGACGGTCGGATCGAACAGGTCGGGCATGGTGGCCGGAAGGTGGAGTCCCCCCGTTTACCGCGATGCGGTCCAGTTTATTCCCGCCCCGCAAAAAAATCGCGAACCGGCCGCCGCGTTGGAATAAGCCGGCACACCGCCCGGTATGACAGGCAGGACCGGCCGCGCCTGCGCCGGATCGCGAACCCGACACCAGGGGATTTCCATGACACATCATCCCGGGCGACGCCAGTTCATGCGGCTGGCGGCAGTGGGCGGACTGGCCTACGCCTCCGGCCTGCGCGGCTGGCAGGCGATGGCCGCCGCCACCGGCCAGCGCGACGACTTCTATTTCGTGCAGCTCTCCGACTCCCACTGGGGCTTCAAGGGCCCTCCCAATCCCGACGCGCGCGGCACCCTGCCCAAGGCGATCGCCGCCGTCAACGCACTATCGCCGGCGCCCGATTTCGTGGTGTTTACCGGCGACCTGACCCACATCACCGAAGACGTGGACGAACGGCGCCGCCGCCTGGCGGAGTTCCGCGACATCGCCGCCGGCCTCAAGATACCGGTGGTGCACTACATGCCGGGCGAGCACGACGCTTCGCTGGACAACGGTGCCGCCTACAGCGAACTGTTCGGCCGCACACACTACGCCTTCGATCACAAGGGCGTGCACTTCATCGCCGTCGACAACGTGTCGGACCCGTCCGCGCGCGTGGGCGAGGCGCAGCTGGCATGGCTGGCGGCAGACCTGCGCTCGGTGCCCGCGCATACGCCCATCGTGGTGTTCACGCACCGGCCGCTGTTCGATCTCTATCCGCAATGGGACTGGGCCACGCGCGACGGCGCGCAAGTGATCGACCTGCTGATGCCGCACCCGAACGTGACGGTGTTCTACGGCCACATCCACCAGGAGCACCACCAGATGACCGGGCACATCGCGCATCATTCGGCGCGCTCGCTGATGTTTCCGCTGCCGGCGCCGGGCTCGCAGCCCAAGCGCAACCCGATCCCGTGGGATGCCTCGCAGCCCTATCGCGGGCTCGGCTGGCGCAGCATCACGGCGCACGGCAAGCGGGATGCCGCGACCTGGGCACTGGCGGAACAGCCAATCCAGGCCGACGCCCCGGCCAAGACACCGGAGGCCACCTGACCATGCGCCCCACCCTTGCACACGACCCGCGGCGGCGGCTCGCCCTGCGGCAGTTCACGGCGCTCGCCGCGGGCGCGGCGCTGGCCTGCGTCGCCCACGGCGAGGGCCCGCAGGTGATCCGGGTGCACGCCCGCAAATTCACCTTCACGCCCGACCACATCACACTCAAGCGCGGCGTGCCGGTGGTGTTCGAGCTGACCGGCCAGGACATCCTGATGGGCTTCTCGATCCCGGACTTCAGCGTGCGCGCGGACGTGGTCCCCGGCCAGACCGCGCGGCTGGCCCTGACACCCGAGCGCACCGGCACGTTCGAATTCCTGTGCGACATCTTCTGCGGGACCGGGCACGAGACGATGAACGGGACGCTGGTGGTCACCTGAGCGACCGGCCCAAAGAAAACGGGCCGGCGCATCGGCCGGCCCGCATGCCACCCGTACAGGCAGCTCACGCCATCGAACGCGCCGCCAGCGATGCCCGCGCACTGGCCAGGCAGGGCAGCCCCGCCTCACCCGGGCGGGAGTCCCCGGATTCGACCGCGATCTCCTGGCGGGCAGGCGACTGCAATCGCTGCAGCACAGGCGCGATGCGCTTGGCGACCGTATAGGGCAAGGTCTGCGCGAACATGAAGCCCCCGAACGCCAGTGTCGCCACACCGAGCGCGATCAGTCCGACGATCGCAATGGGATCGTCGATGGGCGCCAGCTTGGGCAGCGAAAACAGGCCGAGCGCCAGCACCAGCAGGAACAGGCCGTACAGGATGGTGGCCCAGTATTCGAACATGTCGCTGCGTCGGATGACGACATCGATCCGGCTGCCGTCCTGCAACCGCAGGAAGCGACCGGCCCTGGCGAACTGGCCGGCCCGCAGCTCGCCATTGGAGCGGGCAATCAATGCCAGTACCGTGGAGCGGTAGATCTGGTTGCCGGCAATGCCGGTGGCGCGCTGGACCAGCAGCGCATTCAGCTCCTCCAGCAGGAAGGCCCGGGTGGTGGCATCCAGCCCATCCTGCTTGAGGGCGTCGACAAGAAACCTGCGACGGCGCCCGCTGATGCGCTGGGCCAGGGACAGGATGCTGTTGAGCTTGAAGCCGCCGAGCAGCAGCGCGGCAAATGCCAGCGTCGCCACATTGCCACTTTCCCAAGCCTTGATCTGCCAATCGATGAGGGTACCCATTACGATGAATTCGTCCTGTGCAATGACAATGGTTTGTAATTAGCTCACCATTTTTGTCGGTCCCGATCCCAACGGCAAATATCCATTCGGATGGTATGCCGAATGCGGATTCCATTCTGCGAATGGGCTTTTCGGCGCACGTTAATTCAATGGAAATTAACAAACGGCAACAAAAGAAATTTCTTATTTCTGAATTCAAATTCATTCATTTCGCACGCACAAATTTCCTCGTCAGTCCAGACTAAGAAAAACTAGGCAGATCGGTTGAGCAAGTGCTATCCCCGTCCATGGGAATGTATATAAGATCGCCCTCCTCGCACATACGCATCGCGCGCTGCTCCCGCGGTCCGTCGCTTGATACGGCTTGATCCCATGTTCTGCATCTGCTCCGACAAGTCGATCGACGATATCCTTTCAGCGCAGCGCGATATTCCCCTGCCATTCGCAGACATGCTCGAATGCTATACACGGTGCCTGACCGGATGCGGTTCGTGCGTCGACAGGATCCGCGAGCACGTTAAAGACCATCCGCTCTTCTTCGAAGAAGAGCAACAGGCGTAATCCCATGCGCTTTCCCTGCCTATTCGACGCGCTCGAGCGCGCCCGCTGGAGCATGCATTCCGATATTCCGTGGCATGCATTTGAAGCGGACAAGATCTCCGATCGCCAGTTGCACGGCATCAAGATGAATGCCATTCTCGAATGGTCTTCCATGCCCATGGCGGAAATGTTTCTGCGTGACAATCAGCAGGACACCGATTTCTCCGCATTCATCTCCATCTGGTTCTTTGAAGAGCAGAAGCACAGCCTGGCTTTGCTCGAATATCTGCGACGCTTCGCGCCGGATTACCTCCCGACCGAGGAAGAACTGGCCGCCGTGCGCTTCAACTTCGATCCGTCGCCGGCACTCGACAGCCTGGCCCTGCATTTCTGCGGCGAGATCCGCCTGAACAACTGGTACCACTGCGCGCGCCAGTACCACACCGAGCCGGTGATCCGCGCCATCTATCAGCTCCTGGCCAATGACGAGGCCCGGCATGCACGGGCCTATTACAGCTACATGCAGCGCGCCATGGAACGGAACCGCCTGCAGGCCCAATCGTCCTTTTCGAAGATCGGCGTGCTGATGACCAACCCGAGCATGAACCGGGCCATGCACCCCACCAATCTGCACGTCAACAAGTCCCTGTTCCCGAACGACACGGTCAATGGCCGGTTGCCGGACCCGACCTGGTTGACGCAGTGGCTGGACGAGGAAATCCGCTTCGATGACGAATGGGAACGACGCGTGGAGCGCGGCATTCTCCAGAACCTGTCATCCCTGTTCGGCGAGCCGCTCGACAATCCGCGCGCACTGCGGCAATTCCACAAGTCGCTCGCGGCTTGAATCCATTCCCACCGTCCAGGCCAATCATGGCAACCCAAGCGGATATCGCCTTCCACTACGACGTCGACAACCATTTCTACGGCCTGTTTCTCGACCAGGCCCACCGTGCCTACAGCTGCGCAGTCTGGGACGGCGCGACCACGCTCGAAGAGGCCCAGCAGCAAAAGCTGTCGCGCCTGGCCCACTTTGCCGGCATGGCTGCCGGGCATCACGTGCTGGACATCGGCTGCGGCTGGGGCAGCATGCTCGACTATGCCGTCGGCTTGCGCGGCGCGGCCACGGCCACCGGCCTGACGCTGAGCGAAGACCAGTACAGCTACGTCCTCGACAAGGCCTCGCCCGAGATCACCATCTCGCTGATGTCGTGGCGGGACTTCGCGCCGGCCACGCGCTTCGATGCGCTGGTGTCGATCGGCGCATTCGAGCACTTCGCGTCGCTGGAGGATCGCGACAACAACCGGCACCGGCAGGTCTACGCCGACTTTTTCGCCTGGTCCCGGGCGGTCTCCACCGACAACGCCAGGCTGGGGCTGCAGACGATCATCACCGCACGCGCGCCCGAGAGCCTGCAAGAGGTCCGCGATACCCGCTATCTGCTCGAGCACGTGTTCCCAGGCTCGGCGCTGCCGGGCATGAGCGATATCCAGGCCGGCATGCAGGATCACTACGACGTCTGCGAATGCCGTCACATCGGCCTCGACTACGCCCGCACGCTGGCGCAGTGGCGCCTGCGCCTGCAGGCACATCGCACGATCATCGAGGCCCGTTACGGCGAAGCCCTGTACCAGCATTACGACCACGACTTCCAGGCAGCGGAGCGCAGCTTCCAGGCGGGCGTGGTGAGCCTGGCCCAACTCAGCCTGGCCCCGGTTCGCCGCGCGATGAGCTTCCGCCGATGAGCGACCTCGCCATGGCCAACCCGGCGCCGGAACGCACGGTCATGCAGCACGTTCGTCCGCTACCTTACGAAGCGGACTTCACCGGCTTCCTGAGCAACACCGTGGCGCCGCGGTGGATGGAGGCTCTGCGCATCCAGCGGATACGGACCTGCTTTCCGCACTTCGACAGCGGCGCGCCGCAGCACCTTTGCATCATCACCGAGACCACGGTCCGCTATCGCAAACCCGTCCGGTACAGCGATGCCATCGTCGGCAAGGCCTGGCTGCAATCGGCCAGGTATTCGCGCTGGATCATCGCCTTCTCGTTTGCCTTCGAGTCCTCCGGTCTGCCGGCGTTCGAAGGCCGGCAGGCGGGCACCTTCATCGACCCGCAAACCCATCTGCCGTTGCCCATTCCCGCGAGCCTGCGCCTGCCGGCCGATCACTGACCTTCCGTCCCCCACCTCTGGAACCTTCACCATGAGCAACCCGACCGTCCTCGACCAGATCCGGCACATCATTGCGCAAGCACTCGACAAGCCCGTCGAGACCATCCACGCCGAGCAGTCCTTCCGCCGCGACCTGGGCGCGGATTCGCTCGACAGCGTCGAGATCGTGATGGCCATCGAAGACCAGTTCGCGGTCGAATTCGATGAGGACAGCACCGCCGCCGTCGATACGGTGCAGGACCTGGTCACCTATATCGAAGCCGCGCTGGCCAGCCGCGGCGCGCAGACCGCATGAGCCTGCCGAGCACGGGCATCCAGCAGGCGGAGCGTGTGGGCATCGCCAGGCTGCGTGTCTAGCTGGACCACATCGCATCGCTGGGCGTGTTCGTCCTTCCGGTGACACCACAACTGCTCGGCTTCGCGGTCGTCGCCTTCGATGCGCCGGGCCACGGCGACTCCGACGGCAAGCAGACCGACATGATCGCCTATACCCGGCTGATCGCATGGATGGCCGAGCGGCTCGGTCCGCTGCACGCGATCATCGGGCACGCCTTCGGCGCGGGCAACACCATCTACTCGCGCAGGGTGCACGGTTTCCCCGTCGCGCGGATGGCCCTGCTCGGCGGCTTCTCGGACGGCGAATGGATCATCGACCGCTTCGCCGGGCTGCCGCATATCCCCGCTGCCGCGACCCGGCAGATGAAGTCGATCCATGAAGCCCGCCACCACGGCAAGATCCGGTGGTCCGACTTCAAGCTCGCCCGCATGCTCGGCGAGGCGTCCATCCCGATCCTGCTCGTGCACGACCGCAAGGACATGGAAATCCCCGACGTCCACGCCGAAGCGTTCCAGCGCGAAAGCGCGGGCCGCATCCCACTGCTGACGATCGAGGGCCTGGGCCATCGCAAGATCGTCCGCAATCCGGACGTCATCGCCCGGGTCTGCGATTTCCTGGAGGCCTGACCGGGGTCGCGCGGGTCATCCGATGAAGCGGGCGCGGCCGATGCGTGAAGCGGCACGCCCGGGCGATTCGCGGCCAAAAAAAACGGGGCATCGCGCCCCGTTTCTCTTACACCACTTCCCGCGTCTCCATGAACTGGATGTCCGGAAAGCGCTCCTGCGTCAGCCGCAGGTTCACCTGGCTCGGCGCCAGGTAGACATAGTCGCCGGCCCCATCGACGGCCACGTTGTGGCCGGCCTTGTCGATCAGCTTGTCGATGTCTTCCGGCTTGCCCTTGAGCCAGCGGGCGGTGGCGCACTCGTGCGGCTCGAAGATGGCGTCCACGCCGTACTCATACTCCAGCCGATGCGCCACCACGTCGAACTGCAGCGTGCCGACCGCGCCCAGCACCAGGTCGTTGGAGGCGAGCGGGCGGAACATCTGCGTGGCGCCCTCTTCGGCCAGCTGCTGCAGACCCTTCTGCAGCTGCTTGGTCTTGAGCGGATTGTTCAGCCGCGCACGGCGGAAATATTCCGGTGCGAACGAGGGGATGCCCGTGAACCTGAGCGGCTCGCCTTCGGTGAACGCGTCGCCCAGGCGGATGGTGCCGTGGTTGGGCACGCCGATGATGTCGCCGGCGTAGGCCTCTTCGGTGGTGTTACGGTCCTGCGCCATGAAGGTGATGGCGTTGTTGATGGCGACCGTCTTGCCGGTCGACACCTGCAGCAGCTTCATGCCGCGCTCGAAGCGGCCGGAGCACACGCGCACGAAGGCGATGCGGTCGCGGTGCTTCGGGTCCATGTTGGCCTGGATCTTGAAGACGAAGCCGGTGAACTTGTCTTCGAGCGGCGCGACCTCGCGCGTCTGCGTGGCGCGCGCCAGCGGCTCGGGCGACAGTCCGACCAGCGCATCCAGCAGCGACTGCACGCCGAAGTTGTTGACCGCCGAACCGAAATACACCGGGCATTGCTTGCCGGCGAGGAACAGGTCCTTGTCGAAGGTGTGCGAAGCGCCGCGCACCAGTTCGATGTCGATGCGCAGCTCTTCGGCCTGCGAGCCCAGCACGCGATCCAGCTCCGGGTTGTCCAGGCCCTGGATCATGCCGGCGGTGGCGCCCTTCTCCGTCTCCGCCTTGGGGTCGAACAGCTGCACCGTGTCGTTCACGAGGTGATAGACGCCACGGAAGCTCTTGCCCATGCCGATCGGCCACGTCATCGGCGCGCACTGGATCTGCAGCACGTTTTCGATTTCATCGAGCAGCTCGATGGGCGCGCGGCCCTCGCGGTCGAGCTTGTTGATGAAGGTCAGGATGGGCGTGCTGCGCAGGCGGCAGACATTGAGCAGCTTGATGGTCTGCGCTTCCACGCCGTTGACCGAGTCGATCACCATGACCGCGGAATCGACCGCCGTGAGCGTGCGGTAGGTGTCTTCGGAGAAGTCTTCGTGGCCCGGGGTGTCGAGCAGGTTGACGATGTAGTCGCCGCCGTCGTTGCGGTACGGAAACTGCATCACCGACGAGGTGACCGAGATGCCACGCTGCTTCTCCAGTTCCATCCAGTCGGAGGTGGCGTGACGGCTGGCCTTGCGCGCGCGCACGGCGCCGGCCATCTGGATCGCGCCGCCGAACCACAGCAGCTTTTCCGTGAGCGTGGTCTTGCCCGCGTCCGGGTGGGAAATGATGGCGAATGTCCGGCGGCGCCGGATCTCCTGCTGCAGCGTACTCACGGGCAAAAACCGAAAGGGAGGAATCGGAAAGGCGGCAAGCGCACGTGGCGTGCGCGAGGCGCAAGGCCGGCCGGGAGTCCTCCCAGGCAGCCGATGGACACCCGCGCGATGCGGGCAGCCGAGATTGTACGCCATCGGCATCCTTGCCCAGGATCAAGATTGATGGCGGGCAAGTCGGGGAAACTCCCAGGGAACCGTCCCTGCCGCAAAGGAGACCAAGACAGTGTCGGAATCGTCCGACAACGGTTTCGGAAGGGACGTTATCGAAGTTGTCACATAGCTCCCGTATCGTGGAGGCCGTTGCGAAACCGGCTTGCCTCGCGTGTCGGCCGGTGGTTGCGACACGAAAGGAAGTCAAGAAGCAAGGAGTCAATCGTGCGTAGTCGAACCCCTGTGGATCCCGCGGTGCAGCGCATTCTGGATATCACCCGCAAAGCCTGGCAGCTCGATGCCGAAAGCGTGCGAGCCGCTCGCCGGCAGCGCGCAGCCCATCGCCGCCAGCGGATCCAGGCGCTGCCGCAGGACAGCCTGCGCGCGCTCGCCGCGCTGGCCCTGCAAGCCGAGATCTGGGCCGTGCGCAAGACCGTGGTGACGGTCGGCTGAGCGCTGCCTCGCTCATGCATGCAAGGCCACCTCAGGGTGGCCTTTTTATTTGGGCGAACGGCATGGCGGTCGCTTGCGGCATCCTGACGGCCGGCGCGGCTAGCGGCCACCGTGGCGCGCACCGCCGTTGCCCATGCCGGCGGCAAGCGTCGGATTGAGCAGCGCGGCCTGGCTGGCCGGCCCCTCGGCATCGGCCTGCCGGCTGCCGAAGCGCAGCGCATATTGCCGCGTGACGAGCGCGCCGAAGAAGAAGATCTGCGCCGAGTAATAGATCCACAGCATCAGCGCCACCACCGAGCCCGCCGCCCCATACGACGACGCCACCGCGCTGTTGCCCAGGTACAGCCCGATCAGGTGCTTGCCGAGCGTGAACAGCAGCGCCGTGACCACCGCCCCCAGCCCCACATCGCGCCAGGCCACGCGGGTCTCGGGCAGCATCTTGAAGATGGTGCCGAACAGCAGCGACACCACCGCAAACGAAAACGCCATCGACAGCGCGTTGGCCGCGATGGCGAAGACCGAGCCCGTCCAGATGGCGCCCCAGAAGCGCTCCACCACCGCCAGCCCGGCATTGACGATCAGCGACACCAGCAGCAGGAACGCCAGCACCAGGATCAGGCTGAACGACAGCAGCCGCGAGCGCAGCACGCCCCACAGCCCGGCCTGCTGGCGGGGCGGCACGTCCCACAGTTCGTCGAGGCTGTCCTTGAGCTCGGAGAAGACCGTGGTGGCGCCCACCACCAGCAGCACCATCGCCGTGATCGCGGCGAACAGGCCGTGACCCGAACGCCGCGTGGCCGCCAGCACGGCCTCCACGGCGGCGGCGCCCTGCGCGCCGACCAGGCCCTGGATCTGTCCGAAGATCTCGCCGCGCGCGGCCTGCTCGCCGAAGAACAGGCCAGCGATGGAGATCACCAGCACCAGCACCGGCGCCATGGAAAACAGCGTGTAGAACGAGAGCGCCGCGCCCTTGCTGGCGGCGCGGTGCGCCGACCATTGCTGCACGGCGCCCGCGAGCACGAGCCAGGCGCCCTTGACGATGGAGCGGTCGATGGAAAGCGAGGCCAGGCGCATGGTCGGATCCTTGAACGTCGGCACGTCGGCGGCAGCGCGCGCAGCGTCCGGCTGCCGCCTGCAGCGGTGGTCAGCCCGCGCGGTGGCCGCAAGCGGCGGCGCGGGTGCTAATCGCGCCCGCCGAGCAACCGGCTGATGAGGAAACCGACCCCGAAGGCCAGGCCGATGGTCGCCAGCGGATTCGCCCGCATGCAGGCGACGGCGTCGTCAGCCAGGCGCTGCTGCGCAACGCGCCACTGTGCGCCCCGCGACACGGCGGCATCGACCGCCGAGGCCGCCGCATCGGCGGTGCGGTCGATCGCCTGATGGGCGACCGCCCTGACGCGTTCGGCGGATTCGGCTACGTCGGATTTCGGAAAGGGATCGGTATGGGAAGACGGTTCCATCGCTCAATGCTCCAGGTTGCAGGAGAAGAAGACTGCGTGCACGCTCATCCGCGCCCCGCCACCAGGCCCCAGAACAGGCTGACGACGAACAGCACCACGAAGATCATGAAGAGGATCTTGGCGATGCCGGCCGCCCCGGCGGCGATGCCGCCGAACCCGAACAGCGCGGCGATCAGGGCGATGATGAAGAAGATGACTGCGTAGCGCAGCATGGCAACCTCCTGTGCGGTGTCATTGGCCGGCCGCTGGGCGGGCGGACACACTGCGCGGTGCAGCAAGGCGCGTACCGCCCCGCAAGCCCTCAGGCTTCCGTGGTCTGCGCCTTGCCGTTCTCGCCTTCGCTGTTGCTGCTGCCGTATTCCTCCAGGCGGTTGTACAGCGTCTTCAGGCTGATGCCGAGCAGTTCGGCGGCGCGCTTCTTCACGCCGCCACATTGCTCCAGCGTCGCCAGGATGATCTTCTTGTCGGCGCTCGCCAGCGACGTGCCGACCGGGATCGTCAGCGTGGAGCCGGACGACGCCTGCGTGGTGGATACCTGCAGCGGCACGGCCTCGGTGCTGATGCCGGCGTCGTCGGACATGATGTAGGCGCGCTGCACGTAGTTGCGCAGCTCGCGCACATTGCCGGGCCAGTTGTAGGCACGCAGCGTATCCATCGCCGGCGGCAGGAAGGTCTTCTTGCTGCTGTTCTGCGCGTTGAGCTGGTCCAGGAAATGCTGCGCCAGCAGTTCCACGTCCTTGCCGCGCTCGCGCAGCGGCGGCAGCTGCATCGGGAACACATTGAGCCGGTGGTACAGGTCGGCGCGCAGCTTGCCGTCGGCCACGGCTTCCTCGGGATCGCGGTTGGTGGCGGCGATCACGCGCACATCGGTGTCGATCTCGCGGTTGGTGCCCACGCGCATGAACACGCCCGTCTCCAGCACGCGCAGCAGCTTGACCTGCAGCTCGACCGGCATCTCGGTGATCTCGTCCAGGAACAGCGTGCCGCCATTGGCGCGCTCGAAGTAGCCCTTGTGCTGGCGGTCGGCGCCGGTGAAGCTGCCGCGCTCGTGGCCGAACATCTCCGACTCGATCAGGTTGGGCGAGATCGCCCCGCAGTTGACCGGCAGGAAGGGCTGCTTGCGCCGCAGGCTCAGGTCGTGGATGGTCTGCGCGGCCAGCTCCTTGCCGGTGCCCGATTCGCCGATCAGCAGGACGGTGGCCTCGGTGGGCGCCACGCGGCTGACCTGGTCGTACAACGTCTGCATCGCCGGCGAATTGCCGAGCATCTGGCCAAACAGGCCCAGCCGCCGCAGCTCGCCACGCAGGCTGCCGATCTCGGCCTTGAGGTCACCCGGACGCGGAATGCGCGCCAGGATGGATTTCAGGCGCTGGAAGTTGACCGGCTTGACGAGATAGTCCGCCGCGCCCATGCGCAGCGCCTCCACCGCCGTCTCCACGCTGGCGTGCCCGGTCATGACGATGATCTCGGTGCCGGAATGCGAGGGAATGTCTTCCAGCAAGTCCATGCCGTTGCCGTCCGGCAGGACCAGGTCGATCAGCACGGCGTCGGGGCTGTGGCGCGAGATCTGGATGCGCGCGTCGCGCAGCGAGCCCGCCTGGGCCGTGGTGAAGCCCTCGGCGCTGACCAGTTCGCCCAGGGCGGCGCGTGCGCTGGCATCGTCTTCGACAATCAGGATATGTGGCATCTCGTTTCTGTTGGATGGGCCGGCCGCGAGGGGCCGGCGGTCCCTCTGCAGGGGCGATGTCCGGCGCCGTGTATGCGCGAAGCGCTCCACTGTGCGGCACCAGCCATGCGCGGAAACGACGAGCCTGCGCGCACGACCGACCGGCCATGCTTCTTGCGCTTGGGGTGCAAGACAAGGCACCGATGCGTCACGCTGTGCGGCGTTGCGTCCTTCCGCGGACAGCTTTCAGGATAGATGAGAACGCCATCCCGAAGCCACCCCGGCCGGCAGATGGCAATTGCGCGGCACATATCGCGCGGGGTGCCGGCGCGGCGCGGGTCTCCGGCATGTTTCTTGTCGGCGTTTGGCCGACAGGACAGCCGAACTGTCAGCGCATGACCGACATACAACATGCGCTGCCCGCCATGATAATGGCTCGACTTTTCCACACAATGTGACGGGATGACGACGCGCTAGCCATCAGGAGACCCACCGCTGAATGGCCTCTCTCTCCAGCGCGCCCCGTCGCGACGGACCACGAGGGAGCCATGTCCTTGAGCGAAGCCTTCGCAGACGATCGCGCAGTCACCACCGGGCGCCTGCCCTGCCCTCCCGGGCTGGCAGACCGCGCCGATACCGACGCCATCGACGTGTTCGGCGATGCCGCGCGCCTGACCGCGTTCGCCAATCCCCCCGCTGTCTCCGTATCCGCGCCTGTTGTCGCCGACCCCGACTTCGGCCACCTGTACGGCCATTCAACCGTCATGCGGACGCTGTATGGCCAGATCGGCAAGGTGGCCGGCACGCTGGCAACCGTGCTGATCATCGGAGAATCGGGCACCGGCAAGGAACTGATCGCGCGCACCGTGCACGACATGAGCCCGCGTGCTGACCAAGCCTTCATCGCCGTCAACTGCGGCGCGATCTCGCCCAACCTGATCGAATCGGAGCTGTTCGGCCACGAGAAGGGCAGCTTCACCGGCGCGCTCCAGCGCCACACCGGCTATTTCGAGCAGGCCTGCAACGGCACGATCTTCCTCGACGAGATCACCGAGATGCCGGTGGAGATGCAGGTCAAGCTGCTGCGCGTGCTGGAGACCGGCACGTTCATGCGCGTGGGCGGCACGGAGCCGATCGAGACCCGCGCGCGCATCATCGCCGCGACCAACCGCAATCTGCCGGAGGCCGTGTCCGACGGCACCTTCCGCGAAGACCTGATGTATCGGCTGGCGGTGGTGCCGCTGCACGTGCCGCCGCTGCGCGACCGCGACGAAGACATCGAAGCGTTGGCCCACCATTTCCTGGCGCAATTCAACGCCGCGCACCAGACCGACAAGACCTTCGCGCGCTCCGCCCTGTCGGCGCTGCGCCAGCACCCTTGGCCGGGCAACGTGCGCGAGCTGCGCAACGCCGTGCAGCGCGGCTACATCCTGGGCGAAAAGACGGTGGAGCTCGCCATGCCGCTGGTCTCGCTGCGCAGCCCGTCGCGCCCGTCGGTGAAGGAAGGCGTGCTCAATGTCTCGGTGGGCGTCACGCTGGCCGAAGCCCAGCGCGTCATGATCCTCGCCACGCTGGAGCATTTTCGGGGCGACAAGCGCCAGGCCGCCAAGACCCTCGGCGTCAGCCTCAAGACGCTCTACAACCGGCTCGACCTGTATCACAGCCAGAGCCAAAGCCAGGGCACCGAGGCCGCCGGGCTGCCCGCGTAGGGCGCGCCCGCGGCTCGCGTTGTTCGCCCCCTCGAAACGGTCTTGCCGCCGTCCGCGCTAGCGCGGATGCGCGTGCCTGCGCTCGCCCGGATGCTCGCGGCGGCGGCGCTTGCGCGGTTCGTCGCGATGCGTGCGGCGCGGCACGTGCTCGATCCCACCGTGCAGGCAAGGAACGTCCGCGCCGCTTCGGACGCCGACTGGCGTGGTGACTTCCACTGGCATGGCTGAAGCCCTCCGGTAAAGCCGCGGGCCGCCCGTGCGGCCGCCCGCGACGTTGAGCGTGGCGCAGGCCGACTCACTGCCCCGGCTTGGAGCCGCCCGGCTGCGGGTTGCCCATGCCAGTGGCGGCATCGCTACCGCCCGACTGCGCGCCGGCCGCGGCATCCGTCGCCTTCCCCTCCGCCGGCTTCTTGTGGCGATGCTTCTTGGCATGCGGCTTCCTGTCGCCGCCGGTGCCGGACGTTGGCTCGCCGGTGGCCGAGGCACCCGCCGCAGGGTCGGCGGCAGACGCGGGCGGGGCGGTCCGCTTGCCCGGCGCCCGGGTCGGGGTGCCGGATTCCTGGCTATCGGTAGAGGCAGGCGCCATGGGGGTCTGCGCCAGGGCGGCGGTCACGCCGAGCGCCAGGGCGACGCCCAGCAGGGTTGCGGTCAGAGTGCGTGATGGTTGCATGCGATCTCCTGGTT
Organism: Ralstonia nicotianae; assembly: GCF_018243235.1. Classification (NCBI taxonomy): domain Bacteria; kingdom Pseudomonadati; phylum Pseudomonadota; class Betaproteobacteria; order Burkholderiales; family Burkholderiaceae; genus Ralstonia; species Ralstonia nicotianae. The sequence goes on from NZ_CP046675.1 coordinate 1,417,947, forward strand.
GCGTGCATGAAGCAAGGTGGCAGAACGGATGGAAGCGCGCTGCCGCGCAAGGCATCGGCAAGGCCGGACCTCCCGCGCGCTTTCCATGCGAGCACAGGTGCAGCAACGCATGTACCTGCCGGGGCGCGCATCCCCCAGCCGCGCCGCGATGCCGGGCCGGCACGCGCAATCGCCCCGTCACGCTGTCAAGCGGCGGAAACAAACCGCATATAAAAACGACATGATCATGTAGAAACGGCGCGCCGATCGCCCACGAAGGCTCGTGGCGCATGCATCCGTCTGCTTGGCACAGCCTTTGCATCGAGAAAGGATCATGCCGGCCGGCATCGCTGGCCCCGCCCAACAAAAAGGAGGCAAGGCGAATGGTCAAAGCCGCTCTCGAAATGCGTGCGAAGCAGCATCTCGCGCTGACGCCCCGGCTGCAGCAGTCCGTGAAATTGCTGCAGCTGTCGGCGACCGAATTTGCACAGGAAATGCAGGAAGCGCTTGCCAGCAACCCGTTCCTGGAAGAAGTCGACGACAACACGGGCGCACCGCCGGAAGCGGCCCGGCCCGGTGAAGCCATGCCCGGCACCGAAGCCGACGGCGCCACCGCCGACCACTCGCCGCCGGACGAGGCGCCCCTCGAGACCACCACCAGCGCCATCGAGACCGACCCCGCCATCGCCGCCTCCGACGAGTTTCCCGCCGACTTCGGCAGCTACACCAGCTACGGCCCGGCCCATCACGGCGACGGCGAAGACAGCGACATCGGCGAATGGGTGCACGCCACGCCCACCCTGCGCGAGCACCTGCGCCAGGAGCTGCTCAGCTACCGGCTCTCCGAGCGCGACAGCCTGCTCGCCCTGACAGTGATCGAAGCGCTGGACGACGACGGCTACCTGCGCCAGACGCTCTTCGAGCTGATGCCGCTGGCGCCGGTCGAGCCCGCGCCCACCGAGAAGGAAATGCAGATCGCGCTGGCGCTGGTGCAGAGCCTGGACCCGCCGGGCGTGGCCGCGCGCGATCTGTCCGAATGCCTGCGCCTGCAGATCGAGGCGCGTCCGGCCGATACGGAAGCCGAGGAGCGTGTGCAGGAGATCGCGCAGGACATCGTGCGCAGCCATCTGCCGCGCCTGGCCAAGCGCGACCTGACCCACATCCGCCGCGCGGTCGGCTGCGACGAAGACGAGCTGCGCGAAGCCTGCGCGCTGATCCGCACGCTGGACCCGCGCCCGGGGCTGCGCTTCTCGCAGGCGCACGCGGGCTATGTCGTGCCCGACGTGATCGTCGCCAAGATCAAGGGCAAGTGGGTGGCCGTGACCAACCCGGCGGTGGCGCCGTGCGCGCGCATCAACAAGGTCTACGCCGAACTCTTCGCGCAGACGCGCGGCCATCACCGCACGCCGCTCGCGCACCAGCTACAGGAAGCGCGCTGGCTGATCCGCAACGCGCAGCAGCGCTTCGCCACCATCCAGCGCGTGGCCGAGGCCATCGTCGCGCACCAGAAGCACTTCCTCGAATACGGCGAGGTCGCGATGCGGCCGCTGGTGCTGCGCGACGTGGCCGAAGAGCTGGGCCTGCATGAATCGACCATCTCGCGCGCCACCGGCAACAAGTTCATGGCGACGCCGCGCGGCATCTTCGAGTTCAAGTACTTCTTCTCGCGCCAGCTCGCCACCGACACGGGCGGCGCCTGTTCGGCGGCGTCCGTGCGGGCCCTGCTCAAGGAGATGATCGAGGCCGAAGACGCGCAGGCACCGCTGTCCGATGTGTCGCTGGCCAAGATGCTGGCCGAGCAGGGCGTGATCGTCGCGCGCCGCACGGTGGCCAAGTATCGCGGCCTGATGCGCATCGCACCCGCCGAACTCCGGCGGCAGGTCTGAGCCCCGGGACAGCCCGTGCGCCGCCAGCCGACCGACCGCGCATCCGCCGTGCCGCGCCATCTGGCCGATGTCACCCTGCTCCGGGCGGCGCGGGGCGGCGGCGTGCCACCACCGCGCGCCACCCCTGCCCGGTAACGAAGATGTCGCGCTACCTGGTGATCGCCATGCACGACGTCACGCCCGCCAATTGGCCGGCGTGCAGCGTGCTGCTGTCGGCGCTGGACGAAGTGTGTCCGGTGCCGAAATCGCTGCTGGTCATTCCGAACTTCCACCGTGGCCCGACCGCGCGCAGCAGCGCGCGCTTCTGCCGCGTGCTGGCCGAGCGCCTGGAGCAGGGCGATGAGCTGGTGCTGCACGGCTATGCCCACCTGGACGAACAGCCGCCCGGCGGCTTCGTCGACCAGCTGATCCGCACGCACTACACTGCCGGCGAGGGCGAATTCTCGGTGATGCCGCTGGGCGCCGCGCGCCGGCGGCTGGAAACGGGCGCCGCCTGGTTCGCCGCCAACGGCTGGCCGCTGCACGGCTTCGTCGCCCCGGCCTGGCTGATGAGCGCGGCCACCTGGCAGGCGCTTGACGGGCTGCCGCTGCGCTATACCACCACGCTGCGGCACTTCTACCTGCTGCATCCGAGCCGGTCGATGCTCGCGCCGTGCCTGACCTACAGCGTGCAGACCGGGCCGCGCCGCCTGGCGTCGCGCTACTACGTGCGCTGGCTGGCCCACCACCGTGCGCACGCGCCGCTGCTGCGGCTCGGCCTGCATCCGACCGATGCGGCCCATCCCGACGTCATCCGCCATTGGCAGGACCTGCTGGCCGCCTGCCTGGAAACACGCCTGCCCGTCACCAAGAACGGGTTCGCGCAGGCGTTTGCCGAAGCGCTGATGGGCAAGCCGGACATGCCCCAGCCAGAGCCCTCGTACTGAAGGCGCGGCGAGCGCCGTGGCCTGGCGCCGTCAGTTCGCTGCCGGGACGATGGCGGTGTCCAGGCCGTCCATCGAGAATTTGACCAGGCCCACATTCGGCGCGAACCACAGCGTTACCTTGCCCACGTTCTCGATCGAGAACGGCACCACGTTGAAGTTCGGAGTCGTGCGCCGAACCGACACGTTCATCCGGCAGGCCTGGCCGTAGGTCGCGCTGCCCACAGTCACGCTTTCGCGGCCGGCGTAGGTCAGCGTCAGTTCCTTGACGGAGTTGGAGGCAAACGACGCGCCCATGGGGTTGGTGCCGCCCGCGCGCTTCTCGAACATCGTCAGCGTGACAGGCGTATTGAGCTTGAAGTCCGCGACGGTCGGCACCACCGGTTGCAGCGTCGGCACCACCAGCGGAGAGAACGTCGCCTTGCCGCCCACGACGGCCGAGCGCAGCTGCTCCAGCGTCATCGCCGCGTAGGTGTAGGCGTAGCGCTGCTGCGGGCCCGTATCGCCCGCCGACGGGAACGTGATGGCGCCGGCCGGCAGGTAGGGCGCGTTCGGCAGCATGTAGAGCGTGTGGTGCTGGTCGCTGTTGAGCACCTGGTCGATGCGGTTGCGCACGTCCAGCGCCGTATAGGACTGGCCCTCGAAGGTCTGGGCACCCAGGCCGGTCACGGTGGCGACGTCGACTTCGACGGGCGCCACGAACGATGCCGTCGCGGTGGCCGTCTTGCCCGTGCCCGGCACGACGAAACAATCCGACCCCAGCGATGCGCTGTCGGCCGGAGACGCAACCCCGCTGCTGCTGGCGGCAACCGAACCGGAACCCGAATCGTCACCGCCGCCGCAGGCTGCCAGCAGACCGACCACCACACACCCAAGCGCAACCGCGCGCAATTGACCCTGCATACTTCCCCCGAAAAGCGTTCTTGTGATTGAAAAAAACGGGCGAGGATACGGGTCGCGCTACACAATGCGCTCACAATTGCGTTGTGATTTTTTATTAATTCAGACATAGACACCATCAACATCACGCCGACAGGCCGCCGATCGCCCTCCCGCGCATCGCCGGGGTCATGCAGGTGAGGCACCGCGCGCGCGATACGACGCCGTGGCGATGGCGAAGCACTCCGCGCACCGCCCACGCCCGCACAGCCGGACCCTGCGCAGGACGGACACGAACGCAGCCAGCACATCGCGCGATTGCGCACGATGCCGATCGGCAGTCCAGCCAAACCCATCCGCCGGGCGCATTGCCAGCCGGGTCTCGGCCACGCGGGCGATCCGCGCGGCACGCGGCTTCAGCGCCTGCGCTCGCCGGTGCCGCCCGACGGAGCGCCCGGCATCTGCCGGTTGCGCTCGATCGCGTCGGCAGTGCGGTTGGCGAGTTCGCGATCGGGATCGCAATGGCCGGCGGCATGGCGCTCGCGCACCACGCACTCCAGTCCCTGCGTGTCGTGCAGATCGGTGTCGAGCAGGCCGCTTTCGATATCGCGCGCGGCCTGTTCGATGGTGTCGCGCGGGCCGGATCCCTGCTCGGCGACGTACTGATCGCGCTCGTGCGGCAGGCACGCGCCATGGACGAACGATTGGACCTCGTGCTCGGGCTCACCGAGCGCCGCCTCCACGCGTTCGCGCGCGGTGGACGCGGGTGCGGCGGCGGGCCTGGTGCCGGAGACTGGCGGATACGCAGCACCCTGTGTGGGCGTGTCATCGCGCGTGAGCGGACTGCGGACCCCGCTGCGTAGAGGCTGGTGCATACGCCCCTCCTGCTGGCGGACTGGTGATGCTGTGCTCACTGCAACCGCCGTGCCACGGCACCGCACCTGCGTATCGTCGAGGCCGCACGCGCAAGCGGCTTGCCCCGCCACGGCTTCGGCCGATCGTGCAACAACCCGCCTGAGCGGATCGCCGTGCGTCGTCACGTAAGGGTTACATGGCCCATGTAACGATTGCCCGCCGGCACGGCCCATACCCCATACCACCGCGCCCGCGAGACAACGCGACGCGCTAGCGGCGCGCCAGGGTCCGCAGCGCCCGCACCAGGTCGCGCGGCGACACCGGCTTCGAAAGATGCTCCTGGAACCCGCTTGCCAGCGCACGAGCGCGATCGTGGGGCTGGGCAAAAGCGGTCAGCGCAATGGCGGGCACCTGCGCCACGCCGGCCGGCAGATGCCGGCGCTCCCATCCGCGGATCCGCTGCAGGATGGCGTAGCCATCCTCATCCGGCAACGCAATGTCGCAGACCACCGCATGCGGCCTGCGCAGGCCGCCCCAGGCCTCCAGTTGGGCGATCGCCTCGTCGCCCGAGCCCGCGCTGCCGACCTCGGCGTGGACCTGCCCCAGCAGCGTCGCCAGCGCCTCGCGGGCATCCTGCTGGTCGTCGATCAGCAGCACGCGCAGGCCGCCCAGCGACGGCAGCGGCCCCGGCCGCACCACGTCCTCGGCGAGCGCCGCCGTCAGCTCGGCACCTTCATGCAGCGGCAGATACACGGTGAATATCGCGCCGTGCTGCTCGCCATCGCTCTGCGCGTGGACCAGCCCGCCATGCAGCTCGGTCAGGCGCTTGACCAGGGCCAGCCCGAGCCCGAGGCCGCCGGTGCGCCGCGTGTGCGAGCCGTCGGCCTGCCGGAACGGATCGAACAGGTGCGGCACGAACGCCGGCGCGATGCCGCGTCCGTTGTCCCGCACGACGATGCGCGCCACTTCGCCCGACACGTCCGCGGCCAGCCAGACGTCGCCGCCTTCCTGCGTGAACTTGATGGCGTTGGACAGCAGGTTCCACACGATCTGCTGGATGCGGTCGGCGTCGCCGTCGATCTCCTCCGTGCCGAGCGACCACGCCTCGTGCAGTGTGATCCGCCGCTCGGCCGCCTGCGCGCGGACGCTGTCGAGCGCGCGCTCCAGCGCCGTGCGCAACGGGAACGGCTGGCGCGTGAGCCGCAGCTTGCCGCTCATCACGCGGGTGGCATCGAGCAGGTCTTCGATCAGCCGCACCTGCTGCGCCACGCCGGTGCGGATGCCCGCGAGCGCGCGCTGGACCGGCTGCGGCCCCTCGGCCAGCTGGTTCTCCAGCACATACGCCCAGCTCTGGATGCCGTTCAGCGGCGAGCGCAGCTCGTGCGACACCACCGCCAGGAACTGATCACGCGCATGCGCCGCGGCCTCGGCCTGCGCGCGGGCGGCCTGCTCGCGCAGCAGCAGCGCATTGCGCTCGCGCTCTGCCTCGGTGCGCTCGCTCACGTCGTAGATGATCAGCAGCGCCGACTCCATCTCGCCATGGCGATCGGCCTCGGGAATCACGCGCGCGTTGTAGTGCGCGACATGCGGGCGCGCTGCATCCGCCTCCAGATGCAGCGTCAGCGCCTGTTCGCCGCCCGTGTCGAACGCGCACTGGGCCGCCGCCTCCAGCGGCCCCGTAATGCAGGCCGGCAGCCCCGAGTCCGACAGCGCCTGCCCGATCAGCTCATCCGACGGCACACCGAACGCCTCCGTCACCGCACGGTTGATGTACACGCAGCGCAGCGCGGGGTCGAGGCGCGCAATGATGTCCGGCGCATTCTCCACCAGCGTGACGAATTCGCGCTGGTGCCGGAAGCGCTCGCGTTCGGCTTCCTTGCGTTCGGTGATGTCTTCGATGATGCAGACCAGGGCGACCACCTTGCCGTCCGGCCCGCGCTGCGGCGTATAGGCGGCGTGGATGAAACGGCGCCCCGGCCCCACGTACGGATATTCGAGCTCCATCTCGAAGTCGACGCGCTGGCCGGCAAAGCCTTTCATCAGATGCGCCAGCACGCGCTGGTAGGCCTCGTGGCCCATCAGCTCGCGCACGTGCCGGCCCAGCACGTCGGCCGCCGGCAGACCGAACCGCTGCGCGTAGGCATGGTTGGCGAAGCGGATGCAATGGTCGGGGCCCAGCTGCACGATCGGGAACGGGATGCTCTCCGCCAGCCATTGCAGCTGGAATTCGGATTCGGTCAGCTCGGCCAGCGTCCGCAGGCGCTGCGTCATGTCTTCGACCACGCCCACGGCGTGCGTCGCTGCCCCGCCCTGCGCCGGCAGGCGGTAGCCGCACTCGCGCACGCGATGCTCGGCGCCGTCGGTACCGATCCAGCGATATTCCAGCGCGAAATCGCGGCCCTGCGCGAGCCCCTGCCATGCCGCCCGCAACGCGGCATGGTCGCCGGAATGCACGTGGGCAAGCCAGTGTTCGCGCGGGCCGCAGAGGGTCTCGGGCGCCATGCCCCACCGCTGGCGCGCGGCGGCGCTCACGTGCAGGCGTGTCCCGTCGAGCAGGTCATCCACCCAGAACACGTCGAGCGGCTCGGTGCCGTACGACCGGCCGGGCGCACTCGTGATGCCGCGCTCCGGCACGAAATGGCTGACTACAGGTTCCTTCATCGCGCCCCCAGAGTGATCGGACCGGTCGAGCCCGGACCCAGGATGTTCGCACAGCCATCATGGCCTGCGGTCCGTCCGCCTTCATGCCAGGCCGGCCAGCCCAACCTCGCTCAGCAGGTTTCATACCCGTGTCCGCTGCGCGCAAGCCGCTGCCCGACGCGCGCAGTCATCGTGCGCGTCGCGGCGATGCGCCTGCTGCCTGCGCCACGCACGCGCCGCTTCAGCCGCGTCCCCACAGAAAAGCGTCCCAGGCACCAGCCGTGCGTGCATCCACCCGGCAGTGACGCGCCGTTCGGGTCGACGCGTTTGCCGGCGATGCGGCTCACGGATGCCGCACCGATCCAACCGCACCGGGCACTCGGCCCATGCGTGCCGGCATGCCGCGACACCCGTGCATTGAGCAGGTCGCGTGCCCGGCCGGCCCGGCCATCGCGGCGCACGGTCCGACGCCGGAGCCCCATGCCCGGCTCGCTATACTTGCGCGATGCCATCCACGCACCCCGCCCCCGACGCGATCGCGCCAGGCCCGCACCCCGCGGCAGGCGCGTCGTCGGCCGTCCATGCCGCCACCGAGGCCGATCTCCTGGCGCACGCCCGGGATCGCGAGCGCGTGCAGGCATGGCTCGATGCACGGGCGGGCGGCGCACGCGCGGTGGGTCCGTCCACGCTGTCGCAATACCGCATGGAAGCCGAGCGCGTGTGCTGGTATGCGCGCGCCGTCGGCAAGCCGATCGCCCGCTGGCAGCGCGAAGACGCCCACGCCTACCTGCGCTTCCTGCAGGATCCGCCCGCGTGGGCGATCAGCGCACGCGGACACGCGCGTGATGAAGCCGGGTGGACACCGCTGCGTGGCCCGCTGTCCGCGCGCTCGCTCCGGCAATGCAGCGTGATCGCCGCGAACCTCTGCGGCTGGCTGCAGCGCAGCGGCCATCTGCGCGCCAACCCGTTCCTGGATGACGACGGCATCGTCATCGCCCTGCCCGATGCGGCCCCGGCGACGCTGCCGCCCGCCCCGCCGCCACCCGATCCCGCCACCGCGCTGTGCGCGCCCGACATGGCGCTGCTGGTCGACGCCGTGCGCACGCGCGTCGCGCTGGGCCGCGAGGCCCGGCTGCGGCAGGCACGCGATGGCTTCCTGGCCGAACTGCTCGCGCACGCCGGCCTGCGCGTGGCCGAGCTGGTCGGCGCACGCATGGGCGACGTGGCCTTGCATGCCGTCCCCGAGGCCCGTCGCGCAGCGGATCCGGCGTTGCCGCCATCGGTCTGGCTGCTCGGTGTCGGTGCCGGACGCGCCCAGCGCTGGCTGCCGTGCGATGCCCTGATGGCGACGCTGCGCGCCTATCGCACCGCATTCGGCCTGTCGCCGCTGCCGCTGCCGGGCGAGGCCACGCCGCTGCTGCTGTCGGTGCGCAAGCGTTCGCCGCGACGCGCCGACGGCACCATCATCGATTCCCCCGCCCTGCGCCGCGATTTCGGCGAGCGCAGGGGCATCGGTTCGCGCTCCCAGCTGCTGCAGATCATCAAGGCCATGCTCGCCGAGGCCGCCGAGCACGCCCGCGCGCTCGGCCACGCGGACGCCGCCGAGCGCCTCGCCCATGCCTCCCTGCGGGGCCTGCGCGGCGCCCACCTGCGCGAACGCCTGGCCTCCGGCGAAGCCGCGCGCGACATCGCGCACGCACTCGGCCTGGCCGCCCTGCCGAGCGCCGCGGTGCGCGCCAGGAAAGCCGACCTGACCTCCAGCATCCTCGACGCTGCCCGCCAGCTCGCCGTTCCGCGCACTTGAATCGTCGTGCCCTGGGCACGCAGAAATGGGTACGCTCCAGGCACCCGGCTCACTGCGGCCGGGTAAAACCACGCGCTTACCATTGCATCAGGACACCCGGCCATCACTCCCGGAAAACCACGCAGAAACGGGTACGCCCCGATTTTGGCGACGCCCTATTCATACGCAGAAACGGGTACGCTCCAGCATTTATTGATCCCGCAGAAATGGGTACGCTCACGTCAGTCCGAAAACAAAAACGCGGACCCGAAGGCCCGCGTTCCATTCGGCCGGCACGGGCTCAATGCCCAGCTTGCAGGTAGAAGAAGCGGAACAGGAAGATCAGCGAGATGATCCAGACGACCGCCGGCACCTCGCGCCAACGCCCGCCGAACAGCTTGAGGCCCGAGTAGGTGACGAAGCCGAACGCCACGCCGTTGGCAATGGAATAGGTGAACGGCATCATCAGCGCGGTCAGCACGGCCGGCACCGATTCGGTCGTATCGGCCCAGTCCAGCTCGACCAGTTCGCGCAGCATCAGGCAGGACACATACAGCAAGGCCGGCGCCGTCGCATAGGCCGGCACCACGCCCGCCAGCGGCGCGATGAACAGGCAGGCCAGGAACAGCACCGCCACCGTCAGCGCGGTCAGCCCCGTGCGCCCGCCCGCCTGCACGCCCGCGGCGCTCTCGATATACGCCGTGGTCGACGACGTGCCCAGCATCGAGCCGGCCACGATGGCGGTGCTGTCGGCCAGCAGCGCCTTGTTCAGGCGATCCATCCGGCCGGCCTTGAGCAGGCCCGCGCGATTGGCCACGCCTATCAGCGTCCCCGTCGCGTCGAACAGCTCCACCAGGAAAAACACCAGCACCACATTCAGGATGCCGACCGACAGCGCCCCCTGGATATCGAGCTGCAGCAGCGTCGGAGCGATCGGGGGCGGCATCGACACGACTCCATGGAACGTATTGCCGGCAACAAAGAAGCTCGCCACCGTCACCGCCAGAATGCCGATCAGGATTGCGCCCTTCACGCGCAAGTGGTCCAGCGTGACGATCAGGAAAAAGCCGATCACCGCCAGGATCACCGACGGCTGGTGCACGTCGCCCAGCGCCACCAGCGTCGCCGGGTTGCCGACGACCAGCCCCGCTCCCCGCAGCGACACGATGCCGAGAAACAGCCCGATACCGGCCGTGATCGCAATGCGGATCGAATGCGGAATCCCGTTGATGATCATCTCGCGGATGCGGAACAGGCTCACCAGCATGAACAGGCAGCCCGACACGAACACCGCCCCCAGCGCCGCCTGCCAGGTGAACCCCATGCCCTTGACGACCGAATAGGCGAAATACGCATTCAGCCCCATGCCCGGCGCCATCGCGATCGGGTAGTTGGCGTACAGCCCCATGATGGCGGTGCCGATCGCCGCGGCGACACAGGTGGCGACGAACACGGCATCGTGCGGCACCCCGGCGTCGGCCAGGATGTTCGGGTTGACGAAGACGATGTACGCCATGGTCAGGAATGTCGTCAGCCCGGCCACCACTTCGGTGCGGACGTCGGTCTGGTGTTCCTCGAGCTTGAAGAAGCGAGCAAGCCAGCTCATGCAGGTTGTCTCCTCTGGTGATGGAACGGCATCGGCTCCGAATCCGTGCACTGGAATGTCCAACGATGCCGTAGCCGACCGCGGGCCTCGTCACGGCCAAGTGACTCCCGTCCTGCCGGAACGTGGTCCTGGCCATTACAAATCATGGAAAACATGGTGCCCGGCAGCGAGCCGGCCCACCCCAGGGCTGCGCATGATGCCCGAAACCCATGTTCCACGCACGCCCGGCGGCGCGCGCCGGCCGGGACGACCAGCCGGGCGGGCCAGCGGGAAAAGCGTACCCATTTCTGCGAATGCGAATGATGGCGCGCATTCGCCGCCCGTTAGCGTACCCATTTCTGCGACCGCGTCCGCAGAAACGGGTACGGATGCATACAATCGGCGACGGTCGCTCGCGAATCTACCCGCCCCCTTCCTGGCGGCGATACCCGCCGCGTACCCGTTTCTGCGACCCCGGAAAAGCGGCAAGCAGCAAAGCGTACCCATTTCTGCGGCGCAGCACGCAGAAATGGGTACGCTTCGACATGCAGCCGACTCCGCAGAAACGGGTACGGTTTCTCCAGTGTCAACGCCCCCACCTTCGCAGAAATGGGTACGCCGGATGCAAGTGTCCATACGCCAAGCCTTTGGGAAACAAGCCTTTTTTCCCGCAGAAACGGGTACGGCACGAGGCCCGGCGGCCCCTCGGCACATCACACCGTCTCCGCACTCGGGCGCTTTCAGCGATGAAAGTTGCGATACGGCTGGACCCCTGCCCCCGCGGTCGCGCAAACAACCTCCACAACAGGCCCGCAGAATCGGGTACGGCCCAAATTTCCCCCGAATAGCTGAAGCATGCGCTTGCTTTCGAGCTATTCCCATATTGATGGGGGCGCAGATCGGGCCGTCTGTCAGTACGACGCAGATTTGGGTACGCTTTGTGCACACGGCGCCCCGCCCGCTTCCGCAGAAACGGGTACGGTCAGCGCGGTAACCGAGGCCTGAACGGCTCCAATTGCGCTTACGCACGCAGAAATGGGTACGCCGATGGCAAAAAAACACGGGCGCCCCCCTGTTGCGACGCTCAAACTGTGGATAACTCTGTGGACAACCCAACGTTGTCCCCGCAGATTCCGGTACGGGGCTTGCGCAGAACCGGGTACGGTTTCGCGCAGAATTGAGTACAAAGTTCCGCAGAATCTGGTTCGCATGCTCGCAGAAACGAGTACGGTTTCGTACCACAAAGTCAGTGGCGACAAGGCTTTGCGGGCTTTGTATACGGTTTACCTGTAGTAAACGTAAAGGTATGTATTACTTGTAGTGAGGAAAGCGCGTCCGTGGACAACCCCGAGGGTTGCCCACCGCCGCACTTCCCGCCACGACGAGCAAAAAAGAGCGAACGTACCCAATTCTGCGTGACAAGCCGGAGACGTTTTAGTAAAAAGTCTCTGAACAATCGCTCACGCATCATGGTTACCAAACGACTGACTCCCACCGGGAAGCCCGACAGCGACTTGCCCGGCCGCATCATCGTGCCCTCGGGGGGCCAGGTCATTGCCACACCGGAAAAATTCCAGCGCCTCTTCGACGAAGCGCAGGCCATGGAACGGGAAGATGCCTGGCAGAGCGGCGAGGTCGGTTTCCTCAGTCGCGCCAGCGTGCAAGTCACCCTCCCCTACCGCGCGCCGAAAGGGTCGCCGCCCGTGTGGACACGCTCGAGCGGCAACATCTCCCTGATGATCCAGCCGGGCTACTTCACCCAGCAACGATCGGAGCGCGCCAGCAATGGACGGCAGCGCATCGTGTCCGAGACCGTTTCCTTCGGCTATCCGTATGGCTCCTATCCCCGGCTGATGCTGGCCTGGATCGGCAAGGAAATCATGGCGAAGAAGAAGCGCGGTGAATTTCAGGGCACCGTCGAAGACCGTCGCATTTCGCTAGGCAATTCGCTGTCCGAGTTCATGTACAACCTGGGCATTCCGATGGCCACGGGCGGCAAGCGCGGCACGATGACGCTCGTCCGCCAGCAGATGATCCGCCTGTTCTCGGCGACCATCGCGATCGTCCAGAACAAGTCCGCTCCCAACAACCAGAACCAAGAACCGTTGTCGATCGATCGGATCGGCTATCTCCTGGCCGATCAGTTGTCGACCTGGTGGGATCCGATGCAGCCGGGCCAAGGGTCAATGTTCGAGAGCTTCGTCGTGCTTTCCGAACCGTTTTTCAACGAGCTGGTGAACCGTCCGGTGCCTGTCGACATGCGCGCGCTGAAAGCGCTTAAGCAGTCGCCGTTTGCGCTCGACGTGTATTCGTGGCTGACCTATCGCTTCTTCACGATCCAGAAGCGGACCGAGATCCCCTGGGAAGCCCTGCAGATGCAGTTCGGCACCGAGACGGAAAGCGAACGCAAATTCCGGGCGCTCTTCCGTAAGGCGTTGAAGGACGTGCTGGTGGTGTATCCGGACGCAAAGGTCGATGCCGACTCTTCCAAGGCGCTGATCCTGCAGCCGTCACGCACGAGTGTGCGCAAGCTCGCCTGACGGCGGCAAGCAGGGCAAAAGAAACGGATACCTCTGCAAAATTGGACCGGAGTAACGCTGGTCCGATAATGGAATGTCATCCGCATGCTTTTCCAACAAGTCCTGCCAGTTGTCCGATAGCCAGTTGGATGGCTGTTTCTGCGGCAAGCGCTTTAGCAGAGCGACAGTGGGGGATGCTGTTTGCTGGAGTGTCCTGTATGTTGAACGCACCACTTCACCTGCAATACTTCAGGACCTCACTGCACGCGAAGCCGCATGAACATCGCTATCAGCTGTCCCGGGCTTGCATCGTCTGGCAGGAACGGTTGCTCGAGTCGTCGCCGCCCAAATCCGGCCGATTGGCATGTGCGGGGCGGGGCAACCAAGGTGAGCAGCCAGTGTGGTGATGCTTTCTGGTGTCATCAGACTCGGTGGCCAAGCGAGGGCCACCCCCATCGTTAGCTACGATCAGACAACCAACCGCGGCCAAGGCATCCAACATGCCGACGAAGGCTCGTAGCACGACAGCAACGCTTGGCCAGCCTGAGCCTCCTGCGGCCGCAAGGTGAACGCTGGGCTCATGTGGTGGTGCGCAAAGAGAAAGATCCGCTGGTCAGCCTTGGCCAGACCAACGATATAGAGCGCTTCTGGCGTTGCTCTAGGAGTGTGCTGTCGGCCCCAACCCGCTTCGGGAGCGCGTCCACCTTTACCTAGGGGAGAGGCTCAGCGCAACCGCCATTGGGACGTAGCTGAGAAACCCTTGCCGCGTAAGCCTTTGCAGGCAGCTTTCATGTTGAAAGCCGGCGCACTCGGGACCAGGTCGGGTGAGTCTGACCCAAAAGAAAAGGGGAGCCGAAGCTCCCCTTTTTCTCGTTTCAGGCGATTGCCAGAAACGCTTATTCCGGCTTGATACCCGAGGCTTGCAGGCCCTTCGGGCCTTGCTTCACTTCGAAGGACACCTTCTGGCCGTCCTTCAGGGTCTTAAAGCCGGAGCCCTGAATTTCCGAGAAGTGTGCGAACAGATCCGCGCCACCGCCGTCCGGAGTGATGAAGCCGAAGCCTTTGGTTTCGTTAAACCATTTGACAGTACCCGTGGCCATGCAAAATTCCTTTAGAAAACTAAAAAACAACTCAACTCATGCAGCCGATCCGGACATCGCGACGGAGAACTCCGGCTGTTCCGAATCCCGCGTTGACAAAGTCTGAGACGACTGTCTAAGCATCATAACCAGTTTGTTCCCCAGTGTCGATGGGCGGTTTTTTTAGAAGACGTGGCTTTTCCGCACTTTCCGAGTAAACACCTAGTCGAATCATTTAACTCACAGTGCGGCAGAGATAACTTTTCTTCATTTTCTTTTTGAAATAAACAGCTGTAGACGTCACGTAAGTCAGCTTGAAATCACAAACATATTTCAAATAATTCATAATTTACCGAGCTTGTGTTTTCTTGCTAACTTCCCTAAGATGGCCGCCAGAGACTTTCAGCGCTGAAAGTGGAGGACCAGTGAGCGCCAAGATCGTGACGGTATTCAATCAGAAGGGCGGATGCGGCAAGACGACGGTCAGCATGCATATCGCTGGAACCCTGGGTGTCCGGGGCAGTAAGACCCTGCTCGTCGACATGGATGAACAGGGGACGGCCACCCGTTGGGCGGCTCAGGCACCCGAAGAGAAGCCTTTTCCGGCTTCGGTCATCGGCCTGGCGCCATCAGGTGGGGCGATGCATCGGGAAGTGCGGAAATTTATCGCGGACTACGACTACATCGTTGTCGACTGCCCTCCGGCCGTTCATTCGCCGGCTTCTTCGAGTGCGTTGTTGATTTCAGACATCGCCATCATTCCAGTCGTGCCCTCGCCGCCGGATCTGTGGGCGGCGGTGGCGGCCAAGGCGTTGGCGCAGCAGGCGCAGGTGACCAACGAAACGTTGCGTGTACGTGTGCTGGCCAACATGGTTCAGCGTCGCGTGTCACTGGCTAAGCAGGCGATCGAAATTCTTGGTGATGATGGTGACATTCCATTGATGGAATCCATGATTGGGTCGCGCTCCGCTTTCCGGGAATGCCAAGCCATTGGCGCGACTGTGCATGGTGTGCCGGGCGCTCGTGAGGCGATCAACGAGGTCGACATCATGGTCAATGAAGTATTGCAGTTGTTGCGGGAGGGGCAGGCATGAGCGCGAAGCTGAAATCGCTCAAGGACGGAATGCTGGCCGGGATCGCCGCAGAAAAGACGAAGGCCGCACCAGTTGACCGCTTCGCATTGGCTGAGCAAGCTATCACCTCGCATCCCCGGGGGCTGCTCGGGCAGCCTGCCCGTCCGGCTTTCAGCGCTGAAAGTCAGGCCGAGACCAGCTCGGAGCGGCGGGTCGTCAAGATTCCGCTCGAACGGCTCCAGGAGAATCCGCTGAATGCCCGACGGATCTATGATCAGCAGATCGTTCAGGAGCGTGCCGCTTCGATCGCGACCCACGGCCAGCAGACCCCCGGCTTGGCCGCACCGGATCCCGCCAAGCCCGGCTGGTATGTGCTTATCGACGGTCACTACCGTAAGCGCGCCCTCGCCGCTGCGGGCAAGGCCGAGATGGAGTGCTTCATCGAGGATGGCCTGTCCGACATCGATTTCTACCGCTTGTCGTTTGTGCTGAACGAGCAGCGCTCGGGGCAGTCCGCACTCGACAATGCGATCGCTTGGCGCCAGCTTCTTGATGATGGAAAAGTAAAAAAAGAAGAAGATATTTGCGAGATCACCGGTGTTTCGGCTGGGACGGTCAACAAGACACTGGCGTTGTTGAAGTTGCCGGAGAGTGTGCTCGAGGTGATGAAGGAGCGTCCGACCGGGATCGGTATTGCGACGGGCTACGAGTTGACGCTGTATTTCAAGAGTGCTGGCGAAGACAAGACCCGCGACCTGGTTCATCGGGTGCTGGAGGAGGGGTTGTCCAGCCGTGATGTCGAGCAGATCCGCAAGGTGGCGCAGGAAGGCCGTACCCGCAAGGTCAAGGAAGTCAGCCGCCAGTACAAGATTCGCAATGATCGCGGCGATCTGCTGGGAACCATCAAGGAATGGGATTCCGGCCGCGTCATGTTGGATGTCAAGCTGGACGACCGGGCGGCACGCGAATCCCTGGTGGAAGCGCTGAAAAGCCGTTTTGGCCTGGACGTGGCGCTGCTATAGCCAGCCGCCAGTCTTCTCTCCACAAAAAGCGCCTCGAAAGGCGCTTTTTTTTATCCCAACTTCGGCGGCCCGGGCGTTTCCCTCGGAAGGCGTACCCATTTCTGCGAAGGCGAAGTGGTTGGCGGCAGAAGTGCGTTCTACCAGCGGCTTTCTGCGGTCACCACCAGGGTCTGAAGTGATGAACGCATGGCTCTAGCGTGGGATGAGATCGCTCGAACTATATCACGAATCCATTTAAATAATGTTCTCTACAAGACAAATATTGATGTTTTTAACCCTTGATGTACACTATCAAAACATCAATCCGAACCAAAATGGCACGCCCTTCCCAACAGTTCTCCAAGGAGCAGCTGCGACAGATTGCTGAGGCCATCCATCAGCTCGATGTTGCGTTTCCGCACGACAACGGGATCTTTCTGGATGAGGTGATCGATGCCGTCCGGCAGATCACCCGGCGTGTCTACGGCGCCCGCCGCTATGCGAACTGGCTGGCGGATGCGGGTGTCGGCCGCAGACCGAGCAACACCACGCTGCAAAAGGCCGTGGATCGCGCCCGCGGCCGGGGGGAGGGCGGTTCGGACGTTCTGGCGGAGACCGTCGAGCCGTGGCCGATTCCTTGGGCGCCCGCAGAAACGGGTACGCATATCGAGCGGCCTGCCCGTCCGACGCTGGATCGGGTCGCTTCCCGTGCCATCGGTATCGGTTCGCCGGGGGCGGGTGCGGAATGGATGGAGGCCCGCATCCGTGCCGACGTTGCCGAACGCGCGCTCGAACATGAAGTGGCGCGCAACCGGCAACTGCAGGCGGCCATGGTCGATCTGGAGCGCCGGCTGGGCGAGGCGCTGGTCTCCGGACCGGTCACGGCGCCCAGTCTGACCGGTGAAACCCTGCAGCGCCTGGAGCAGACCTTCGAGACGGTTTCGCGCCTGGAGGGCGCGGCCAACGCGCTGGCGGGCACCGAGCGCTTTCTGCGGCTGCAGAACGACGCCGTCCGCCAGCAGACGCAGAACGAGGCCGAGCAATTGCGCCAACGCATTCGCGTACTGGAGGCCGAAGTGGCGCAACTGCGTACGCAGATCGAAGCCTATCGGCGGGCGCCGGAGCGGGGGGCCCCGGTGTTGCGAGGGTGGGTGAAGCCGTCATCGTGAAAGACGTGCGCCGGCGCTGACTGGCGTGCCGTTAGCCGGGGCGTCGCGATGTGGCTCGCAGAAATGGGTACGCTTTTTCGACTTTCGGCGCTGAAAGTCTGAACGTCCGTGTAGCGGACTTGCAAAAACCATGTAGGAACGACGTGCCCGCGAGGCTTTCCAGCCCTGCCGATGGCCGTGCCGCCCTGTTTTGCACGGGATCGGGCCGGCGGGCATATGACTTGCTCATGACACAACATCTTGCCGATGGAGTTGTCATGAACGAAAAGATCACCAAGGCCGTGTTTCCCGTGGCGGGGCTCGGCACGCGTTTCTTGCCCGCCACGAAAGCCAGCCCGAAGGAAATGCTGCCCATCGTGGACAAGCCGCTGATCCAGTATGCGGTGGAGGAAGCCGCAGCAGCAGGCATTACCGAGATGATCTTCATTACGGGGCGCGCCAAGCGCGCGATCGAAGACCATTTCGACAAGGCCTACGAACTGGAGTCCGAACTGGCTGCGAAGAACAAGCACGCGTTGCTCGAGATGGTCCAGTCCATCAAGCCGGCTGGCGTCGAATGTTTCTACGTGCGCCAGCCGGAGACGCTGGGCCTGGGCCACGCTGTGCTGTGTGCGCAGAAATTGGTACGCGACGAGCCGTTCGCAGTGATCCTGGCGGACGATCTGCTGGACCATGAGCCGTCGGTCATGCAGCAGATGACGGAGCTCTATGACCACTACCGCTGTTCGATCGTCGGGGTGGAGACCATCGCGCCGCAGGCGTCGCGTTCCTACGGCGTGGTGGCGGGGCGCGAATGGGACGAT
The DNA here is from genome assembly GCF_018243235.1 of Ralstonia nicotianae. Taxonomy (NCBI): domain Bacteria; kingdom Pseudomonadati; phylum Pseudomonadota; class Betaproteobacteria; order Burkholderiales; family Burkholderiaceae; genus Ralstonia; species Ralstonia nicotianae. The sequence goes on from NZ_CP046675.1 coordinate 1,436,121, forward strand.
CGACTGATCAAGCTGGATGGCATCGTCGAAAAGCCGGCGCCGGAGCAGGCGCCATCCAATCTCGGCGTGGTTGGCCGCTACATCCTGACGCCGCGCATCTTCGATCATCTGCGCAATCTCGCGCCCGGTACGGGCGGCGAGATCCAGCTGACGGATGCGATCCAGCGCCTGATGGCCGAGGAGCAGATCCTGGCGTACCGCTATCGCGGGCAGCGTTTCGATTGCGGCAGCAAGTTCGGCTATCTACAGGCCACTGTCGAGCTGGCGCTGCGCCATCCGGAGGTCGGTGCCGACTTCGAGGCGTATCTGTATGCGCGGATGGGCCTGCCGCATGAGTTGCCCGCTGCCGTGGAGGCACCCGCGAGTACCGTCACCCCGGTCAGCAAGAAAGTGTTGCCGCTGGAGGGGGTGGCTGCCTGAGCCAGGTCAGGCCGGCCGTGCGGTTTTTCGCACAACTCGCGCGGCCGATTCCGGAAAACCGCACACTTCACGCTGTTTTGCCGCCGCGCTGCGTTGCCGTGTAAAGCCCGATGCCACGGGACTTTGCGGGCGATCCGCGCGGCGGTTCCGTGCATGGAATGCTTCTTGAATAAGAGCGCCCACCCATCATCCGGCGCGACCGGTCCTCGGCAGGCTGCCGAGGGCCGTGGACAAGGCGCCGCCAATGCTCCAAGGAGACACCATGCATCAGCCCCAGGCCAGCGCGGTCGCGGGTGCGCACGTTCCTGCGCACGACGCTGTCCACGAAGGCGCCCATGACGTCCGCAGGCGTCTGCGCTCCATCTTCTCCGGGTCGGTCGGCAACCTCGTCGAGTGGTACGACTGGTACGTCTATTCGGCGTTTGCGTTGTACTTCGCCAAATCCTTCTTCCCCAAGGGCGACCAGACCGCCCAACTGCTCAATACGGCGGCGGTGTTCGCGGTCGGGTTCCTGGCGCGTCCGGTGGGCGGCTGGCTGATGGGCATTTACGCTGACCGCTACGGGCGCAAGCGCGCGCTGCTGGTGTCGGTCGTGCTGATGTGCCTGGGCTCGCTGATCATTGCGCTCACGCCGGGCTATGCCACCATCGGCGTCGCGGCGCCGACGCTGCTGGTGCTGGCGCGTCTGCTGCAGGGGCTGTCGGTCGGCGGCGAGTATGGCACCTCGGCCACCTATCTGAGCGAGGTCGCCACCCGGGAAAGCCGGGGCTTCTATTCGAGCTTCCAGTACGTCACGCTGATCGCCGGGCAACTGGTCGCGCTGGCGCTGCTGATCGCGCTGCAGCAGTTCGTGCTGTCGCCCGCGCAGCTGGATGCGTGGGGCTGGCGCATTCCGTTCTTCATCGGTGCGCTGTGCGCACTGATCGCGATGCGGCTGCGCTCGACCATGGAGGAAACACAATCGTTTACGTCGACCACGATGGAGACGAAGAAGCGCGGCTCGCTGCGCGAGCTGGCCAAGCACCCGCGCGCCGTGGCCACGGTGGTGGGGCTGACGCTGGGCGGCACGGTCGCGTTCTACACGTACTCGATCTACATGCAGAAGTTCCTGGCCAATACGGTGGGTCTGTCGAAGGACCAGGCGACGCTGGTGTCGGGCGCGACGCTGCTGCTGTTTGCCCTGCTGCAGCCGGTGGTGGGCGGCCTGTCGGACCGTGTGGGCCGGCGTCCGATCCTGATCGCGTTCGGCGTCCTGGGCACGCTGTTCACGGTGCCCATCATGACCGGCATCAGCCAGACCTCGAGCCCTTGGACGGCGTTCTTCCTGATCATGGCGGCGCTGGTGATCGTCTCGGGTTACACGTCGATCAACGCGGTGGTCAAGGCGGAGTTGTTCCCGACGGAAGTGCGCGCGCTGGGCGTGGGCCTGCCGTATGCGCTGACGGTGTCGATCTTTGGCGGCACGGCCGAGTACATCGCGCTGTGGCTCAAGCAGGCCGGCCACGAGCCCTGGTTCTACTGGTATGTGACGGGCACGATCTTCCTGTCGCTGCTGGTGTATGTGTTCATGCGCGATACGCGGGCGCACTCGCGCATCGGGCATTGATCGGCGCGGGGCATGATGAGCGCTGACGGCCACGCCGATCCTGCACACGCCGCGCGCGGACGCAGGCTGCGGCTGGCCGTCGCGCTGGCGATGGCGGCCTGCTGCGCGGCGGCGGGATGGGGCGCCTATGCTCTCGCCCTGCAGCGCTACGTGGCCGCGCGCGCCGAAGAGGCCGGCCAGCGCACCACGTTCTATGCCCAGAACCTGCGCGGCACGCTGGCGCGCTACGAGTCGCTGCCGCGGCTGGCCGCGCTGGAGCATGTGCTGCATGTCGCGCTGACGGCGCCGCATGCGCGCGATGCCGCACTGCGCCGTGCCGCCGACGCCTATTTGAAGGAAGTCCAGGCCGCGGCCGACCTGACCGCCGTCTACCTGATGGACGCCACCGGCCAGACTCTCGCCGCGAGCAACTGGGACCTGCCCTCGTCGTTCATCGGGCGGAACTATGCATTCCGGCCGTACTTTGTCGATGCCATGCGCGAGGGGTTCGGCCGCTTCTACGGCGTGGGCAACACGACCGGCGAGACCGGCTACTTCCTGGCCGCGCCCGTGCGCGAGGGCGGCCAGCCCATCGGCGCGGTGGCGGTCAAGATCAACCTGGATTCGTTCGAGGCGACGCTGGCGCGCAGCGGCGATACCGTGCTGCTGGTCGATCGCCATGGCGTGATCTTTCTGTCGTCGGTGCCCGAGTGGAAGTACCGCACGCTCGGCACGCTGGGCGCGGCGCAGCGCGCAGCGCTGGATGCGACGCGGCAATACGGGCCGCACGCGCTGGCGCCGCTCGATCCGCGGGCCGGGAGCGTACCCTTTTCTGCGGACCAGGTGCCGCAGACGCTGCGCGTGGCGTTGCCCGGCCGCTCGGTGTCAACGCTGCGGGTGCAATATCGGCCGGTCGGCCTGCTCGGCTGGCAGGTTGCCGTGCTGATCGATCCGCGCGACGAGCGGCGGACCGCGCTGGTGGCCGGCGCCAGCGCTGCGTTTGCGACGGCGCTGGCCTTTGCGGTGTGCGTCGCGCTGCGGCTGCGGGCGCGGCGGCACGAGGAGCAGCGCCGTGCCCGCGCCGCGCTGCGAGAAGTCCAGCGCGACCTGGAGACGCGCATTGCCCAGCGCACCGCCGAGCTGACCTCGGCCAATGCGGCGCTCGCCTCCAAGGTGGAGGCGCTCGACACCGCGCAGCGCATCCTGCGCGAGACGCGCGATGCCGCCGTGCAGGCCGGCAAGCTGGCCGTTCTGGGCCAGATGGCCGCCGGCATCACGCATGAGCTGAACCAGCCGCTGACCGCGCTGACCACGCTGTCCGACAACGCCAACCAGCTTGCCGAGCGTGGCCGTGTCGACGAGGTGCGCGGCAATCTCGCGCACATCAGCCAGCTCGCGCATCGCATGGGCCGCATCGTGTCGCACATCAAGGGGTTCGCCCGCAAGGGCGACGCGGCACGCGCGGCCGTGCCGGTGGAGGAGGCGATCCGCCAGGCGCTGATGCTGGTGGAGACGCGCCGCCGCCAGGCGGGCGTGCCGGTGGTGGTCGGGCCGGTGCCGCCCGGCGTGGCGGTGTGGGCCAACGCGGTGCGGCTGGAGCAGGTGCTGGTCAACCTGATCCGCAACGCTATCGATGCCACCGCCGAGGCGCCGCAGCCGGAGGCTGCCGGCGTGCGGGTCACGGCGCAGGCGGACGATGCGCTCGTGCGCATCACCGTGCGCGACGCCGGCCCGGGCATCGCGCCGGAGGTGTTGCCGCATCTGTTCGAACCGTTTTTCACCACCAAGGCGGACGGCCAGGGCCTCGGCCTCGGGCTGGCGATTTCGCTGGCGATCGTTGAAGATTTCGGCGGGCGGCTGGAAGGCCGCAATGCCGACGACGGTGCGGGCGGTGCCGCGTTCGTCATCGAGCTGGAACGTGCCATGGAGCCGCATGCCTGACACCCCTTTCTCTTCCGAGCTGTCGTCCGCCGCCGACCTTGCGCCGGTCTTCCTGATCGAAGACGACGACGTGGTGCGCCTGGGCTGCGAGCAAGCGCTCACCCTGGCGGACCTGCCGGTGCGGCCCTTCGCCGATGCCGAGAGCGCGCTGGCCGCGCTGGCCGCGCAGACGCCGTCCGTGGTGGTGAGCGACGTCCGGCTGCCCGGCCGCGACGGCCTGGCCGTGCTGCGCGAGATGTTGCGGCACGATCGCCAGTTGCCGGTCATCCTGGTCACCGGTCACGGCGATGTGTCGATGGCCGTGACGGCCATGCGTGCCGGCGCGTACGACTTCATCGAAAAGCCGTTCCACTCCGAGCGCCTGGTCGATGTGGTGCGGCGCGCGCTGGAGAAGCGCAGGCTCACCGCCGAGAACCTGCGCCTGCGCGCGGCGCTGCAGGGCCGCCAGGCGTTTGCGCTGGTCGGCCAGAGCCAGACCATGCAGGACGTGCGCCGCCTGGTGGCGGCGCTGGCGCCGACCGATGCCGACATCCTGGTCACCGGCGAGACCGGCGCGGGCAAGGACGTGCTCGCGCGCGCCATCCACGAAGGCAGCCGGCGGCGCGGGCCGTTCGTCGCGCTCAATTGCGCGGCGCTGCCGGAGTCCGTCTTCGAGAGCGAGATGTTCGGCCACGAGGCGGGCGCCTTCACCGGCGCCAACCGCCGGCGCATCGGCAAGATGGAATATGCCGACGGCGGCACGCTGTTCCTCGACGAGATCGAATCGATGCCGCTGGCGCTGCAGGCCAAGCTGCTGCGCGCGCTGCAGGAGCGCAGCATCGAGCGGCTGGGCAGCAATGCCAGCGTGCCGGTCGACTGCCGCGTGGTGGCGGCGGCCAAGGTGGACCTGAAGGCGGCGGCCGATCATGGCGCGTTCCGCGCCGACCTGTACTACCGGCTGAACGTGGTGTCGATCGCGCTGCCGCCGCTGCGCCAGCGCGCCGAGGACATTCCGCTGCTGATGGCGCATTTCCTGCAGCAGGCGGCGTTGCGCTACGACCGCGCGGCGCCCGACTGGAGCGCGCAGGACATGATGCGCTGGCAGCACCACGACTGGCCCGGCAATGTGCGCGAATTGAAGAACGTGGCCGAACGCTTCTGCCTGGGCCTGGACGATGGCCTGGTCGCCTCCGCAGCGAGCCAGCACTCACTGGCCGGCCGCATGATGGCGGTCGAGCGCGCCACCATCGAGGAGGCCCTGCGCGCCACCGAAGGCAGCGTCGCCCGCGCAGCCGACCTGCTGGCGGTGCCGCGCAAGACGCTGTACGACAAGCTGAACCGGCACGGCATCGAGCCGGAGCGCTTTCGCGCCGGCTGACGCCGCTAGCGCAGCGGCGATGCGCCCGGCTTGCGGCCGCCCTGCGGCGGCCAGCAGGTGGCCGCCAGCAACAGGGCGATCACGGTGTAGATGCCTTCTGTCACCACCAGCGGTACCGCATGCACCTGGTACAGCGCGGCGGGCAGGTCGGCCAGCGCGTGCAGCACGATCGCCAGCCCCAGCAGCACGGGGCGCCGCTGCCGCACCGCATGCCATACCACCAGCGTCAGCGCGAACTGCACCAGCATCGCGGCGATGCGCTCGGCCACCGCGCCCGCGGCCAGCCACGGCGAGAGCTGCGCGAGCAGGGCGTGGATCGTTGCCGTCATCGCCTCGGCGCCGCTGGCGGCCAGGCGTGCGTCGAGATCGCCGCGGTTGGCGGCGATGCCGAACATCACCATCTGCGCCTGCGATGCCACGCCCACCAGCCAGGCCTCGATGCCCGCATGGCCGAGGGCATAGGCGACCGGCGTGGCCGCATCGCCGGGCCGGCGTGTGAGGAAGCGCAGGCCGAGCCAGCGCCCGCTTTCCTCGAACAGGCCCGCCATCAGCGTGCCGTAGATGACGAACAGCGCCGGCACGCGCAGCCATTGCGCGGTCACCGGATTGAGCTGCAGCAGATAGACATGCAGGGTGCGTTCGAGCACCAGCACGAACAGGGCGAACACCGCCGCGCCCACGCCGATGTCGCGCCGTGCCAGGTCGAAGCGCCGGCGCAGCCAGAACCAGGCGCCGATCGGGATGCAGGCCAGCGCGATGGCGGCGATGGCATGGGCGGCGAGCGCGGAGAGCGGAACGGTCATGGTGGCAGGCGCGGCGGGAGGGGGCCATGTTACTGCACGCGGTGCCCGGTCAATGCCGCGAAGTGCCCCGGTTTTACCGGTCGGTCGGGCGGACCGGGGGGCGCAACCCGATTGTTACAATATATTCCGGCCACGGCGTCCGCCGCGGGCTTGGGAATCGGGCAGGCAAGGTGATCGTCGTGAAACGCAGTGTGTGGCAGTGGATCTTGGTGTGCGGTGCCGGTCTGGGCACTGCGTGGGCATCGGCGCCGGCCAGCGCGGCGCGCTGGCATGAGTACCTGGCCACCACTTCGGTGTCGGCGTCCATCGATCGCGCGTCGCTGCGCTCGGATCGCGCCGGCCACAGGATGTTCCTGGCGCGCACGGTGCTCAAGCGCGGCGAGCGCCGCAGCCACGGCGCCCGCTACCGGCCGGGCACGGTGATCCTGTCGCGCCAGGAGATCGATTGCCGCCGCCAGCGCATCCGCCTGGTCGACTATGTGGTGCGCGGCCCGGACGGCGCCACGCTCGATTCCGATACCGCCGCCGGCGCACACTGGATGCGCATCCGGCCCGGCACGCTGGCGGCCCGCTCCGCCGGTTACGTGTGCGCGCGCCGCTAGGCGGGCGGGCCCCGGCCGGCCGGCGGCCCGACAACGGCCATCCGTCAAAGCCGTGTGCGGGTGGCGTCACGATGGCGGGCCGGCCGCATCTTCGATGAAACTCACCCTGAAGTCGCAGGCGGCGATCATGGCAACCGCCATCAGCGTGGCGGTGGTGGGCCTGTTCGGCTGGTCGCAGCGCGAGCCGATCCGGCGCGAGGTCATGCGCCAGATCAAGACCCAGCAGACTGCGCTGGTGCGCGAATCCGCCAACAACCTCAGGCAGCGGCTCGACATCTACCTGGGCTTGCTGGAGCGCACCGCCCGGCAGATGACCACCGTGCAAATCACCAGCCCCGAGCAGGAGGCCGCGTTCAATGCGTCGATCGCGCCGGCCGCCGGCCTGTTCGACAGCGTGTTCCTCGCCACCGCCGACGGCACGGTGACCGCGGTGTCGCCGTATCGTGAGGGGGTGATCGGCATCAACATCGCCGACCGCGACTATTTCAAGCAGGTGATGGTGGTCGACCAGCCGACCATCTCCGCGCCGCTGCGCAACCGCGTCGGCGGCGAGCCGGTGGTCACGTTCGCCGCGCCGGTGCACGACAGGGAGGGCCGCATCATCGGCCTGATCGGCGCGGGGCTGTACCTGCTCAAGCCCAACTTCCTGGGTGACCTGCGCGACATGCGGATCGGCGAGACCGGCCGCGTCTACCTCGTGGAGCGCGGGTCGAGGCCGCTCTTCATCGTTCATCCGTCCGCCGACAAGATGCTCGCGCCGCTCGATGCGGACCCCGAGATCGCGGCGGCGTTTCATGCCGATCCCGCCGCGCTGCCCGATTGGGGCGGCGACGTGGTGACCACCCAGGACGTGATCGCCACCGGCTGGACCCTGGCCGCCGTGCTGCCCGGCGAGGAGGCCAGCCGCAAGCTCAATGCGATGCGCGACCGCTTCCGCTGGTCGCTGCTGGCGCTGGCCGCGCTGATCGGGGTGTCGGTGTGGGCGGCGATGCTGTGGCTGCTGCGTCCGCTGGGCCGGCTGCATGCGGCCATGACGCAGCTGTCGGCCACCGACCTGCGCGGGATCCGTCCGGCCGAACTGCCCGGCGCTTCGGCGGAGATCGAAGCCGTCTCGACGGCGTTCCGCAAGCTGATGGACGAAGTCGTGCGGCAGCGCGCCGAACTGGAGGCGGTCAACGATGCCTCGCCGCTCGGCCTGTTCCGCTGCGACGCGGCCGGCCACATGGTCTACGCCAACGAAGCCTGCCGCCGGTTGCTGGGCCTCGCGCATGATGAGGCGATCGCCGGCGCGTGGCTCGCGCAGCTGCATCCGCAGGACCGCGAGGCCGTCACGGCGGGCTGGGCGGATGCCGTGGCGCGTGGCGTCGGCCATCGCGCCGAGCTGCGCGTGCTCGTGCCCGGCCACGGCGAGCGCCTGCTGGTCGTCAACACCGCGCCGGTGCGCGTGGAGGGCCAGGTCGTCGGCCACGTGGGCGCGATGGAGGACATCACCGTGCGCGCCCGCGCCGAGCAGGCCTCGCGTGTGCTGACCCAGATTCTCGACTCCACCACCGACTTCGTCGCCCAGACCGACGGGCAGGGCCGCGTCACCTATATCAACCCGGCGGGGCGCCGCTTCGCGGGCGTCGCGCCGGATGCCGACGTGCGCGGCCGCCGCGTCGATGTGTTCTATCCGGACGACACCATGCAATGGCTGCGCGAGGTGGCCGTGCCGGCGGCCACGCGCGACGGCGTGTGGATCGGCGAGACCACGGTGTTCGATGCGCAGCGCCGTGCCGTGCCGATCAACCACATGGTCATCGTGCACCGCGACCCGATCGGGCAGATCGAGTATTTCTCGTCGATCATGCGCGACATCACGCAGGACAAGGCGGCCAAGGAGGCCTTGCAGCGCAGCCGCGAGACCCTGCAGACCGTCACGGATGCGATGCCCGCGCTCGTCGCCTTCATCGACGCGGACGAGCGCTTCCGTTTCCTGAATGCCGCCTACGAAAAGGCGTTCGGCCGGCCCACCGCCGCCATGCTCGGCCTCGCCGTGCGCGAGGTGCTGGGCGAGGGCGCCTACGCCATCATGCGCGGTCCGCTGCGCCGGGCGCTCGCGGGCGAGACGGTCGTCTTCGAGCACGAGGTGCCCGACCGGGACCGGTACCGCTGCGAGGAGATCAACTGCATCCCGCAGTTCGATGCGGCGGGCCGGGTCGCGGGCGTGCATGCGGTGACGCTCGACATCACCGAGCGCAAGAAGCAGGAGCTGCGCCTGCGCGCGCTCTCGACCACCGACCACCTGACCGGGCTGCTCAACCGCGCGGGCTTCGAGGCGTGCCTGTCGGCGGCGCTCGCGCGGGCATGCGGCGATGGGACGGCCGGCGCGCTGCTGCTGCTTGACCTGGACGGCTTCAAGGTCGTCAACGATACGCACGGGCACGCCGTGGGCGATGCGCTGCTGCGGCGCTTTGCGCAGCGGCTGGCGCGCACCGTGCGCCCCGGTGACGGCGTGGCGCGCTTCGGCGGCGACGAGTTCGCCGTGATCCTGGAGCGGCTGGCGCGGCCCGACGACGCCAGGGCGGTGGCGCGCCACATTCTTGCGGCGTGCAGCCGGCCGTTCCGCCTGGGCGAGGCCGTGGTGCAGGTCGGCACCAGCATCGGCATCGCCGGCTTCGACGCCGGCACGCCGGCGCTGAGTGCCGTGTTCGAGGCGGCCGACGAGGCGCTGTACGAGGCCAAGTCGCGCGGCAAGGGGTTGTTCGTCGGCCTCGATGCCGCACAGTCCGGTGCGTCCGACACCGCCTGAACGGGGCTGTGCGGCGTACGCAGAAACGGGTACGGCCCGCGGCGGCGGATGGCCGAGCCGCCCGGATGCGCTCGCAGAAATGGGTACGCAGAGCTCAGGTGCCCCATGCCCGCGCCGTCGCGCCGCGCCACGGCGATCCCCCGCCGGGGCGGGTGGCGGAGAATTCCCTATCGCACGGTCGTGCGCTTTCCGGTAAAGTCCCGCGACTGACTGCGCGCGCCGCCACCTTGGCGCGTCGCACGAGAGCGCTGTACCCAAGGCGCCTTCGCTTCACACTCCGACGCACTTCCGGCGCGAGCATGCCCGATCCGGCATCGCCCGCCCGGCAGGCCTGCCGCACCTTGCCGACCGTCTCCGGTCGCGGGGTTCCGGGCTGGCGCGGCCGGACGCGATGCAGGGCGCATGCGGGGAAGCGACGGTGTTGGGCCAGTGCATCTTCGAGACGGATCGCAATCGCGACGGATACAAGGAGCAGGTTCACATGCAAAAGATCATCAAACGGCTGCTGGTGACGGCAGCGGCCGCGGGGGCGGCAATGGCGGCGGGCACGGCGTCCGCGGCCCAGGACATCAAGATCGGCGTGGCCGAGGCGCTGTCGGGCGGTGCCGCCCAGTACGGCGCGGCCATCCGCAACGGCTTCCAGCTGGCCGCCGACGAGATCAACGCCGCCGGCGGCATCAACGGCAGCAAGATCGCGCTGGTGATCGAAGACGAGCAGGGCAAGAAGGAAGAGGCCATCAACGTCTTCAAGAAGCTGATCTTCCAGGACAAGGTGGCGATGGTGTTCGGGCCCACGCTGTCCAACTCGGCGCAGGCGGCCGACCCGATCGCGCAGGGCGCCAAGACCGTCGTGTTCGGCACCTCCAACACCGCTGATGGCATCACCAGCATCGGTGACCACGTCTTCCGCAATTCCGTGACCGAAGCCGACGTGCTGCCGGCCACCATCCAGACCGTGGTCAAGAAGGCCGGCGTGAAGAAGGTCGCGGTGCTGTACGGCAACGACGACGTCTTCACCAAGAGCGGTTACGACAACTTCAAGAAGGCCCTCGAAGACCTGAAGATCCCGGTCACCGCCACCGAGACCTTCGCCAAGGGCGACGTGGACTTCAAGGCCCAGCTCACCAAAATCAAGGCGACCAATCCGGATGCGATCGTGCTCTCCGCGCTGATCGCCGAGGGTGGTCCAATCATGGTGCAGGCGCGCCAGCTGGGCCTGAACGTGCCCATCATCGGCGGCAACGGCATGAACTCGGTCAAGGTGTTCGATCTGGCCCGCGACAAGTCCGACAACCTGTGGGTGGGCAGCCCGTGGTCGATCGAGAACCACACGCCCGAGAACAGCAAGTTCATCACCGCCTACACCGCCAGGTACAAGGCTGCCCCGGACCAGTTCGCGGCCCAGGCGTATGACGCCATGCACATCGCGGCCCAGGCGCTGAAGACGGTCAAGTTCAGCGGCAACCTGGAAGCGGACCGCAAGGCCATCCGCGATGCGCTGCCGGCGGTCAGGCACACCGGCGCCACCGGCGCGTTCGCCTTCCGCCAGGTGACGGCGCGCGGCAAGCCGGCCGGCTACGACGCGGTGCAGACGCCGATCGTCAGCGTGACCAAGGCGGGCAAGTACACGATCGAGAAGTAATCTTCGGCACGCTTCGGGCACCGGACGCGGGGCGTAGCTGAACCTACGCCCCATCGCTTTTTTGTGGCGCGACGCCACACCTTCATCAGATTCATCATGCTGGAACAGCAACTCGTCAACGCGCTGTCGCTCGGTTGCGTGTATGCGTTGTTCGCGCTGGGATTCACGCTGGTTTTCGGCATCCTGGGCGTGATCAACCTGTCGCACGGCGCAGTGTTCATGCTGGGCGCCTACGCGGCGCTGCAGGTCGTGGCGCATTTCGAACTGCCGCTGTGGGCGGCGCTGCTGGTCGGCTTTGCCGCAAGCGGCGTGGCGGGCCTCATCATCGATGTGCTGCTGCTGCGCCCGCTGCGCCGCCGCAACGCTCCCCACCTGATCCCGATGATCGCCACCATCGGCGCGGGCATCGCCATCAACAACGCCATGCAGGGCGTGTTCGGCGCGGAGAACCTGCGCTTTCCGGCCGGGCTCGTCTCCGATGCGTCGCTCGACCTGGGCGGTGTTCACCTGACGCCGCTGGAGCTGGGCATCATCGTGCTGTCGTTCGCGCTGATGGCGGCGCTGATGCTGCTGCTCAAGCGCACGCAGCTGGGCCGCGCGCTGCGCGCCATCGCGGAGTCGCCCAAGGCGGCGGCGCTGCTGGGGATCAATGTCGAGGGCCTGTTCCTGCTGACGTCGTTCGCGGCGGCGGCGCTGGGCGGGCTGGCCGGCGTGCTGATCGGCCTGTATTCGAACGCGGTGTTTCCGCTGATGGGCCAGCCGATGCTGCACAAGGGCATCGCGGTCATCATCCTGGGCGGCCTGGGCGACATTCGCGGCGCGATGCTGGGCGGGCTGTTCCTCGGGTTCGCCGAGGTGCTGTCGGTGGCCTACATCGGCTCGACCATGCGCGACGCGGTGGCGTTCGGCCTGCTGTTCCTGATCCTGCTGGTGCGGCCGCAAGGGCTGTTCGGCAAGGTGCTCGAACGCAAGGCCTGAGGAGACCGCAATGGAATGGTTCGATAATTTCTGGTCGGTCTACAGCAACCTGGTGCTCACGCTGGGCATCAATGCGCTGCTGGCGCTGTCCATCTACCTGACGCTGTCGTGCGGCCTGCTGGCGATGGCCAATGCGGCCTTCATGGGCATCGGGGCCTACACCTCCGCACTGCTGACGATGAATGCCGAGATGCCGTTCCCGGTGGCGCTGCTGGGCGGCATGCTGGCACCGGCCGTGGTGGCCGTCATCATCGGCCGGCCGACGCTGCGGTTGTCGGGCGTGTACCTCGCCATGGCGACGCTGGGCTTCGGTGAAGTGGTGCGCGTGCTGATCCTCAACACCGAATCGTGGACGGGCGGCGCGCTCGGCCTGAACGGCATCCCGCAGCTGACCGAGTGGTGGCACGTGGCGCTGGCCGTGGCGCTGACGCTGTTCGTGCTGGCGCGCCTGCGCCGCTCCAAGGTGGGCCGGGCGTTCGAGGCCATCAAGGAGGATGAGACCGCCGCCGGCCTGATGGGCATCAACGTGGCGGGCACCAAGCTGCTGGCCTTCGTGCTGGGCGCGATGATCGCCGGCCTGGCGGGCGCGCTCAATGCGCATCTCACGTTCTTCATCGGCCCGTCGGAATTCGGCTTCGACCGCGGCGTGGAGATCCTGACCATGGCGATCCTGGGCGGCACCAGCGGCCTGACGGGGCCGGTGCTGGGCAGCGTGATCCTGTCGCTGCTGCCGGAGCTGCTGCGCGCGTTCAAGGATTTCCGCCTGGTGGTCAACGGCCTGATCCTGATGCTGATCGTGCTGTTCCTGCCCAAGGGCATCTGGGACCCGGCGCGTTTCGCGCGCTGGTTCGGCATGAAGCGCGGCGGCACCATGCCGGGCGCGTCCGCCGCCTCCAATGAATCGCACTGAGGCCGCCATGCTCAAGCTCGCATCCATTTCCAAGCGCTTCGGCGGCCTGTCGGTCCTGCAGGACGTCAACATCGAGGTGCCGCAGGGCACCATCTTCGGCCTGATCGGCCCCAACGGCGCCGGCAAGACGACGGTGTTCAACCTGATCACCGGCCTGCTGGAGCCGACCGGCGGCACGCTGACCTTCGGCGGCACCAGCCTGGTCGGCAAGAAGCCGCACCAGATCACGCAGATGGGCATCGCCCGCACGTTCCAGAACATCCGCATCTTCAAGGAGATGACGCTGCTGGAGAACGTCGTGGTCGGCATGCATCGGCATCTGGACTATGGCGCACCGGGCCTGCTGCTGTCGCTGCCCGGCTACCGCGCCGCCGAGCGCCGCGCGCGCGATCGCGCGCTGGAGCTGCTGTCGTGGGTCAAGCTCGACCACAAGGCGGGCGATATCGCCGACAACCTCTCCTATGGCGACCAGCGCAAGCTCGAGCTCGCGCGGGCGCTGGCCACCGAGCCGAAGCTGTTGCTGCTCGACGAGCCCGTCGCCGGCATGAACACCGGCGAGAAGGTCGATCTGATGGCCGAGATCGAGAACATCCGGGCGCGCGGCTACACCATCTTCATGATCGAGCACGACATGCGCTTCGTGATGGGCCTGTGCGAGCGGATCGCCGTGCTGAACTTCGGCCGCATCATCGCCGAAGGGCCGCCCGAGGCGATTCGCAACAACCCGCAGGTGATCGAGGCCTACCTGGGCCGCGACGCCGATGACGGCGAAGGCGGTGCGGCCGCGCAGGAGGTGACGGCATGACCGTGCTGCTGGAAGTCAAGGGGCTGGAGGTGTCGTACGGGCACATCGCGGCCGTCAAGGGCATCGACTTCGCGCTCAACGCGGGCGAGATCACATCGCTGGTCGGCGCCAACGGCGCGGGCAAGTCGACCACGCTGCTGGCGCTCTCGGGGCTGATCCCGAAGTCGCAGGGTGAGGTGCGCGGCCAGATCCTGTTCGAGGGGGCGGATGTCACGCAGTGGTCTGCCCACAAGCGTGTGGAGCGCGGCATCGTGCAGGTGGCCGAGGGCCGTGCCACGCTCACCACCATGACGGTGCGCGAGAACCTGGAGCTGGGCGCCTATACGCGGAAAGACCGCAGCCAAATCGCCTCGGATCTGGAGCGCGTGTTCCACCTGTTCCCGCGCCTGAAGGAGCGCATCGACGGCATGGCCGGCAACCTGTCGGGCGGCGAGCAGCAGATGCTCGCCATCGGCCGGGCGCTGATGGCGCGGCCGCGCGTGCTGCTGCTCGATGAGCCGTCGATGGGGCTGGCGCCGATCATCGTGCAGGAGATCTTCCGCATCCTGCGCACCATCAACGCCGAAGGGCTGACCATCTTCCTGGTCGAGCAGAACGTGCGGCAGGCGCTGAAGATCGCGCAGCGCGGCTACGTGCTGGAAACCGGCCAGATCGTGCTGGCCGACAGCGGGCAGCGCCTGCTGGGCAATCCGCGCGTGCTGGAAGCGTACCTGGGCGGCTGAGTCCGCGTCCGGCGCCAGACCCCGGCGCCGGTCTTTTTGCCCCGGAGCGTACCCATTTCTGCGGACGCTTCAGGCACCCGCCAGCGCGTGCTGCTGCGCCTCGAACAGCGCGATCAGCCCGTCGGCCACCGCCCGCACGCGCGGCGAGCGCCGGACATCGGGATGGATCACCAGCCAGATCGACCGCTGCAATGCCGGGTCGCTGACCGGCAGCCGGCGCAGGGGCGTACCCGTTTCTGCGGACACCAGGAAGTGCGGAAGCGCCGCCACGCCCAGCCCCGTCAGCGCGGCCCGGTGGATCGCCGCCAGATCGCTGCAGCGCAGGACCATGCGGCGCGCGCCGGCGTAGGCGGCCAGCCAGCGCTGCTGGGGCATGTGCCGCAGGGTGTCGTCATAGCCGATGAATTCCCATTCCGCCTCGGGGCGCGCCAGCACCTCGGGCGTCGCATAGAGGCCATAGCCGAGATCGCCCAGCGGCCGCGTCGCCAGCGCCGCCGACGTGGGGCGCGATAGCCGCACCGCCAGGTCGGCCTCGTGCGCCATCAGGTTGGTGTTGCGCTTCTCGCCCAGCAGGACCAGGTCGATGCCGGGCCACCGGCGCCGCAGCGCCGCCAGGTTGGGCGCGATGACGTGGCTGGCCAGGGTCGGCGGCGCGCTGACGCGCACCGTCCCACGCAGGCTGCCGGCCCCCGCCGCGACGCGGGCCAGGCCGGCCGCTTCCTGCTCCATGCGGCCGGCCTGCTCGGCCAGCGCGCCGCCCTCGGCCGTCAGGCGCCAGCCGCGCGGCAGACGGTCGAACAGCCGCACGCCGAGCGCCTGCTCGAGCGCGTCGGCGCGGCGGGCCACGGTGGTGTGCTCCACGCCCAGCCGGCGCGCCGCGGCCGACAGGCTGCCTTCCCGCGCCAGCGCGAGAAAGTCGTAGAACAAAATAAAGGTGTCACTACAGGTTGGCGAAGTTACGCCGGCCGTGAGGATGTAGTGACACTCTTATTTACGTTCGAAGCGAAGTAATGGTGTCAATGCGTGTAAGCCAGCATTAAATTCGTCAATTGGCATCCTAGACTTCCACTCCCTTCGTAAGGCCTTGATCTTATGGGGAAAAGTCTATCATTCGATGGCCCGGTCCCTATCCCGCGGCCCCGTGGAGCGCACCGACTGGAGGTCTTCAGTCTCAAACTGGGCCGCCGTGCGTCCTTCTATCGGCGTGCCGCGCTCGATCAATGGCTTCGGCTGGAGGCCGATCCCGAAGTCAAGAGCTTTTGCGAAAGGCCGGGGTTCATCTTGACGGACGGGCAACGGCACCTGGCCGACTTCTGGGTGCGATATGAATCTCGCGAAGAGTTGGTCGTACTCTCGGAGGCCGACGACGAGGAAGGCGCGGCCGTTGGGAAGGGGCGCCAACTGGACGATTCCCAAATCGACATTCGCATAGTGCCTCCGGCCGAGCTTGCTTCAGTGCGCGTGTGGATCGACAACTGGCAACGGATGTTGCCTACGCTTGTGGCGAATCGTGGTTTGCCAGCTGCAAGCCTGATGACGGCGATTCAGCGTTTCGCTACGACGCAACCGAGACAGTTGCTGACCATTGAGCGTGAGTATGCGACGGGGGATCCCGTCCTGGTTCGCACAGCGGTGTATGAGCTGCTGCGCATGGGTCGGCTGTGTGCCCCCATCTTGCATACGGAAGCCTTGTCGCTGCTTACGTTGTTTTCGGCGCCGGGAGGGAAATCTTGATGCGCCGCAAACCGGAGCTCCAGCATCTGGATCTGGCGTCCTGGCCCGCTGTCGCGTGGACAGAACTCACGGACGAGCGTCAGCGGCAGGTACGCACGTCAATTGCGGCGCTAGAGCGCTATGTGAGAGGCGACGCTATCGACGATATTGAGCGATCCACAGGTGTCGATCGGCGCCAGTTGTACCGGTGGCTGGAGCGCGCGCTGCAGACCCATCCAGATGGGAGGATCTGGGGCTTTCGTGCCGTCATTCCTCATGTGCGGATTGCTGAGTATGCGCGCGTCGCGCCGATTGTCCTGCGTGGACAGACAGGCAGTCGCGGCACGGCGGGCGCTATGTCTCAAATGCTGGAGAGCCATCCTGCTCTAGTAAAGTGGCTCCGGGCACAGATCCGTCAACGCAAGATCGTGCTCCACCAGATCAGCACGGATGGCAAACTCAAGACGCGCCTTCGCGGCCTTAAAGCACTGCATGAGGAGTTCCTGAAGCAGTGTCGCTCGCTCGGCCTGAAGGCAACGGACTATCCCCTGTGCATGGACTATCTAGCGATTCGCTCGCTGTCCAATGTGCTCAAGGCGGAATTGTTGCGCTCCTTCGGTCAGGCTGCGCGCGCGGCGGGCGCTTCCCACCTCAAGGGCCTGCCGCTGCACGAAGGGCACGCCGTGTCGCCTGCGGCCGTGCGCCCCTATCAGGTTGTTGAATTCGATGGGCACCGGCTGGACGTTCGGCTCAAGGTGGTCGTGCGTGACCCTCTGGGGTTCGAGCATGAGTTCGAAATGGAGCGGATCTGGCTGTTGGTCATCATCGACGTCTGTACCCGTGCGGTTTTGGGCTACCACGTGGTGCTCGCGCGCGAGTACAGCCGCCACGACGTGATCAAGACGATGGAGAAGGCCCTCGAGCCCCATCGTCCTATGGTCTTTACCCTCCCAAACCTCGCTTACTCCAAGCACGATGGCTTGCCGTCGCAGAAAATGCCCGAGCTCGCCTATGCTTGTTGGGAATGGATCAAGCTCGACAACGCCAAAGCAAACCTTGCGAACGAGACGCTCAGCGCCTTGTGTGAGTTTGTGGGATGCATCGTGGATGCGGGCCCTTATCACCATCCGGATGAGAGGCCCTATATTGAGCGGTTCTTTGCGACCATTGCGCAAGAGCTCTCCTCACGTCTGCCTGCCTATACCGGCTCGCATCCGCGCGACCTGCGGCGTGCGCTGTCCGACCCGAAAGGCAATTTGCGTCTGTACCTGTCGTCAGATGAACTGACGGAATTGGTGGAATATGCCATCGCTAGTTACAACGGCACGCCACACAGCGGCTTGAACAATGCCACTCCGCTGGAAGCGATGGAACGGCTGATTCGTATCCGACAGGTCATGCTCTCCTGGTTGGCCGAGCATCGACGCCGCACGCTGTGCTTGATGCAGACCGCGTGCCGGTGCACGGTGCGCGCGTATCTGAGTCAAGGTGTACGACCCCATATCAATCTGCACGGTGTGCGCTACACCAGCACCACGTTGGCGACAGCAGCGCATCTGATCGGCATGAAGCTGCTCGTTTACTTCAACGTGGAAGACTTGCGGGGTGTGCGGGCGTTTCTCGCCGATGGAGCTGAGTTGGGACCACTGCAGGCGCAGGGCGCCTGGGGCCTGGTTCCTCATGATCTGCGGCTGAGGAAAGAGATCATGAAATGGCGCAAGAAGCGCGGCATGCGCAAGGCTATGGAAGGCAGTGTCATCGAGGCGTTCGTTCAGGAGAAGTTGGCGCAAGCCAAACACACGCGCAAAGCCGCCACGGATCTCGCGCACGTCATCCGCATGCTGTCGACCGCGCCGACGGTCTACACACCCCTGCGACCGAGCGTACCTGTTTCTGCGCTGACTCCCAATGTCGCCGCTGCAGATCAGGTTTCGCCGCCGCCGGCGCCTGGTGTGCCGCGCCGCTTAAAGATTGGTACGGGACTGATTTCATAGCCGGTTGCTCGCAAGGAGGACCATCATGTCTGTTGATCGCCCGCGCCCCGTGGATCCGGCGACGCACCCGCTGGTCACTGGCAACTACAGGATTGCCACCTCGGCGATCCAGGATTTCTATGAACTGGTCACACGATGCCTGCGGTACCGCATTCCGGGCGCGCTCGTCTATGGACCCTCCCGGATCGGCAAGACCCGGGCGATCGAATACGTACGGCTTCTGCTTGCCCGTAACCATCCAAAAATTTCGACCTTCCACGCACAGTGCGAGCACAAGCCGACGCACGCGGAGGGGCCGTTTTTCGCCAACCTGCTCGAAGCTGTCGGTTATCCCGAGCCGCAGACAGGAAACAACACGGCCAAGCGGTTCCGATTGACCCACAAGCTGCGGGAGGCCGCCGCCCGGGCCGGCAGCGGAACGATTCTGCTGTTTTGCGACGAGGCACAGCGCTACAACATCAACGAGTACGAATGGCTGCGCGACGTTCACGATACGCTCGATCGGCAGCAGATCAAGCTGTACACCTTCCTGGTCGGACAGGATGAGTTGCTGGCCAAGAAAGAATCGCTGCAAGCGGCGGGGGCCACGCAGATCATCGCCCGGCTCATGGTTGAAGAGCTGCCGTTCTACGGGATACGCGACGCTGACGATGTCGCGACCTGCTTGCTTGGCTATGACGAGACCTGTTACCCGGAGGCGAGCGCCTGGACCTTCACGAGGTTTTATGTCCCCCAAGCGTTCGACACCAACTACCGGCTCGTCAACGATGCGACTGTACTCTGGGAGGCCTTCAGTGCGGCACATCACAAGGCAAGCCTGCCCTACAAGATGGAAATCCCGATGGAGTATTTCGTGCGCGCCGTCGAGATCGTCCTGAAAGACAGCGAGACCCGAGACGCACCGGGCTACAGCCCGGCGCCGGCATTGTGGGCGTACGCTGTACAGCAATGTGGCTATGTCCAGTCTCGTCATGCGACCGGGCACATCATCGCCGCTGCATAGTTCCCGAAAGAATCGCTTCCCGATTCTTTCGTTTGATGCGAGCCTGCTTTCGCCCGCGCTAGGCTACACCTTTGACCCGAAATGGGTCGATCCCTGCGAGTCGCTGATTTCCATTCTTTGGAAATTCGCGCAGGCGAATCAGCTATCTGGTCACGTTGTCGTGCGTCATGCCGCTTTGTCCTTGCACGCGGATCCATATTCTGGCGTCTTACCGGTGCACGGTGAGGTCAATATCCCCGTCTTGCGCAAGACTTTGCACTTGCCAGCCAAGGTGCTTCTCGGCTCGGTGCTCGACGCGTTTGCCCATCGTTCGTACTGTGAGCAGTTTCGGTTCTGCCGTAAGTGCTTGGCCCGGGGGTACCACAGTACGCTGCACCAACTGCAGTGCGAATCCAGTTGCCCGGCACATCAAGAGCCCCTCCAGACCGGCTGTAGACGCTGTGGCTATGCCTCGCCGTGCGTACTCAGTGCCCGTTTCCTAGAAACGCCGTTCCGATGCGATTATTGTGGGGCAGCGTACAGCTTCAAGACGTTCTCCACGCTAAAGCCTACCAAGATGTGCAAGCAGGACCGGGTCGCTATCCGTCGACGTTATTTCGAGAGGTCTTTTGGGTAGGCGCCGCAATCTATTGCGTAGTACGTTTGGTCGCCTTGCGGCTGCAGTCCGAAGCACCGAGTCGTTGCCATTCGTGTCGTGCGACTATTGGCTGGCGCCACCAATTTCAGACCGCCAATGTCGTAGCTTGCTGCCAGCTGTATCGTTCGCTCAACTCTGAACCGGTACAGGCACCAGCGGGTGCAGCCTCGCACGGGGCCCGGAACGTACAGGGGCGAGGTACGCCGGTCCATCGGCTCAGAGATCAGCCCGCATGGATGCAGCACGAAAAAATGCGTCGATTTCCATCGACGCCCAAAACCGAGCGCTCACAGAGAGACGAGCGCTCAGAGACACAACGATTGTTCGAGCGATGGCTACCGTTTAGTCAAAGCAACGAGACGGGCAAACGAAAACCGCCCTAGCGTCTGGTCCATACACAAGCCGTTTCGCTGACGGGTGAAATGCTGCTTCTCGGGTGCCCACGCGGAGTTGATGTTCTCCTACACGAGCTAACGCCCCTTGACGGGGGTCATCCCGGAGGCTGAAAGGCGTCTCGGCAGCCAACTCACGCTATGCCATCTGCAGTACAACTTTCCCCTTTGCTCGGCCGTTTTCAAGATAGGCAAGTGCTTCCTTTGCTTGACTGAATGGAAACACCTTGTCGATCACCGGGTGAATAGCTCCAGCATCGATAAGTTCCGCTATTTCTGAAAGCTGGTGGCCATCGGGGCGAACAAATAAGAATGAGTAACTTATATCGCTTTTCTTTGCTTTTCTAATTATGCCTCCGCTAAGCAAGCCGAATACAATTTTCATGAGGAAGTTCATTCCTCTGGCCCGAGCGAACGCAGCATCCGGCGGGCCGATTAGCGAGACGACGTTGCTGTTGGGTTTCAATATCCGAAGGGATTTTTCAATTCCATCTCCCCTGACTGTGCCAAGGACGATGTCATATCCTTTTAGAACTGTTTCAAACTCTTGTTTTTTATAATCGATGACTTCATCAGCTCCGAGGTCGCGAACCAGTCGCACATTGCCCGTACTGGTGGTCGTTCCAACCTTCGCTCCCAGGTGTTTGGCCAGTTGAATGGCGAATGTGCCAATGCCTCCGGAACCTGCTGGGATAAATACCTTTTGTCCGCGCTTGAGGCGTGCGCGCTCTTTGAGCGCTTGCCAAGATGTGAGCCCGACCATCGGAACCGAGGCTGCTTCAACGAAGTCAAGGCTCGTCGGCTTCATCGCGGCCGCGCGCTCTGGAAGGACAGCAAATTCGGCGAAGGTTCCGATATTGAGGTCGAAGGTACTCGCGAAAACTGCATCACCTGGCTTGAAGCGCGTCACGCGATTCCCGACATCAACCACCACACCAGCAACATCGCTGCCCATCGTTGTCGGCAGCCTAAATTTCAGGATTGGCTTGAACATTCCTTTCGGAATCATGTAATCAATGGGGTTCACGCCTGCAGCGTGAACCTTAACGAGGATCTCGTCCGGTTTTATCGCGGGCTGAGGAATGTCGGAAAAATCGAGCTGATCGACTTTTCCGTATCGTTTTAAGATTAGTGCTTTCATAATCATTCCCTGAATATTTTTGTCGATATCTTGAGTGGGTGCTAAATCCAGTCCAGGAAAGGCGGCGCCGGCACCCACGACGAATTTCGATCCACTGCTTATGCAAGAGCGGCTTTGTCGCTCTGGTTATGGCTTGTTCGTATCGCCAACGCGCGAGGTTGCCGTATCAGAGGTCGGCCCAAGGCTGAAGGACGACCTTCCCGGTGGTCCGTCGTCCCTCCATAAGCTGATGAGCGAATGGCGCCTGTGAGAGCGGTAATACTGTTCCGACCTGAAGCTTGAGTTTTCCTGTGACGATGAATCCCATAATTTCATTCAGCGTTGACTGGACTAGGTCGGGGAACGCCAAGTAGGCACCGATATAGAACCCGGTCACAGTGCGGTTCGGCACGGTGAGCTGCCAAGGATCGATCTGGGTGCTTTGTCCACTGGACTGTCCGAGAAAAACCATCCGGCCGAATGGTGCAAGGGTGTCAAGCGCTTGGCCGACCACGTCACCTCCAGCCACTTCCAGCACGACGTCTACGCCGCGACCGCCCGTCAGTTGTCGCACCTTGTCAGCCCAGCCGGGCGTGGTGTAGTCGACCGACGCATCGGCCCCGAGACGTTCAGCAATAGCTCGCTTTTCCGGCGTGCTGGCTGCGGCGATGACTTTGCTGGCGCCGTATAGCTTTGCAAGTTGTACGGCGAACGATCCAACGCCGCCGGCAGCCGCTTCAATCAAGACGCTTTCGCCCGCCTTCAGTTGCGCAGCCTTCCGCAGCGATAGCGCGGCGGTCAGGCCGTGACCCACTAGTGCTGCCGCTTGGACGGAATCGATGCCAGGAGGCAGTGGCATGACAAGCGCCGCCGGAACACAAATGTATTGCGCGTATCCCCCTGCGCCTGGGGTCGCAAGGACTGGTGTCCCGACGACTACCGAAGTGACTCCATTTCCAACGGCGACTACAGTACCTGCGACTTCCGCTCCCAATGTGAAGGGCGTAGGGGACGGATCCGGATAGTCGTCCCCACGCCGTCGCATGACGTCCGCGAAGTTCATTCCAACCGCTTCGATCCGGATTAGAACTTCGCCATCGTTTGGTGTTGGGTCAGGGACGTCCTCGTAGGTGAGAACTTCAGGGCCGCCTGTGTTGTGAAAACGTACAGCTTTCATTTGCTGCTCTCCGAATCAGAGGTGTTAGTAGCGCTATGCGCTCTGCTGTAAAAGGTTGTCGCTCAGGTCAGCATCCGCCGTCCTTTGCAAACGAGGGCAAGGCGATCGAATCGCTGCACCAATTTCGCTACGCTTCTTACGAAGCGATGCTCCGCCGATGCACTTGCCTGCGTTATTGGCTGCAATTACCGAGTGGTTGCGATTCGGTAGTCGATGATGTTTCTACGTTTCTATCCCTGTCGTCGAGGATCGCAAAGCTCTTCGCAGTGTTTTGCCAACCGCTGACTTCGGCAGCTCAGAAACAAACTCAACAAACTTCGGTTGCTTGTACGCTGCCAAGCGAGCACGACAGTGTTCGCGGATCTGCTCTTCAGTCAGCTCCGCATGCGGCTCCTTGACGACAAACAAGTGCACCGCTTCGCCTGTCTTGCCGTCGGGAACACCAACGCTGGCTGACTCCAGAACGCCGGGACAGGAAGCGACCGCGGCCTCGATTTCGTTGGGAAACACATTGAAACCGGAGACGAGCACCATGTCCTTTCGGCGGTCGACGATCTTGATGAATCCGTTTGCATCGCATATGGCAATGTCACCGGTGCGTAGAAAACCGTCAGCCCAGAAGGACGTGGCATTGTCTTCTTCACGGCGCCAGTAACCGCGCATGACTTGAGGGCCGCGCACACAGAGTTCTCCTGGCTCCCCGATCGCGACTTCATGTCCGTCATCGTCGCGCAATGACACATCGGTCGACGGCAATGGAATGCCAACGGTCTCCGAGAAGTCCCCAAGATGCAGAGGGTTCAGGGTGACGATTGGGGAGGTTTCCGACATGCCGAACCCCTCCTTGATGTGCTGTCCAGTGAGCGAGTGCCACTTGTCCGAAGTCCCTTTCAGAATTGCACTTCCCCCTCCAAGAGCCAGGCGAAGGGAAGAGAAGTCAATTTGATGGATTCGGGGATGTGCCATCAGGTTGGCGAACAAAGTATTGACGCCCGTGACGATGGAGAAGCGATGTCTCTCAAAAGTCGCGACGAGTGAATCGATATCGCGTGGATTGGCTACGAGTACATTCTTTGCGCCTGCCGAAAAGAAGCTCAGGCAGTTCACCATCAGCGCAAAGATGTGGTACAGCGGTAACGCAGTGATCACCAGATCGCGGCCTTCCCCGAAAATGCGCGGCGCGAAGGACTTGAACTGCAGGATGTTGGCGATGAGGTTGCCGTGCGAGAGAGCAGCTCCCTTGGGGACACCCGTCGTGCCGCCGGTGTACTGAAGATAGATCAGATCATTGTGATTCAGGTCGACCGGCTCGAAGACGAGTCCAGCGCCTGCATCGATTGCGTCAGAGAACCACGTAAATTTGGTCAGCTCCCGCGGCAATGGGCTGCGTGGAGAGGGGCTGTCTCCAAGGTCGCCGGCCTCGGCAACGACGACATGGCGGATCGATACGGACTCCATCGCTTCGACCAGTGTTTTTGTCGCTCCGGAAAAAACGATGACTGTGTCGACGTCCGCATCCGCCAGCTGATGTGCAAGCTCATGCGCCGTGTAGAGGGGGTTGACGTTCACCTGCACTGCGCCCGCGCGGATGATGCCGAACATGGCCACCGGGAAGGCCAAGATATTCGGGGACATCAACGCGACGCGATCCCCCTTCTTGATTCCAAGCTCGCCCTGCAAGTAGGCCGCGAACTGCCGAGACAGACGATCGACGTCCCGGTAGGCGAGTTCGCCACCGAGCGCGACAAAGGCCGGAAGGTGCGCGTATTGCTCCACCGCCTCCTGAATGAGCTGTGCGACTGAACGGTAGCGGCGATGGTCGATCTCGGACGGAATGTCGCTTCCATAGATCTTGTGCCAAATTCTTTCCATGCTGTCCTCGCTGTGACTACCGGTGGGAGTTGCCAAGCGTTGCGGCCGGCAGTTGCTTTTCATTGGCACGACATGCCCGCCGTGATGTCCGTATGATGATTGTCATATTTCTGAGCAAAGGAGTGCCGCAGAAGTAGCGGCATTAATCGTCAGTTGCTGCGTGTGGGGCCCAGTTGACTTAGCGCGGCATCACGCAGGGCCTCGGAAAGCTTGGGGTCGTCGACGGCACGTGCGAGCGTTAATGTGCCGACCATCATGGCGACGATAACGAGGGCTTGCTCATGCGCGCCAGGTTGCCCCCAGTTGGGTAATTGGCGCGTTACGAGGTCAATCATCTCCTTGATCCGCCGCGTGGCAGCTCGCCGAACTTCGGCTGTTTGTCGGGGCATTTCCGAGACAAGCGCCGCAGTACCACAACCGGTTTCCATGCCCTCCAAGTGCTCTTGGGAAAGATACGCTTGGGCCATCGCCCGAAGTGTTTCTTCGGGTGGAGTAGTGGCAGCAACGTGCTCCATCATCGCCACGCTTTCCGACCCTGCGCGGTCAGCCGCTTCGGCAAGCATCGCCTCACGAGACTCAAAATGCGCGTAGAAGCCGCCGTGCGTTAGTCCTGCGGCTTTCATGATATCGGCCACACTAGTGCCGTTGTAACCGCTGCGCCGAATTGCACGCGCGGCGGCTTCCACGATCCGTTCGTGTGTGATTTCCTTTGGGCTTTGGGTGATTCTTTTCATATGATGATTAGCATATTCCAATGCGCCCCGAAGTGCAAGTTGAGGTTTCGTTCCGCCACAACATTCGGAGAGGGCTGATCGGCAAGCTCCGCCGTCCCAGGAACGTCACATGCGGCGCACCGGGGAAGCGCCCACCAATATGAGCGGCGCTAGGAGTGTCAGCTACGGTGTGAAGTCTCCGGCTGTTATCGTGGTCGACCGGCGACATCTTCTAAATTTCCCTTGACCCTCCATGATGCTCGTCATATGATGGGCCTCATATTTGTGAGTCAGTGATTAATGAACCGCTGCCGAAGCCGACGCAAGGAAGAGACACATCAGCGCATCCTCGATGCAGCTGCGCGAGTTATTCGCAGCCGAGGCTACGAGGGGTTCGGAGTTGCTGAGGTGATGAATCAGGCCGGGCTGACGCACGGCGGTTTCTACGCGCACTTCAAGTCGCGAGACGCACTCTTTGTGGAAGCGCTCGAGCGTGCCAGTCGCGACATCGCCGTTGAGGCCGCGCTTGTAACTCGGCAATGGGCTGGCCCGGAGATTAGCGGGTTTCGCTGCCTAGTCGAGGTTTATTTGGCGGATCGGTTTTTGAGCTCACTGGATGGCGGTTGTCCCGTTGCCGCGCTCGCGACGGAGATGCCACGGCAATCGGGATCCGTGCGGCAGGCCTCAGTTGTGCATGTGCAGCAGCTTATTTCGGCGGTGCGCTCCACGCTTGCAGCATCGCATCGTGAGGCGGCAAGTATGGTGGCTGGATCGCTCATCGGTGCATTGCAACTCGCGCGCACGTTGGGGGATAACCCCAAAGGGCGTGCACTTTTGGCGGCGGCTCGAGACTCATTGATTCAGCTCTACGACACGCCGACACAGGCACGCTCGGCTCCTCGGTAGGGCGCCAGCGCTTCGCCATTTTTTCGGGGCGCGCCAAAATATGATGAACATCATAATTGTGGCCGCACCTGCGACTTTGGAGGCGGACTTGAAGATTGGGAACGCAGTTGTGAGCAGACGACCTTCTTGTCGATGTCCAGACCATGCGTCTCCGGCGAAGTCTAGTCGTGATCAGTCCATGTACTGCCCCACGGCCTCGTATCGTCCCGCGTTGAACACGGGATCAGCCGTTTTCGCAAACTTGGTGGCGATCGAATATGGATCTGGATTGCTGCCGGTGTCGGTCAGGAAGGAGCCTGGCCGTCGCAGCGCCGTCTGACATTGGCTGCGAGTTCGGCTCGTCTAGTCGGAACGAATAAACCATAAATTGGAGACAAATGATGAATCTCTGGAGCCCCGGAGCACGCTCTAGTCGCACCGCAAGCCTGAGCTCAAGGTGCAGGCTATGAGCATTTCCTATGACTTCGACTACATCGTGATTGGCTCCGGCTTCGGTGGCAGCGTGTCTGCCTGCCGCCTAACCGAAAAGGGCTATTCAGTGGGTGTTATGGAGATGGGAAAGCGTTGGGAGGCCAAGGACTTTCCCAAGAGCAACTGGGACGCACGACGGTGGATGTGGTTGCCGGGCATGAAAATGCACGGCTTCTACAACATGCGGTTGTTTCGCCACGTCATGGTCTTAAGCGGCAAAGCGGTTGGCGGGGGATCTATTACCTATGCCAACGCGCTGCTAGTTCCCCCTGACAAAGTTTGGGATGAAGGTTCCTGGGCCGACTTGCAAGACTGGAAAAACATCATGCCACGGTACTACGCCATGGCGGAGCGGATGTTGGGCGTGACCGAAAACAAGCTTTTGGGCGAGGCCGACCTGCGACTCAAGAAAATGGCCGAGCTTCACGGTGTAGCCAACACCTTTCACAGCGGCCGCGTCGCAACGTTCTTCGCGCCAAATGGAGAGCCCGGCGGTGAAACCTATCCTGATCCGTATTTTGACGGCGATGGTCCCGAGCGGGGGACTTGCGTTGGATGCGGCGGTTGCATGGTGGGTTGCAAGCACAACGCCAAGAACACGCTCGACAAGAATTATCTCTATTTCGCGGAAAAGCGCGGTGCTCAAGTCTTTGCCGAAACCAAGGTGGTGGACGTGCGCCCGCTCAACGGAAAGGAAGATGGCAGCGAAGGCTACGAGATTTTCACCGAGCGCTCCACCGCTTGGTTTAACAGGCAGCAGCGCAGCTTCCGCTGCCGGGGTCTGGTATTCGCGGCCTCCTCGTTGGGCACGATGGAACTGTTGTTTCGTCTGAAACAACGAGGCTCATTGCCGCGCATTAGCGACGACCTCGGCAAGCGCGTGCGTACCAATGCCGAATCGCTCGTCGGCGTGCGCTTTCCAGCAAAAGACAAGAGCATGTCACATGGCGTAGCTGGTGGTGCAGGCGTCTACATCGACGAGCGAACGCACATAGGAGCAGTGCGTTATCCGGAAGGCTCGGACGCCACTGGCCTCATGATGACCTTGTTGTGCGGCGGACGTGCTGGATGGTCGCGAATTTTCGCGTGGCTGTGGACTCTTGTGAAGCATCCTGTCCAAGCGATCCGCGTGCACAACCCCATAGGGTTCGCTCGGCAAACCGTCCTGTTTGTAGTGATGCAGACAGTTGATGCGTTCATCAACATGCAATTCAAGCGCCGCTGGTATTGGCCGTTCGCAAAGCAGTTATGTACCAGCGGTAACCCGATCCCCACCTTTATCCCTGAGGCAAATGCGTTTGTTGAAAAGGGGGCAAAGGCACTGGGCGGCATCCCTACGGCGTTCCTAACCGAGATTCTGTTCAACATTCCTACGACAGCCCATTGCATGGGGGGCTGCGCAATGGCGAACTCTCCGGAGCACGGTGTGATGGATGCTCAAAACCGCGTCTTTGGTTATTGGAGTTGCCCCTGTAACTCAGGACACGCGAACACCGTTAGGTTGATGACGCGGCAGCACGCCTGAACTCGCGAGGCGAGCGGTATTTCAGGGCTTTGTGCGGGTGACGCTCGTTGTAATGCTCAAACGCAACAGCCAGACGCGAGAGCGCCGTTGGCGCATCGGGCTTGTCCATATAGGCGACGTAATTGTGCTTCATGGTCTTCACGAATGATTCGGCCATGCCATTGCTCTGCGGCGAACGCACGGGCGTGGTCAGTGGCTCCAGGCCCAGCTCGCGCGCAAAGCGGCGCGTGCGGTGGTCGATGTAGGCCGAGCCATTGTCCGTCAGCCATTCGATGGGCTGAGTAGCCTGCGTGGTGCCGAAACGCTGTTCCACCGCAGCCAGCATCACGTCACGCACTACGTCACCGCTATGTCCGCCTGTGGTTGCCGCCCAGCTAATCGCTTCTCGGTCGCAGCAGTCCAACGCGAACGTTACGCGCAGCGGCGTGCCATCGTCGCAACGGAATTCGAAGCCATCCGAGCACCAACGAGCATTGCTCCGGTCCACGGCTACCCGACCGTCGTGTCGCCGCTTGTCTCGACGCACGCCAGGACGGCTCAGCAGCAACTGATGCTCGCGCATGACCCGATAGACGCGCTTGTGGTTGATGCACGGCGCGCCGACTATCTCACGACTGCGTCGCAGCAGCGCCCAGATGCGCCGGTAGCCGTAGGTCGGCAAGTGCGCCACATGGGCCAGGATTTCCTCGACCAGTTCCGTGTCGTCGGTCAGCTTGGCACGGCGACCATCTTGCCAACCGGACGAGCGAACCTGCTTCACCGCCACGCCAGAGCGCGCCACGCCGAGAACTTCGCAGACCGTTTTCAATGGTCGTCCCCCGGCAACAAGGGCGAGCGCGCAATCAGGTTTTTTGACCGACCCCACTCGACGGCTTCTTTCAGGATTTCGACTTCCATCGTTTTCTTTCCGAGTAGCCGCTGCAGTTCCTTGATTTCCTTGATGGCTGCGGCCAGCTCCGATGCAGGCACAACGGTTTCGCCCGCTTGCACTGCCGCCAGGCTGCCTTCCTGGTATTGCTTGCGCCAGCCGAACACCTGGTTCGGGTTCACGCCGTGCCGCCGCGCAACGGCAGACACCGATGCGCCCGGTGCCAGCGTTTCCTGCACGATGGCGATTTTTTCCTGTGCCGTGCGCCGACGACGGCGCTCCGGCTCGGTCAGAACTTCGATGGATTCCACGTAATGACTAGGCTTACTGATAGGCACAAGACTATCCCTTATTTTAAGAGTGTCCTTGTGTCCTCAGATACGTGGGGCCGCTCCAGTTATCAAAACATGCTGATCTGTGATGGCTCGATGCTCAGCGCCAATCTGGGCGTGAACCCGAGTTTGACTATCACCGCTCTGACCGAACACGCAATGTCCCACGTTCCACCGAAAACACCCGCTGCACGCACCTTCTCGAGTACTCCTCATGTCCAGTCAGTCCACATCTAACGCCAGCCTGTTGAACCAGCCCTTACGCTTGCCAAATGGCAGCATCGTTCGTAACCGCCTCGCCAAATCCTCCATGAGCGAAACGCTGGGGACGTACGACAACCATGCGACACCTAAGCTAGTGGAGTTATACCGGCGTTGGGCTGCATCGGGCCTTGGTCTACTTCTGACCGGTAACGTGATGATCGATCGCCGGGCGCTGGGCGAACCCGGCAACGTTGTCATCGAAGATGAATCCGACCTGCTCATCCTGCAGCAATGGGCCCGCGCGGCTACCGATCAAGGTGCGGCTGTCTGGGTGCAACTGAACCATCCCGGAAAGCAGTCGCCCAAGGGGCTGAACGCAAGCAATCTATCGCCCTCGGCTATCCCATTCCGTGAAGACATGGCAGCGTTTTTTGAAACGCCGCGAGAAGCCACAACCACGGAAATCGACGACATCATCAAGCGTTTCGGGCGCAGTGCTGCCATCTGCAAGAAGGCGGGCTTCAGCGGCGTGCAGATTCATGGCGCCCATGGATACCTCATTAGTCAGTTCCTATCCCCTCATCACAACCATCGCACTGACGAATGGGGTGGCACTCCCGAGAAACGTCGCCGTTTTGTAATGGCCGTCTACTCGGAGATCCGTAGCCAAGTCGGCGCAGATTTCCCGGTTGGGATCAAACTCAATTCAGCAGACTTTCAACGGGGCGGCTTCACCGAAGAGGAGTCGATGGCAACTATCCGCGCGCTCGTAGAGGCTGGCATTGACTTGATCGAGATCTCCGGTGGCACTTATGAGGCGCCAGCCATGAGCGGTGCCTTCCAAAAGCCGCAAAAAGCTTCGACGGCAGCCCGCGAAGCGTACTTCTTAGAGTTTGCAGAAAAGGTCAGAGCTGAGGTCCAAGTGCCGCTGATGGTGACCGGGGGCTTTCGCACGGCCGAGGGCATGAACGCCGCGCTCAGTTCAGGCGCACTCGACATCGTTGGCGTCGCTCGCCTATTGGCGATTGATCCTGATGCGCCAGCTGCTTTGCTAAACGGACGCGACAGCTCGCAGCGCGTGCGGCCCATCAAGACTGGCATCAAGCCGGTGGATCGCATGGGAATTATGGAGGTCCTTTGGTATACGCGCCAACTGAAGCGTATCGCGGAGGGGGGTAACCCTCGCCCGAACGAAAGTGCCCTAATGGCATTTCTCAAAAGTTTGGTGAATAGCAGCTGGGGAAACTACCGCACCAAGCGCATGAGAGCTTGATTGCCGTCCCTTTTCCTTTTGATGCTCGCTATGCCGGCCACGCAGCGCGGGCACAAGCAAGAACTTTATCGCAAGTGCCGAATTTTCTTGTCGGGAGTTCCGAGTGGCGGAGGCCACAAAACACTCCTTTGGCAATTACCTAACCTGGAATCAAAGCCATGCATCACCTACTGAAGACAAGTCTGCTCGGATTCGCCTTGGCAGCAACGCTTATTTCAACGACGGGAGCGGCAGCCGACGCTCCGCCGGACGGTCCGAAGATGGCCTCTCCAGCGGAGCAAGAGCAGGCGGTCACCTGGAAGAATGTGCCAACGCAAACCATCAAGGTTGGCGGAGTCGACTTCGCATACCGAGAGTTGGGAAAAAATCATGGCGGCACGCCGGTGGTGTTCCTTACGCACCTGGCGGCCGTACTCGACAACTGGGACCCACGTGTCGTGGATGGTTTCGCGGCGGAACACCATATTGTTACGTTCGACAATCGAGGTATCGGTGCGTCCAGCGGTTCAACGCCGAGTTCGATCGAGGACATGGCCGATGACGCAATCGCTTTCATCAAAGCTATGGGGTTCAAGCAGGTCGACCTGTTGGGCTTTTCGATGGGCGGAATGATCGCGCAGGAAATCGTGCTCAAAGATCCGCAACTCGTCCGCAAGATGATTCTCGCCGGCACGGGTCCCGCTGGCGGTGAAGGTATCAGCACGGTATCCGGCGTAACGTTTTATGACGTTCTTCGTGGTGCTCTCACCCGCCAGGATCCAAAGCAGTATTTGTTCTTCACCCGCACGCCGAACGGTATTGAGGCCGGCAAGGCATTCCTGGAGCGTTTGAAGGAACGTTCGGAAAATCGCGACAAGGAGATCGCCACATCTGCGTTCTTGACGCAGTTGGAAGCGCTGCGTGTCTGGGGATTGAAGGAGCCAGAGGATCTATCAGTTGTCAAAAATCCGGTGCTCATCGTTAACGGCGATAACGATCGCATGGTTCCAACTAAGAATTCAGAAGACCTGGCGCGGCGTCTGCCTAACAGCAGCCTCATCATCTATCCCGATGCTGGCCACGGTGGGATCTTTCAGTACTACACGGAATTTGTTCCTAAGGCGCTGGAATTCCTTGCTCGATAGCCTGAAGTTCAACTTCCCTTTCGCGTGCAAATCATTACTGAGACCGCGAAAAGGGGGATCAAGTTAATTTAAGAATGGGATTTGTCGCCTGACTTCCTCATCCAGTGCGACTCTTTCCCCTTCATACCGGAAGACCGACATGACTTATACCCACCTCACTGCCCCGACGCATTACGTGGAAGTCGATGGCAACAGATTTGCCTACCGCCGTTGGGGTAACAGTACGACTGGTGAGCCGCCATTGTTCTTCCTCCAACACTTCCGCGGTGGAATGGACCATTGGGATCCACTCATGACGGACGGCTTGGCCGCAGGGCGCGAGGTGATCCTGTACAACGGCCGCGGCATAGCTTCCTCTTCTGGAAAGCCACGCACCAGAATTGAGGATATGGCAGATGATGCGGCCGCCGTTATACGTGCGCTCGGTCTTCGCAAAGTTGACGTCTTAGGATTCTCGCTGGGCGGCTTTCAGGCTCAAGATCTGACGCGACGCCATCCTAGCCTTGTGCGAAAGCTGATGCTTCTTGGGACGGGGCCACGTGGAGGCAATCCTGACATGGACCCAGGTGTGATGGATGCGGCGCCGCGTCCGGTACCCACCGTGGAGGACTTCTTGTTTCTATTCTTCGGTCGGTCAGAAGCGGCGAAACAAGCTGGGCTCGACTTCTGGAAGCGTAGGCATGAGCGCGTTGATCAAGATCCGCCTAGTTCACCAGAGGTCACGCAGGCTCAGCTTGAGGCAAACATGTATTACTTGCCGAAGCTCGATCCCGAAGATCCTTTTGTGCATTTGCGGGAGATCAAGCAGCCAACATTCATTCTTAATGGCGTGAATGACATCATGGTTCCGACAATCAACTCCTGGCACATGGCGCAGAACATTCCAAACGCCCAATTGTTCATCTATCCAGACGCAGGTCACGCAGCTCAGTTCCAGTATCCGTCGCGCTTCTTGATGCACGCCACACAATTCCTGAACGAGTAGATTTGACTGAGTAGTCGATTTCGCTCGCTTAAATTTTTTGATGAGACGCTTGAGATAAGATCATGTTCAGGTTCAAAATCGTTCTGTTGGTTCTGGCAAAGCTATTACAACGGGCGGCAAAAAGCAATCCCGATTGCGTGAGTCACGTAAAGGGGAAGGATTTGATATTTCAGATCCGAACGATGCAGGGGAGCGGCCGGTACTTCATGGTAAAGAATGGAGGAATAAAGTCGGCTTCTGGGCTGGCTAAAAATCCGAAATTTACGTTGACATTCAGAGATGGGAGAATTGGATTCTCTGTTCTTTCCGCTAAGGATGGGAAAGAGGCATTTCTCTCCGCGCTGCATCAGCAAGACCTCGTCGTCACCGGTGATTTTATTGAAGTAATGTGGTTCCAAAGATTGGCTGATTATTTGAAACAATAATAATGTAAAAATTTGGCCTCTAAAAAGATGGGTTCCGCGTTATTGGGTTGTGAATCTTATAGGTCGCCAATTTTTAATGCCAACAAGCCTTGGAGGGGATTTTGCTTAATAAATCTGAAGCTATCGGGTTGCAGTATTCGACGAAACAAGCGGAAGCCTTTGAAATGTGGATCCGGCGTTTCGGCGCTGTAACTTCAAAGGAACTCGATCTTGGGCTGTTGATGACCATCCACGAGTGGGTGATGGAAGGCAGGGTGCCAGCCGATCAAAGCGAAGGGCGATAGTGGGACTCAGACGATCGCAGGGGGTCTTCTTCTGTTGGTGCCGATCGTCTTTGCATCTCCGCAAACAGTCTCGCTGCAGAGTTTTGTCATTCAGTTCGATGCGTGAATTGCCGCGGCTCTGCCCGGTGCCGACTGGTGTCGGCGCGGGCTTCGCCAGACCGGTGGTCACCGCGAACTGGTGCATCCTCCGGCAACTTTGCCTGAGCCGGTGTCCGCCTGCACTTCAGTTTCCGCCTGTCGTTTCGGAAGATCGCCAGAGCGCCTCTCGCTGACCCTAAGCATCAGGTCTTGCGCGGCGTTGACTGGGCTCGGACCTACTTCCTGCGATCAGGCAGCCGGCGATGAGAAGTCGGTTCCCCGGAGGAACGGTTATGAAGAGATGACTCGCTGGATATCACGACGCAGCTCGAAATCATTGGAACACCGCGCCGATTGTTCGCTGCCGGTCATTTCAGCGCTGCTGCGCTGCTCTCGTTGTGCGAGAGGAATTCCAATGCCTTGGGTACGAAGTCTGCGTAGTGCTGAAAGATGCCTCCGTGCCCTGCGTCTTGATAAATGATGAGTTGCGCGTTGGGAATGCGGCGAGCCATGTCGTGGCTTAGCGCAGTAGGGACCATGATGTCGTTATCGCCATTGGCGATCAGGACAGGCATCGGCAGGCTGGTAAGATTCTGCGGCTTCTGCTGGCCCCAGGCCTTGATCGCTTTGAGTTGACGGAGGAAAGCGCGAGGTGTCGGCCCCTTGTCGCGACTGTTCTTGCGTTCCTTCAGTCGCTGCAAGAACGCCTTTGCTGCCTGCCGGCCATTGGCCGTGGAGGTAAAGAATAGATAAGTCTTTGGATCGCGCAGCGTCAGCAGGCCCTTAAGTATCAGTGGCCAAGAGATTGCACCCACACGATCGATGCTCTGACCACCTGCGGGACCGGTTCCCGTGAGGATGAGTTTACGCACCAGAGTTGGTGCCTTTAGAGCCACGTCCTGCGCTACGAAGCCGCCGAGCGAAAAGCCGAGCAGATCGACCTGATCGAAACCCATGGTGCGGATCAGTGCGATGGTATCGCGGGCCATTTCTTCCACGGTTACCGGTGCGATGCCACCAGATAAACCAATCCCTCGATAGTCAATGGCAATAACGCGGTGCTTGCGAGCCAAGCCATCGACGATACGAGGGTCGAAGTTGTCCAGCACTGCACCCCAATGGTTGAGCAGAATTAGAGGGACTCCGCCGTGTGGGCCTAGTTCTCGGTAGGCGAATGCTCCTCTCTCTGTCCTGACAATCTTGTTCGGTGCTTCGGCATAGGCCATTGCCGATTGGGTTTCTGGATCGGACTTGGTCATCATTGCCTCCTTTGCGTTTCGTTTTTCATGCGTTGACATTGACAACGGTGCGACCTCGCACCTGGCCTCGGAGTACCGAGTTGGCGATGCCAGGCACTTCGGTCAAACCGATCACCTGTGTCGCGTGTGCAAGTTTGCCCAGATCCAGATCGGTGGCAAGGCGTTCCCATGCCTGCAGCCTGACGTCCTGCGGTGTGTTGACCGAGTCGATGCCTGCTAGGGTTACGTTGCGCAGGATGAAAGGGAGGACGGAAGCGGGTAAGTCTGCACCCTGCGCGAGCCCGAAGGCCGCCACGGCGCCACGGCGCCACGGTAGCGCGTTTGCGCCAGCACGTTGGCCAGTGTGTGGCTTCCCACGGAGTCGATCGCGCCGGCCCAGCGTTCCTTGGCGATCGGTGCGCCAGGCTCCGACAGCGTGCGGCGATCAATGACTTCCGCAGCACCTAGCTCCCATAGGTACTTGGTCTCCTCCAGGCGCCCCGTGGAGGCCACCACCTTATAGCCGAGCTTGGACAGCAAAGCGATAGCGATGGACCCAGCTCCACCACTTGCCCCAGTCACCAGCACATCACCTTTGTCAGGCGTCAGCCCCATGTGCTCGAGTGCGAGCACAGACAGCATTGCGGTGTATCCAGCCGTGCCGATGGCCATGGCATCTCGCGTCGAAAACACGTCAGGCAGCTTGATCAGCCAGTCGCCGCTGACGCGTGCCTTCTGCGCGAAACCTCCGTGATGTGTTTGACTCAGACCCCAGCCATTGGCGACAACGCGGTCGCCCACCGCGAATCTTGTGTCCGACGATGCTTCGACGATGCCCGAAAAGTCGATGCCCGGAACTAATGGAAACTCGCGAATTACCGGGGCGCGTCCAGTGATCGCCATCGCGTCCTTATAATTCACCGCCGAATATTCAATCGCGATAGTGACGTCGCCCGGCATCATGTCGACTTCGTCGAAGTCGACCAAGGTGGTAGAAATTGCATCGCCCGTCTTGGCTGCGAGAAGCGCTTTGAATGTCATGGTCATGGCTCCTTTGATGCATTGGGTTCATCTGTCGACCCCATGCGGATGGGAAAAACTGAGCGACGGGCTGCTCGATCAGCCGACAGGGTGAGATGCCCTGGCACCGCCATCACCGGCGTCGTTAGCGGCTCTTCTTTCATCATGCGCACCGGCAGCGCCACTCCAACGGGTGAAACAAATGCCGCCGGTAGCGCAACGCCGTAACTTGTCGTACTCGGCAAATAACCTACGGCGTGCGTTTCGAGAAAGAAGGGGTGAGTCTCAGGCGTGCGGCAAATAGCGCTCGGCCGCGTGTGCTTGTCGAATGTCCGACATCAATCCTTGGCGTGCGCCATCTAACGCGTCCCAGCGCTCTGCAACATGCAGCGGCGGGATCGTGACCAATTCGCGGCGGTCGAAGCCAACCAGTGCCGCATCGACCAGTTCGTCGACCTCCATCACCTCGGGGAGGCTATTGACGTCAATGCCGGCGCGCTCCCAGATCTCGGTGCGGGTCGATGCCGGAAGCACCGCTTGCACATAGACGCCCTTGGGCGACAATTCCAAGTTCAAGCCTTGCGACAGGAATAGCACGAAGGCTTTGGTGGCGCCGTAGATGGACATGCCGAACTCAGGGGCGAAACCCACAACCGACCCAATGTTGACGATCGCGCCCGCACCGGACTGTGCGAAGCGCGTGGCAACCGCACCAGCGAGCCGCGTCGGTGCCGTGGTGTTGAGTGTGATCAGGCGTTCGATGTCTTCAGCGGTCTGCTGGACGAAGCTGCCCGACTGAGCCATACCGGCGTTATTGATCAGGACGCCGATGCGCGAGTCATCGCGCAGGCGAGTTTCGAGCGCGGACAGGTCGGCGGGGTGTGTGAGGTCGGCCTTTACGACTTCGACGGCCACATTGCATTCTTCGCGCAGACGCGCTGCCAGGGCATCCAGGCGCGACTTGTCACGCGCAACCAGAACGAGGTCGTGGCCACGGCGGGCGAAGCGGTTGGCGTAGGTGGCACCGATGCCGCTGGAGGCGCCGGTGATAAGGACGGTCGGAAGGCTGGTCATGGGTACTTTCCTTTTTTAAGGGTCGTTGTGGCAAGGCGCAGGCACTGGTGTGCTTCAGCCTGAGATGGTCGGGTAGTCGATGTAGCCCGCAGCGCCACCACCGTAAAGCGTGGCCGGGTTGATCTGTGTAAGCGGTGCGCCGGTCTTCAGGCGTTCAACAAGATCGGGGTTGCTGATAAACGGACGGCCGAAGGCGAACAAGTCAGCCTTGCCATCGTTCAGCTGTACGGTGGCAGATTCCAGGTCATACCCGTTGTTGGCCAGATAGGTCTGCTTGAACTGCCGGCGTAGCGCGTCATAGTCGAACGGGGCGATATCACGCGGACCACCAGTCGCGCCTTCGACAACGTGCAGATAGACGATTCCTAGCGCGCTGAGTTGCGAGACGATGTATTCATACTGTGTCTGCGGATCACTGCTAGAGATTCCGTTCGCGGGGGAAACGGGGGAAATGCGCACGCCGGTGCGTTCGGCGCCGATTTCTTTCGTAACTGCGGCGACAACTTCGAGCACCAATCGAGCGCGGTTCTCAATCGAGCCGCCATAGGCATCTGCGCGCTGATTGGCCCCGTCTTTGATGAACTGCTCCAGCAGATAGCCATTAGCGGCGTGGATTTCGACGCCGTCGAAACCGGCAGCGATAGCGTTCGCTGCTGCTTGGCGAAAGTCGTTCACGATACCCGGTAGTTCGTCGAGTTCCAGGGCGCGTGGTTCAGACGCGTCTACAAATCCGTTATTGACGAAGGTTTTGGTCTCCGCGCGGATCGCTGACGGCGCGACGGGTGCCGCACCCCCCGGCTGGACGTCGACATGTGATACGCGGCCCACGTGCCAAAGCTGGACGAAGATGAGCCCACCTTTGGCGTGCACGGCTTCCGTAACCTCGCGCCAGCCATCAATTTGCTCCGGCGTGTACAGGCCAGGTGTGTCCTGATAGCCCTGAGCTTGGGCCGACACCTGGGTAGCTTCGGTAATGATCAAGCCAGCAGAGGCGCGCTGGCTGTAGTAAGTCGGAGCCAATGCGCTGGGCACGAGACCCGCACCCGCGCGGTTACGGGTCAAGGGTGCCATGACAATGCGATTGGCGAGCGTCAATTTACCCAGAGCGTACGGTTCGAAAAGCGTCTTTTCGGTCATGTTGGTTCGGTCTCTCACAGGTAGGAGTGGTATTTATGATGATCATCATAATCTAACGTGTCAACATTTTGATGACGGTTGACATCAATGTATAGTTGGAACACGAGGCAGACACGGATCCACGTAGACGAAACATGAAGGTCACGAAAGCACAGGCGCAGGCCAACCGCGCGCGCGTTGTTGAGACGGCATCCGCCCTGTTCCGGGAGCGCGGCTACGACGGGATTGGCGTTGCTGATTTGATGGCCGCCGCTGGCTTGACTCATGGCGGCTTTTACAAACAATTCGGCTCGAAGGCTGACCTGATGGCAGAGTCGGCTGCCTGCGGCATCGCAAAGACAGCCGAACTCACCACTGGCGTGGATATGTCGGAATTCGTGCGGCTGTATCTCTCCCGAGAGCATCGCGACAGCCGTTCGACCGGTTGCACGCTGGCAGCGTTGAGCGGGGATGCTTCACGTCAACCAGAATCCGTCCGAACTATCTTTGCGGCTGGTATCGAGCGGCAGCTTGCTGCACTCAGTGTTGGGTGCCAGCAGGTGGACAGTGCTGAAGCAGGCGGGGCACGAGCGCAATCTCTCGACATACTGGCGCACGCGGTCGGCGCCCTTGTGATGTCACGTGCCTGCCCGGACGATTCGCTGCTGGCAGACGAAATCCTGTCAGTGTGCCGGGACTCGATCCTCGCGCTACTGAGTTCATCTGCTGCAAGCGGAACGTGTGCAGGCACTACCCGATGATTCCAAGCCGATTCAGGATGAGGTACTACCAATGACCGTGGACCAGACCATTGAGCTTTGGAAGGCAGACGAGGTTGCAATACGCGCCCGGTTGAGAGAAGCCGATGCGGCCCCTCAGGAGCAGGTCGCCGGACGATCTGGCATGGAAATCTTTGAGGCGATTTTTGCTGGCGAGCTTCCACCGGCGCCGATGGGCGAAACACTCGACTTCATTCCCATCCACATGGAGCACGGCGTGGCGGTGTTCCAAGGGCGGCCACAACGTCGGCACTACAACCCGCTCGGCACTGTCCACGGTGGCTGGTTCGCGACCCTCCTCGACTCGGCCGTTGGATGCGCGATTCACACCATGTTGCCGGCGGGCAAGGGATACACCACGCTCGAACTCAAGGTGAACATGGTCCGGGCACTCAGCAGCGATGTGCCGCTTGTGCGTGCTGAGGGGAAGGTGATCCATGTAGGGCGCCAGGTCGCCACTGCTGAGGGACGCATCGTCGGACCCGACGGCAAGTTGTTTGCCCATGCAACCACTACCTGTCTGATCCTCAATTATCCTGCTCCCGCGACAAGAAGCGATCCATGAGCGCGCTCAACGTCATCGCAACATTGCGCTGAAAGTGCTTCCCTTGCTGGCGAGCAAAAACAGTCGACTCCGCAGGCAATAGCAGGGTGGTCGGATTAGCCGCTGACATGCCCCTCATATTTTGCCTGGAGCCTACCATCCTGGCTATTGCGATAATCCTTCTTATCGCAATAGCTTTATGGAAGAACTAAACTGCCTTCCATGAAAACGCGTCTGCTTCCCGTTGATTCTGCGATCGTCGCGCCACTTGGCTTGCCCGATGCCGCCGATCTGGCTGTGCTGCGCGCCTGGCATGCGGGCTTATCGGCGCGCAAGGCTGTCGAACGCTATCTCGGTGAGCGGCGGGCGCTCGGACAATCTTCGCGCGGCGTTCTCGGCCGCATCCGGCGCCAGTTAGCAGCGTTTGCGCGTCAGCGCCAGCGCGAAGACCTGGCGGTGCTGTTCGAGATGCCAGCGGCCGACCGTGCCAAACAGGGCAGGGCAGCCGACCAAGCAATCGAACTGCTTCGCATGCTACCGCTGCCAGCCCCGCTCATCAGCGATGACGTCGGACTGTGGCTGGATGCACGCGCCGTCGCCGCGCTACGGGCCGCGGGCATCGACACCCTTGCGGACCTGACCGTGCGCGTGCCGCGCCGACGCCGCTGGTGGGTGG
This sequence comes from Ralstonia nicotianae, assembly GCF_018243235.1. Lineage (NCBI taxonomy): Bacteria > Pseudomonadati > Pseudomonadota > Betaproteobacteria > Burkholderiales > Burkholderiaceae > Ralstonia > Ralstonia nicotianae. Next base: position 1,476,220 of record NZ_CP046675.1, read on the forward strand.
TCGTTCCCGGGCTGGGGCAGGCCAGCGCGCGGCGCATCGAGGCTTTCTTTGCTGACCACCCGCGTCTGACAGAGCGCGCTCGGACGCTCATCGCTGAGCAAGCTCGCGGAGTGGTGGTGCCCTGGGAGCAACTGCGCTTACCACACGAAGTCGATGGCTCGCGAGGGCAATTCCGGGCGCCACGAGAGACCTGCGTCCTCTCGGCCGACGACGATTACGAGGCTGTCCAGGCATGGCTTTCCCTGCATGAATCGCCAGCGACGCAGCGCGCCTACCGGAAGGAAGCGGAACGTCTCATCTTGTGGGCGATCATCGAGCGTGACAAACCTCTGTCCTCGCTGACTACCGAGGATGCGGTTGCATATCGAAGCTTCCTGCGGCGACCAGCGCCGCGTGAACGCTGGGTTGGGCCCGCACGGCCACGCACTTCGGCCGAGTGGCGGCCTTTCACAGATGGATTGTCGGCGCGCTCGATCGCGTATGCGCTGTCAGTGTTGGGCGCCATGTTTCGCTGGCTGATCCAGCAGCGCTATGTGTTGGCCAATCCGTTTGCAGGTCTGAAGGTCCGGGGTGCAATACGCTCACCCGAGTTGGCCACCTCTCACGCATTCTCGGAAGGGGAGTGGGCACTGGTCCGCACCATCGCTGACGGGCTGGAATGGTCCTATGGCTGGGCTGTACCCGCTGCGCAGCGTCTGCGCTTCGTGCTCGATTTCTCCTATGCTACCGGGCTGCGCGCGAGCGAACTCGTCACGTCGAAGTTGGGCGACCTGGAAGTGGATGCGGCCGGCGACCACTGGGTGAACCTCGTGGGCAAAGGCCACCGTGCGGGCAAAGTCGCGGTGCCACCGCTGGCACGCAGCGCGCTGGATCGGCACCTTGTGGAGCGAAGCTTGCCGGTCAGCGTCGCACGGTGGAATCCTCAAGTGCGGCTCATTGGTGCTGCGGTAGGGGAGTCAGAAACCGGCATCACGACGGCGCGCCTATGGGCCGTGGTGCGGCGCTTCTTCTGGACGGCCGCCGAGATTATCGAACCCGATCATCCGGCGCTTGCGCAGAAACTGCGCCAGGCGAGCCCGCATTGGATGCGGCATACCCACGCGACGCACGCGTTGGCCCGTGGCGCGGAGCTCACGACCGTACGGGACAATCTGCGGCACGCCTCGATCTCGACCACCTCGATCTATCTGCATGGCGACGACGTAAAGAGAGCGCGGCAACTTACGGCTGCGTTTGGGCGACGCTGAGCGTCGTCGTCGGCAGGTGCGATCGGCTGCTGCTCAAGCGAGTTCTTGAATATTCGCTCAATTGCCCATTTTTACTGCGCAGTGAATATGATGCATGGAAGTCATGCGTCTGCTGCGGGCGCCCGGAGTGCGTTTGACCAAGCGGAACGAGTGACTTTATGATCGTTCGCGCAAAGCCCGGATCAGGTCGGCGGTCATGTGCGAATGACGGACCCCGGGCTTCTTTCTTGGGGCCGGTGCTTCGGCCGACTTGGCTCGCGGAGGATGTGATGGCGACGAGCGCGCGTAAAGCGGTGCGACCGACGGTGGTTGCCATGCAAGTGAAGAGCATGGAGGTCATCCTCCGTCACGCAGAAACTACTCGCGTCCAGCCGGCGCAGCGTAGTGAGCCCGCGCCTGTGGTGCTTCGGACGAAGATGCGGGTTGCCAGCAAAGAATCCAATTCGGCGGGCAAGTGACAATTGCCCCAGCTACGTTCCAGTGACGCTCACCCAATACCACACCGCTCTCTAGCCAAGATTCAGGCAAGCGTCGCGTCACACTTCCTCGTGAATTGACATTTTTATCTACGAAGTAGTGACGAATTTATTTCCGCCTACGAAAGTGGCGGACGTCATCCCACTGCAAGGAAGAAGAAGGTTCGCTGCCCGCAGCGCGCACCGGCACCGGGCGCCTGGGCTGAATCGTGCGTTTTTGCACAGAAGCTGGTTGATTTTGATGGATTCCAGCGTAATTCTGAACGGAATAGGCTTGCGATACAACGTGGCCAACCCTTTCCCGCCACACCGGAAATCGAAAAGCGTACCCATTTCTGCGTGGATGTTCGTCGTGCGTACCCAGCGCATCTGGCAGCGCGAACCCGGCCATTTCTCCGGTTTGCGGGTCGCCGGCACCGCCGTTCCGTTGCGCTACGCGGCGGCGGCGGGGCGCGCAGGGCCGGTCCCTGGCCGCCGAGCGGCGTTTTTGGGCGCGGCGCAAGCGATGGGTCCGGCGGCGTGCGGCGCTGGCGCTCTCGCGCGTGCGTCAGGAAAGACCTCGGGTACGCCGCCGTGCCCGTGATCCGATGTCCAACCCACCTCAACCGGAGGCCGGCATGCTGTACCTGATTCTTTTCACCTACCGTGCGCCGCTCGACGTGCTCGACCGCGTGCTGCCCGCGCATCGGGCGCACCTGCAGGTGCACTACGCGAGCGGGCATTTCCTGATGTCGGGCCCGTTCTTCCCGCGCGAGGGCGGCGGCATCCTGGCGCGAGGGGAATCGCGCGAGGCGATCGAAGCCATCGTTGCGCGCGATCCGTTCGTCGTCGAACAGTTGGTGGAGGCGCGGGTGATCGCCTGGGCGCCGAACCGGCGGCTGGACGAGGTGCCCCAGGCGTGGTTGCCCGAGGCGGCGGCCAGTACCCGCACCGATGAGGATGCGGCGGCACGGCCGCTATCATGACGGGCAGTCGTCCCGGGAGCCGCCATGTCCGACACGCCACCGCCTTCGTCCGACCTGCCCCCGCGTCCGCCATGGTGGGTACGCGCTGCTGCGCGGCTGCCGTTCCGGCGCGAGCATCTGGTGCTGGCGATTGCCGGGTTGATCGGTTGCGCCGGGGCCCTGGCGACGATCGCGTTCCGCGAATGCCTGCGGCAGCTGCAATGGTGGCTGGCCGGAGCCGACCAGGGCCTGGTCGCGACGGCGCGGGCGCTGCCATGGTGGGCGCGCCTGCTGGTGCCCACTGCCGGCGGGCTGCTCGCCGGGCTGACGCTGCAATACGGGCTGAAGTGGATTCCGCGCAAGGGCGCGGAAGACTACATGGAAGCGATTGCCGTCGGTGACGGCGTACTGAGCGCGCGGCAGAGCCTGGTCCGCAGCGCGTCGTCGCTGTGTTCGGTGGCGAGCGGCGCTTCGATCGGCCGCGAAGGCCCGATGGTGCAGCTCGCGGCGATGTGCGGTTCGCTGCTGGGCCGGGTGCTGCGGCACGCCATGCCGGTGTCGGTCGAGCATATGCGCCTGCTGGTTGCGTGCGGCGCGGCAGCCGGCATCACCTCGGCCTACAACGCGCCCATCGCCGGTGCCGTCTTCGTCTGCGAGATCGTGTTCGGCGCCATCACCACGGCCACGCTCGGGCCGCTGCTGGTGTCCGCCGTCACCGCCGACATCATCGTGCGCCAGTTCTTCGGCTACGGCGCGGTCTATGCGATGCCGCATTTCGATTTCGTCTCCGGCTGGGAGGTGCTGACGTATCTCGGCCTGGGCCTGGCCGCCGGGATGGCGGGACCGCTGCTGCTCGGCCTGATCGACCGCGCGCGCGGCGCGTTTGCGCGCACCCGCCTGCCGCAGGCGCTGCGACTGGCCCTGGGCGGGCTGATCGTCGGTGCGCTGTCGATCCGCGTGCCGGAGGTCTGGGGCAATGGCTACAGCGTGGTCAACGGCTTTCTGCATGCGCCCTGGCTGTGGCAGACGGTGGCGCTGGTGCTGGTCTGCAAGGTTGGCGCGACCGCCGCCAGCGCCGGCTCGGGCGCGGTGGGCGGCGTGTTCACGCCCACGCTGTTCTGCGGCGCGGCGCTGGGCCTGCTGTATGGCACCGGCATGCATGCGCTGCTGCCCGGTGCCGCGCCGGTGCCGGTCAGCTACGCGGTGGTCGGCATGGGGGCGCTGCTGGCGGCCACGACGCACGCGCCGCTGATGTCGATCCTGATGATCTTCGAGATGACGCTGAGCTACCAGGTGGTGCTGCCGCTGATGCTGGCATGCATCACCGGCTACGTGACGGCCCATGCCACGGGCGCGCCGTCGGTCTATGCGCGGGCGCTGGCGCGCAATCGCGACGACACCTTGCGCTTGCCGCCGGCTTCATCGCCGTAGCGGGATACGCAGAAATGGGTACGCTCAGCCAAATATGAAGGGATGCTGCGCGGGGTGAACGGGGGATCGTGCCGGGTGTGCTTCGTGGGCGGTGGCCTGCGTCACGGCACGGTAGCGTTCTGCCCGCCGAAAACCTGCCGGGCACGCCAAAGCGTACCCAATTCTGCGAGACCGTTTTCCGATCGCGTGCGGTTTTGCGGACCGCGTGCTTGGCTTGGCGCGGGAGACGAGCGCCGCTCGGTATCTCTCGCCATGCCTTCCGGATGTGGACTTTTCATCGAGCACCGGCCGCGACGAGTTTTCGCGTTGCCGGTCTGCTGCAACGCGCAGGGCGGCGGAGTCATCTATCGGGAGGGGGCACGAGGTTCGGCCGCAGGTGCGGTGCCCGAGCTTGCATGGAGGGGGGTGTGATCGCGTCCCGGGAAGCGGGATGGAGCAGGTGCGTTCTGCCGCGTTCGATGGCCGCGGGATGGGCCGGGAGGGGCGTGGGGAAGGGCGGATTGCCGCACCGCATATTGCAGCGCGGCAACCCTGGGGGGACTTATCGGCCGGAGCGCTGGTACAGCTCAGCCATCCTGCCGCAGGCCTCGACATGCAGCTTCAGGGCGCGCTTGGCTTCACGGCGCACGATTTGCCAGAAACGGCTGAAACGGGAAGCGGGCGAGACACGGAGGGCGAGGGCTTTCATGGCAGCTCCTTTTTCGTAGAACCTAGGGAATACCCTGATGCTAGTCGCAATATTGCGATGCAGCAAATTTCGTTGCCGCAATGTCGCGGCGTCGCCACGTCTTCGTGCGTTGGAGGGGGTTGAGGATCACTTTTTGTTGGTGAACGTGCCTTGTCCTGTGTTGAGTCGCTTCACCGCGGCTGTCCTTGCGCGGCAGTGTGGCGCTCACGTTCGACCGCCTGGCCGATCAGGATGTCGTGGCGGCAGGTGACCGCGTTTTGCTGTTGCCGGTGGCGATGACGGTCGGCAGCCGATCGGCACGCAGCGCGTTGATCCTGGATTCGGTCTCGACCGCGTTCCCTGATGTGGCAGTGGTGCGCAGAGCAGGACGATGATCGGCATGCTGACCGCACGGGCGAGCGTTGTGCGCGATGTAGTGGATCGCCTTGCAGATTGTGCTGGTCGCCCTCGTTCTCTCGATCGCGCCCGGTATCGCGCATCCGTGCAGCCCGATGTCATCGGCGCGGCGTCCGTTTGCGCGAGGGCACGCATCCGCTCGCGCGAGACGCACGCAGATTCCCATTCCTGCAGGATGGGCAATCACGATGGCTTTTCATGTTCATGACGGCGAGGCATTCGCGCGAGACGCCTTGCAGGCCATTCAATGCGTCGTGCCTGCGATGTTGAGCGTTGGCGCGGGTCGGGGCGGCGCGCGGGTGTCTGGCGCCTGCGTGTTTTTGGACGGCGCTGCGGCGTCGGTTCGCGACAACGCTTTGCTGGTCCGAATGTGTCCTGCCCAGTCTTCGTTTGCCAGAAGGACAGCGACCCGTTAGAGTCTCTGCCAACTGCATCCTGTTGCACCTGCAGCGCTGGAGCGATCCGGTGACACGGGGCAAGAGGGGCCAGTTATCCGCCGATTCGATCATCGACGGCGGGCCAATTGACGGGCGCGAGCCATCGCGTCTGCGTCAGGAGGCACACACATAATGAAAAATAAATTTGTCGGGGGGCTTGTGCCTACACTCTCTGCTGCTCAAGCAGCATATCCGGTCGTTCGCGCTCGGCGCGCCTGCATGGCGCTGGCGCGTACTGTTCTTGTCGCGGCTGCGCTTGGCGGTGCCTCGCTTGCCAACGCGGAATCGCTTCTCGTACCTGCGTACATCTATCCGTCCGGCTCCGGCGGGGACGCGTGGACCACGCTCGCCACGACTGCGCAGAAGGTGGCCACGACCGTCATCCTCAATCCCAGCAGCGGCCCCGGCAGCGCGCAGGATGCCAACTACGTCGCGGCGATCGCGCAGATCCATGCGGCGGGCGGCAAGGTGATCGGCTATGTATCGAGTGCCTATGCGACCCGGTCGCTGTCGGCGGTGGTCCAGGACATCAGCACGTATCTGTCGTTCTACAGCGTCGACGGCTTCTTCATCGATGAGATGACCTCCGACAGCGATACGACGCATATTCAGTACTACCAGTCGGTCTACAACTACATCAAGGGGCTGTCGAGCGCGTACGCGGTGACGGGCAACCCGGGCACCGGCATCCCCGAGCTGTATGCGAGCCTGCCTGTGGCGGATCAGTTCGTCGTGTTCGAGAACAGCGCCGCGCAATACGCCAGCTATGCGCCGCAAGCATGGCAGGCGAGCTACCCGACGAGCCGGTTCGCCCATATCGTGTATGGCGCGGCCTCCGGGGGGCGGATGCTGTCGATCGTCCAGGGCGCGTCGGCCCTGGGGGCCGGCAGTGTGTACGTCACGCCCAAGAGCTTGCCGGACCCGTACTCGGTATTGCCCAAATACTGGAGCCAGGAAACCGCGGCCGCCGCCGCGAATTGACGCTGGGCCCTGCCGGCCGGTCCGAGCGGGCTGGCCGGCAGGGATGTCTCCGGGCTGAATAGGCCGCGCGGTCTGGCTGGCCCTGCCGCTGAGCGCGCGAAGCCTGTCCGTGGCAGCTGTCATGCGGCCGCGGATGATACGGTCACCGCGGTGCCGGATGCCGCGCGCAGTGCTGGATGGGCGTGACGAGCATGGCAAGGGCATGCCCCGCCTGCGGATTCGCTTACCACGCGGCGCCGCGCGAGGCATTGCTGCGCTGCCGCCGCGGGTGTCCCGGCGCGTCTCACCGTTTGTGCTTCTGGTAGGTCCCGACCAGTTCCGCCTGTGCCAGCACGTGGCCGTGCATGGCGCGCTCCAGCGCGGCCTTGTCCGGCGTGCCGAGATCCGGCAGTTCGGTATCCAGCGCGTACAGCTTGTGGAAATAGCGGTGGCGGCCGATCGGCGGACAGGGCCCGCCGTATCCGGTGCGCTGCCAGTCGTTGGTGCCCTCGCGCGTGCCGGATGGCAGGTGGCTGCGTGCGGCGTCTTCGGCCAGCGCCGCCGTGGCGGGCGGGATGTTGTAGAGCACCCAGTGCACCCAGGTCATGCGCGGGGCGGCGGGGTCCGGGGCATCCGGGTCGTCGACGATCAGGGCCAGGCTGCGGGTGCCCGCCGGCAGGCCGGTCCAGGCCAGGGGCGGCGAGGTATCCGTCCCCTCGCACGTGAGTCGGCCGGGCATCTCGGCACCCGCGGCGAAGGCAGGGGAAGTCAGGGTCAGCGTCATGGGCGGCCTCGTTTGTGGAGCAGCCGCGGTGGCGTACAGGGCGGCGAGCAGGATCGGCAGGAAACGGGTTCGGGGTGGCATGTCTTCATCCCTGTTGTCGCCCGGTGCCGGGACGGGCTGGGTCATCCTCAAGCCCCGGTTCCTTCAACGTAGTGTGCGGCGCCCGGCGCGGCAAGGCCGATCGGCCCGGCGCACCGGATCGCATGTCGCGCGGCGCCCACAAAAAACAGCTTGCGGCATCACGCGCGCGTTTGCTACGCTGCGCCCCGTCATCGTTCCGGAGTGATCTCCATGGACAGTTGTTCCAGTCGACCCTGGGTCGCACGTTGAACGGCTAGACAGTCCAGGCGCGCGGTATCTATCTATCGCCGCCTCACCACTGCCTGGCCGTCATGCACGGCAGGTCGTGGTTCTTGTGCGGGTTCTCCGCACGAGCCCTTTCCTGTATTCGAATTCGATGGTTTGACCGACACGCCCGGATGGCTGCGGCGCTTGCGCGCGCGTCCTGCGGGAGCCGCGGCCGGCTGGCGCCTGCGTCCTCCATGGAAGCGGGCGAGGGAGGGCTGATGCTGTTCTTGCCGATGCTGCAAGACGTCCGGGTGGCGGTGCGTCCACGGGGCCGGGTGCGCCCGCAACCATGCCGGCGGGCGGCGCTGCTTTCGTTGCACGCGCGGGGCGCCCGCGCCATGCCGGAGCCGGATCACCTGGCCTGCCGGGCGGCCGGCGGCAGCGGCGCGTTCCTGGGCGATGGCGCATTGAACCATGCCTACGCGCGCGCACTCGAATGGTTTTACAGCATGCAACCGGCGAAGGGCATCCTGCTCAGCCCCGATGTCCGGTTGATCCAGAACCCCGGCGACAACCGGGATCGCGGTCCGGCGAAATCCGTCGGCCTGCGTGTCCGTGCCGCGTTCTGACGCATTCGCAGGAGGACCCATATGGACAGTCCGAGTCGACCTGATCCACGACCTGATTCCCTCATCTAGGCAAGTCTGCCGCCCGGGTTCTTCCCGCCGCTGACTTGCCGCCCTGGCAAGGCAGCGGTGTCTTCATCGCTCCTTGATGTTCGTTGCCGGAAGGCTTCCGGCATGCGCCGCCCGCGCTCGACGCAAGCGCGTGGCGGCAAGGAGTGTCGCATGCGCAAATTCACGATGTCCGTCCGCCGTTTCTCGTCGGTGGTGCTGCCGTTCACCTCGCCCTTCATCCAGTCGCCGGCCGTGCCGCCGCGCGCGGCGGATCCGGCCGCCGATCGCGCCAGCCGGCAGGCCGGGGCAGGGCAGGCCATGACGCCGCACGACTATGCGCAGGCGGCCGTCCGAATGTCGCGCACGTACTGGTGGTAAGCCGTTTTCTCCGCATCCTTTTTTCAGGAGGTCGATATGACCCAGATCGCTTCAGGCATCGATGCACCACCACGTCGTGCCGCGCTGGACGATGCGCACGTCGGCGATATTCGCGGCGCGCTCGGCACCATCGCCCGGCATGACATCGGCCCGCGCCGAGGATGGCGTGCCCGTCTGCGCACGCTGCTCGCCATCCTGGGCCCAGGCCTCATCGTGATGGTGGGCGACAACGACGCCGGCGCCTTCGGCACGTACGCCCAGGCCGGGCAGAACTACGGCACCACGCTGCTGTGGACGCTGCTGCTGCTGATCCCGGTGCTGTACGTGAACCAGGAGATGGTGCTGCGGCTGGGCGCCGTCACGCGGGTCGGCCATGCGCGGCTGATCTTCGCGCGCTTCGGCCGGTTCTGGGGCAGCTTCTCCGTGATCGACCTGTTCCTGGTGAACGCGCTGACGCTGGTGACGGAGTTCATCGGCATCAGCCTCGCGCTGGCGTATCTCGGGATTCCGCGCCACTGGGGCGTGTGCGTGTCGGCTGCGCTGGTGCTGCTGGCCGCCGCCACGGGCGACTTCCGCCGCTTCGAGCGGTTCGCGCTGGCGCTGGTGGTGGGCAGCCTTGCGCTGATCCCGGTGCTGGCGATGGCGCATCCGCCGCTCGGGCAGATGGCGCGCGACTTTTTCGTGCCGGCGCTGCCCGCCGGTGCGCCGCTGTCGGAGGTGGTGCTGCTGATCATCGCGATTGTCGGGACGACGGTGGCGCCGTGGCAGTTGTTCTTCCAACAGAGCTACGTGATCGACAAGCGCATCACGCCGCGCTTCATCCGCTATGAGCGCGCCGACCTGTGGCTCGGCATCGTGCTGGCGGTGGCGGGCGCGGTGGCCATGATGGCTTTTAGCGCGCAGGCCTTCCACGGCACACCCGAGTTCGGCCGGTACACCGATGCGCTGGGCACCGCCGTCGGGCTGGAGCGGCATGCGGGCCGCTGGGCCGGCATCCTGTTCGCGATCGCGCTGCTGGATGCCAGCATCATCGGCGCATGCGCGGTGTCGCTGTCGACGGCGTATGCCATCGGCGACGTGCTGGCGGTGCGCCACTCGCTGCATCGCAAGCCGACCGAGGCCAGGTGCTTCTACGCCGTCTACTTCGGCCTCACGCTGCTGGCGGCCGGGCTGGTGCTGACGCCGGGCGTGCCGCTGGGGCTGCTGACCAGCGCGGTGCAATCGCTGGCGGGCGTGCTGCTGCCGAGCGCCACGGTGTTCCTGCTGCTGCTGTGCAACGACAAGGCCGTGCTCGGTCCGTGGACCAACTCCCGCCTGACCAACCTGTTCACGGGCACGGTGGTGGCGGTACTGGTGATGCTGTCGGTGATCCTGACGGCCGCGGTGCTGTTCCCCGGCATCGGCATGGTGGAGATCGTGGCCGTACTGGCCGGCGGGTCCCTGATCGCGGCCGTGGTGTCGCTGGCGCTGTGGCGCATCGAACGCCGCGCGAACCATGGCATCGCGCGGCGCCGGATCAGCGTGCTGGACCGCACCCGGTGGACCATGCCGCCGCTGGAGCAACTGACCGCCGCCCGGCTCACGCCGCTCAAGCGGACCTGGATGCTCGTGCTGCGCGGCTATCTCGTGATTGCCGCCGGCCTGGTGCTGGTGCGCATCGCCGGGCTGGTGGCGGGGTGAGGGCGTGCCGTTTGCATGCGTGCGTGGCTGCCGGACGGTCGCCGGGCGGCACGCATTCGGTTCGCTACGGATTGCATCGCTTCGTTTCAGGCGATGGCCGACCAGCATCTGTTGCCTACGCTGCGCGCTTTCATTTTTTGGATTGCACGCAGAAAACGCGATGGGAAATGGTTTTTCAGTGAATCGGCACGGCCCGGTCGTGCCCCAGGATGTCGGCCCGCGGTCGGCTTCAGCGGACGTGGATACGCCTGCCGCAAGTCCGGCGCATCCGGCCAGAACCGCTTCCGGTCCGTTGCTGGGGCTCCGGTCCGCGCAGGCGCAGCACGTCGTTGCGGCGGCTTCCGGTCAGGCGGCCGATGGCGAGATCGGGCCAGCAATCGGGGCGCCGGATCGTTTGCCGGAGCCACGGACGGAAATGGCTCCGCCATCCATGCGGGTCGAGCAGCACCTCCCCGCGGTGGCCGGCGATGAAGCCTCGCGCACCGATGCCGAGCCGCTGAGCGGGGCGCGGAAGCTTCCGCCGGAGATGTGGACAGTGATCGCCCATCGCGATCCGGTTGCGCAGCAGCGGCTGCGCGTGGTCAGCCGTACGACGAGGGCCGCGGCGGAAGTCGGCATCCGGCAATTGATCGTCAAGACCCCGGAGGGCCTCGCGGCGGTCAAGCGCCCAGGCAGCTATCCGAACCTGCGCGAGCTGACCCTCGTCGGCAATTTCTGGGGCAATGACCTGATAGGACTGCCTGCCACGCTGCGCGAGCTGGACCTGAGCGGGTGTAGCGGCCTCAGGGTGACGGGGCTCGATCCGCTGCTTGCGCTGCCGCTGGATCGGCTGAATGTCGGCGGATGCCGGCTGGGTGCCGAGGGCGCGCGGCAACTGGCGAACCATCCGACGCTGACCTCGCTCGACATGCGCGGGAACCAGATCGGCGACGAGGGGGCGACCTACCTGGCCGGCAACCCCAGGCTGACTGTGCTCGATGTCGGCGACAACCGGATCGGCGATCCGGGCGTGATCGCACTGGCCCGCAACACCGTGCTCGCCTCGCTCCATCTTGACGGCAACACGTTCGGCCTGGATGGCATCCGCGCACTGGCCAAGAGCGCCACGCTGACCACGCTGAACGTCGGCAAGAACCGGATCGGACCCGAGGGCGCGGAGGCGCTGGCCGAGCATGCCGCCCTCACGACGCTGTTGATCGAAGAGAACGCCATCGGGGATCGGGGTGCGCAGCGGCTGGCCGCCAACAAGATCCTCACCACGCTGAATGTGCGCAACAACGGCATCGGCCCTGACGGTGGACTGGCGCTGGCCGCGAGCACATCGATCGTCTCGCTTGCCATCGGCCACAACCGCATCGGGAGCGGGGCCGTGCTGGCGCTGGCTGCCAACAGGAAGCTGACCTCGCTTGATGTCGAATACACCGAGATCAGCGCCGTGGCGGATGCGGCCGATGCGCAGGCTGCCGCGGCGGCTGCTGCGGCGGCGGTTGCCGAGGTCGCTTCGGCGCTGGCTGCCAGCACCTCGCTCGTCCACCTCAACGTAGGGACGAACGGTCTTGGCGACGAAGGCGCACGGCGGCTGGCCGCCAGCAAGACGATCAAGACGCTGAACATCAGCTACAACAAGATCCGTCTCGATGGCGCGCTGGCGTTGGCCGCCAACAGAATGATCGCCTCGCTCGATCTGGCCGGGAACGTCATCGGGACGCCAGGTGTAAAGGCGCTGGCCGCCAACACGGCGCTTGCCACGCTGAATCTCCGCCAATCCCAGATCGAGCCCGAGGGGGTGGTGGCATTGGCGGCCAACAAGACGCTCGCCTCGTTGGACGTGGGTGCCAACAAGCTGGACCCCGACAGCTTGCGCATGCTGCTCACGCAGATGAACCTGGCCGTGCTCGATGCCACCTTCAGTGGCTGCGAACCGGGCGCCGGAGCCGAGCTGATGGCGCTGGCGGCCCGTATCGGCGTGACGCTGCGGATTTGAGGGGTGCCAGGGCATCCTCGCAATCGGTGCGACGAGGGTGTCGCCGGCGGCGCGATGCGCGCGCCATAGCCCAGCAGATCCGGGGTATGAACGGCGATGCCGGGCAGCCGGGCGGTCAGCCCGAAGCCATGCAGCGGACCGAACAGCCCGTGAATCATGAGCAGCGGCGTGTCGTGTCGCATGGGGGGCTTCCCACGAAGCGTTATCCGGATGCCGGATTGCGCATGGAGGGTGGGAGACGCTGACGCAGCGGTCGTGCGGCGGTGAGGGGATTGGTCGAATTCAGCGTGGCGCGGACGTCCCGGCCACGGGGCGGGTGTCTCTTGTCGCGCCCGGGAGGCAGCTCGGCGTGGGCCGTCCGGTGGGCGGCTGCATGCGCCGAGGGGTCACCGCCGTGGAGGCGCACAGGTCGGGAAACCGGACCGACCGGTATGCCCCCGGGATGGCGGCGGCGACTGGGGCGGGAGGGATCAGGCGATCAGGAATTTGTCGCGGTTCTTGCCGATCCAGGCAGGTGCGCGGCCGCGGCCGGACCACGTGGCGCCGGTCTTCGGATCGCGGTACTTGGGCGCCACGGTGGATTTGGGACCGCGCTTGCCGCGCTTCGGTGCGAGGCCGATGTCTTCGGCGGTCAGGCCGTATTCCTGCACGATCTGCCGCACGCGCTCGGTGACCTCGTTCAGTTCTTTCTGGCGGGCGGTTTCGAGTTGCTCGTCGAGTTTTGCCTTCTGGGCAAGCAGTTCTTTGTAGGTTGCCATGTGGTTCTTCCGGAAAGATCGTTGTTGTGGGAATAACCGGGCCAAGCGTTGGTTGCCACTTGCGGCAAAAGATCACCGTGAATCGCGCCGACCCGGAGGTCTGAATTTTAATACCATTAGCGAAAATCTGAGCGAATTCGCGCACATAAAGTTGGATAGCCGATGGCCGATTTCACGTTTTTTTCAAATTCGCGGGTCGCCGGGCGCTTTCAATTTGCCTCCGATAGGGAATTCCGCCGTCGTCCTGCTGTGCCCATCAAAAGGTGATCGGTGGCGCTGAACCCGCACGGGAATTGGCTCGCTCAAGCAGCGCAATCCATGTTGGCCCGATGCCGTTGCTGAAACGCATTGCCTTGGTTTTTCCGCTCCCCATACGGTCTTGGGAATCGGCTGGCGATCAGTACGGCATTCCCCGATCGTTCCGGATGCGTTGCAAAGTCTTCGTTGCCGCCGCGCATCCGTTTGGCGATTGGCGTCTTGAAGCGATTCGCCCTTCTGCCCGTGGTGTTATCCAACCACGCCGCTTCGGTGGTCGGCCATCAACTTGAAACGGGTTGTCCGTGCGTTTGCCGGCATTCAACCGAATGCAATCCGGAAGATTGATTGTCTGCTGATCCACTGCGCGCATGGCCCGAATTGCCGGCCGCCGCAAACATGGATTGCCCGCGCGACGTTTGCATTCCGCGGGTATGGATGACGTGGCGGGGGTTGCGTCATGTTCCGTCGACCGCGCGGGGTATGCTGTCGCGCAGCTGTCGGGTCGCGGCGGGTTGGCCGGGCCGGACGTATGGCTACTCCGAGGAGATCGATCCATGAAGAACCTTCGCCTGAGCGCGGCGGGCGCGCTGCTGGCCGCATTGGCATCGTTTGCGCACGCCGGGCCGCTTTGCACGCTGGTGGCCGATGCCGCAACCGGTCGGCCCATCGTGCGGGAGGGGCAGTGCGGCGAGCGTGTCACGCCGGCCTCCACCTTCAAGATTGCGCTGAGCCTGATGGGCTATGACGCCGGCGTCCTCCGGGACGCGCACGCGCCGACGCTGGCGTTCAAGCCGGGCGATCCGGACTGGGGCGGTGAGGCATGGCATGCGCCGGCCGATCCGGCGCGGTGGATGCAGTATTCGGTGGTGTGGTATTCGCAGCGGATCACGCATGCGCTCGGCGCCGAGCGCTTCCGGTCGTACGTGCGGCAGTTCGATTACGGCAACCAGGACGTGGCCGGCGATCCCGGCCACGACAACGGCCTGGACCGCGCGTGGATCCTCTCGTCGCTGAGGATCTCGCCCGAGGAGCAGGTCGGCTTTCTGCGCAGGCTGGTCAACCGGCAGCTGCCGGTATCGGCGCGTGCGTTCGATATGACGGCGCGCCTCACCGAGGTGGCGCGGCTGCCCGGCGGCTGGGTCGTGCATGGCAAGACCGGCGCCGGTGCGCCGGGCACCTTATCGCCGGACGGCACCTGGGATCAGGCGCACGCCTATGGCTGGTTCGTCGGCTGGGTCACCAACGGGACGAAGACGTACGTATTCGCCCACCTGCTGCAGGACGCGCGGATCGAGCCGCGTCCGGCTGGCGTGCGGGCCCGCGAAGCGGTGCTCGATCGGCTGCCGGCGCTGCTGCCGGGCGATGCCGGCTGAGGCGCCGAAGCCCGCGTGGCGCGCGCATCGGCCAAAAAAAACCCGGCGAAGGGGAGCCGGGCGAATGGGATACGAGGTCTGCGTAATCACGATACAAAAGCGTCGCGCCCGGATTGAAAACAATTCCAAAGAGGTGTCCCGATTGGAGGCGACGCTCTAACAATCCGGGGCGATCAAGCGGCCGCCCCGTTTGCGGCTGCGCCTGCCGTCGGGGCCGGTTGGCCGGGGGCGATCAGAACATCGACGGATCGTCGTCGGCGAAGTTGCCGTCGTCGAGGCTGGTGTCCAGCAGGCTGTCGTCGCGCGAGGCCGTGTCGGTGCGGAGCGCGGGCGCGTCATGGTCGTCGTAGTAGTTGTTGATGACCGTGGTCTCGGTCGGCAGCATCCCCATGGCCGGCTGGCCGAGGAAGCCGGTTCCGCTGTTGTGGCGGAACAGGCTCTCGATGCCCTGGAACAGGAAGGCGCCGCCCGCGACGCCGGCGGCCGTGGTGGCGATGCTGCCGAGCGTGCTGCGCACGCCGTCGCCCAGGAAGCCGGAGCGGGATGGCTGCACTGCCGGCACCACGGGTGCGGAGGCCATCGCCGGGGGCGGAGCGCTGCCGGCGTGCTGGCCCCAGGTGCCTGCCGGGTCAAGGAAGGCGCCGGAGCCGGTGGCCTGCGCCGTCTGCAGCCGGGTTTGCAGTTGGGCGATCTGCGTCTTGGCGCCGGCCAATGCCTGGTCAAGCAGCATGGCGCGCTGCACCAGCAGGTAGGCGGCGTCCGGCTGCCTGGCGACGGCCTCGGCGATGCGGGCTTCGGCCTGCGGGTCCTTCGTGCCGGCCTGGGCCTGCGTCAGTTGGGCGAGGAAGCTCTCCAGCGCTTGCAGCTCTTGCGGGGTCATGGCGTGTCTGATCCGGGTGGTGTGCGACGGAGCCAGAGTAGGAAGCGAGGCTTAAGCGGGCATTAAGTGCCGCTAACAAAACCAAGTCATCGAACGCAGGTGGTTGAGCGTTGTTGTTGGCATGGCACGAAAGAAGATCAGCAATGAACTGTGGAAGGCATTGCAACCGCTGCTGCCGGTTGTGGAGCCTTCGACCAAAGGCGGTCGTCCGCGCGTGGATGATCGGGCGGCGCTCAACGGCATCCTGTTTGTTCTGCATACCGGTATCCCGTGGGAAGACCTGCCTAAAGAACTGGGCTTTGGCAGCGGCATGACGTGCTGGCGTCGCCTGCGGGAGTGGCAGGCCAACGGCGTTTGGGAGCGGCTGCATTTGGCTCTGCTCAAGCGCCTACGCGAACACGACCAGATTGACTGGAGCCGAGCCAGTGTCGACGGTGCAACGGTGGCCAGCCCCCGGGGGGCGAGCAGACGGGGCCGAATCCAACAGATCGCGGCAAGCTCGGTAGCAAGCGCCATCTCGTCGTAGATCGGCGCGGCGTGCCGTTGGCGCTGATGGTCACCGGTGCCAATCGTCACGACTCGGTGGTGTTCGAGGTGCTCGTTGACGCCATCCCGAGCGTGCCAGGACTCGATGGCCGCCCGCGATGCCGCCCCGACAAGCTTCACGCGGATAAGGGATACGACTTCGCGCGATGCCGCCGGCATCTGCGCAAGCGGGGCATGACTCCCCGGATCGCTCGCCGTGGCATCGAGAAGAACGACCGGCTCGGCAAGCATCGCTGGGTGGTCGAACGCACCCATGCCTGGCTTGCTGGATTCGGCAAGTTGCGCATTCGTTTCGAGCGTTCTCTTCAGACTCACCTCGCTTTGCTCACCCTGGCTTGCGCCGTCATCTGCGGACGATTTGTTGATCGGTTTTGTTAGCGACTCTAAGGCCGGGCCCGCGCTGTGTAACCGTGCGTAACCCGGTGCCTTCGGTTCGCGCTGTCAGCGGTGTGAGCCCCGGGGCGCCTCCCTGCTTAATTGCTTTACAACTAAACTATTTATGACTAATGTAATCGGGCATCATCCGTGGAGCCCACATGAAGATTGTCTGTATCGGCGGCGGCCCGGCCGGCCTGTATTTCGCCCTGCTGATGAAGCGGCAGGATCCGTCGCACGACATCACGGTGGTCGAGCGCAACCGGCCATACGACACCTTCGGCTGGGGCGTGGTCTTCTCTGACCAGACGCTGGGCCACCTGCAGCGCGCGGACCCCGAGAGCGCCGCGCAGATCCTCGATGCGTTCAACCACTGGGATGACATCGAGGTCCACATCCGCGGCCAGGTGGTGCGCTCCGGCGGCCACGGTTTCTGCGGCATCGGCCGCAAGCGGCTGCTGAACATCCTGCAGGCGCGCTGCGAGGCGGTGGGCGTCAAGCTGGTCTTCGAGACCGATGTGCAGGACGATGGGGCCTATGCCGACGCCGATCTCATCATCGCCAGCGACGGCCTGAACAGCCGCATCCGCGCCAAGTACGCCGCCACCTACCAGCCCGACATCGACACGCGCCGCTGCCGCTTCGTCTGGCTCGGCACGCACAAGCTGTTCGAGGCGTTCACCTTCGCCTTCGAGCAGACCGAGCATGGCTGGTTCCAGGCGCACGCCTACCGCTTCGATGCCGATACCTCCACCTTCATCGTCGAGACGCCCGAAGAGGTCTGGCGCAAGGCCGGGCTGGAGACGATGGAGAAGGACGAGGCCATCGCCTTCTGCGAGCGCCTGTTCGCCAAGTACCTGGATGGCCACAAGCTGATGTCGAACGCGGCCCATCTGCGCGGCTCGGCGCAGTGGATCCGCTTTCCGCGCGTGGTGTGCCGGCGCTGGGTGCACGACAGCGGGCGCGCGCCGGTGGTGCTGATGGGCGATGCCGCGCACACGGCGCATTTCTCGATCGGCTCGGGCACCAAGCTGGCGCTGGAAGATGCGATCGAACTCGCGCGCTGCATCGGCGAGCAGCCCGCCGACCTGCGAGCCGCGCTCGAACACTACGAAGCGGTGCGCAGCGTGGAAGTGCTGCGCATCCAGAACGCCGCGCGCAATTCGACCGAGTGGTTCGAGAACGTCGCGCGCTATGCCACCCTGCCGACCGAGCAGTTCGCCTACTCGCTGCTCACGCGCAGCCAGCGCATCAGCCACGAGAACCTGCGCCAGCGCGACCGT
Organism: Ralstonia nicotianae; assembly: GCF_018243235.1. Taxonomy (NCBI): domain Bacteria; kingdom Pseudomonadati; phylum Pseudomonadota; class Betaproteobacteria; order Burkholderiales; family Burkholderiaceae; genus Ralstonia; species Ralstonia nicotianae. The sequence goes on from NZ_CP046675.1 coordinate 1,494,063, forward strand.
GCCTATCTCGAATCGTTCGAGGACTGGATCGCGGGCCAGGCCGGCGCGCCGCGCGCCCCCGACCGCGCCCCGGTGCCGCCGATGTTCACGCCGTTCACGGTGCGCGGCCTGACGCTGAAGAACCGCGTGGTGGTCTCGCCGATGGCCCAGTACTCGTGCCGGGACGGCCTGCCCGCCGACTACCACCTCGTGCACCTGGGCGCGCGCGCCATGGGTGGCGCCGGGCTGGTGATGGCGGAGATGACCTGCGTGTCGCCCGATGCGCGCATCACGCCCGGCTGCCCCGGCCTGTGGAACGCCGAGCAGCGCGACGGCTGGGCGCGCATCGTCCGGTTCGTGCACGACCACAGCGAGGCCAGGCTCGGCATCCAGCTCGGCCATGCGGGCGCCAAGGGCTCGACGCGCGTGGCGTGGGAGGGCATCGACCTGCCGCTGCCCGATGGCAACTGGCCGCTGATCTCCGCCTCGCCGCAGCAGTATCTGGACGGCGTGAGCCAGTGGTCCCGCGCCATGACGCGCGACGACATGGACCGCGTGCGCGACGATTTCGTCCGCGCGGCCCGGCTGGCGATGGAGGCCGGCTTCGACTGGCTGGAGCTGCACTGCGCGCACGGCTATCTGCTGTCGTCGTTCATCTCGCCGCTGACCAACCTGCGCAGCGACGCATACGGCGGCGCGCTGAAGAACCGCCTGCGCTATCCGCTCGAAGTGTTCCGCGCCGTGCGGGCCGTGTGGCCGGCGGACCGGCCGATGTCGGTGCGCATCTCCGCGCACGACTGGGTGCAGGGCGGCATCACGCCGGACGACGCGGTCGAGATCGCGCGCCTGTTCAAAGCCGCGGGTGCCGACATGATCGACTGCTCGTCGGGCCAGGTCAGCAAGAAGGAGCAGCCGGTGTACGGCCGCATGTACCAGACGCCGTTCGCCGACCGCGTGCGCAACGAGGCGGGCATCGCCACCATCGCCGTGGGCGCCATCTCCGAGGCGGACCACGTCAACAGCATCATCGCCGCCGGCCGTGCCGACCTGTGTGCCGTGGCGCGTCCGCACCTGGCCAACCCGGCCTGGACGCTGAACGAGGCCGCGCGCATCGGCTACCTCGACATGCCGTGGCCCCGGCAATACCGCGCCGGCAAGCTGCAGCTCGAACGCAACCTCGAGCGCGAGCGGGCGCTGGCCGCGCAGGCGGCGGGGCTGTCGCCGCTGGAGCAGGCCAACCGCATGCAGGGGGTCTGACATGGCGACGCTGGCAGGACACCATGCCGTCGTGACCGGCGCGGGCCGGGGCATCGGCGCGGCGATCGCATCGCGCCTGGCCGCCGACGGCGCCGCGCTGACCCTGATGGGGCGCAACGCCGCCGTGCTCGAAGCCACCGCCGCGACGCTGCCCGCCGCCGCCCGCGCGCAGGTGGTGACGTGCGACGTCGCGGATGCGGCGAGCGTGGCGCAGGCCTTTGCGTCGGCGCGCGCGGGGCGCGGCCCGGTGTCGATCCTGGTCAACAACGCGGGCCAGGCCGAGAGCGCGCCGTTCGGCAAGACCACGCTGGAGCACTGGCAGCGCATGCTGGCCGTCAACCTGACCGGCACCTTCCTGTGCACGCAGGCCGCGCTGGCCGATGTGCAGGCCTGCGGCCGCGGCCGCATCGTCAACGTGGCGAGCACGGCGGGGCTGCGCGGCTACGCCTATGTGTCGGCCTACGCGGCGGCCAAGCACGGCGTGATCGGCCTGACGCGCTCGCTGGCGCTGGAGCTGGCCGCGCGCGGCGTGACCGTCAACGCCGTCTGCCCCGGCTACACCGATACCGACATCGTGCGCGAGAGCATCGACCGCATCGTCGCCCGCACCGGCCGCAGCGCCGAGCAAGCGCGCGCCGAGCTGGTCAGGGGCAATCCGCAGGGCCGGCTGGTGACGCCGGAAGAAGTGGCCGACGCCGTGGCGTGGCTCTGCTCGGGCGGCGCGGCGTCGATCAATGGGCAGGCCATTTCGGTCTCGGGTGGGGAGGTCATGTGAGCCGGCCCCGCAAGACCGCCCTGGCCGCGCGCGCCACCGGCCACCACAAGGTGGTGCAGGCCCTCGGCGATGCGCGCATCGGCCTGGAGGCCCGCGCCCACGTCGACGACCACATGGACGTGAAGATCTGGCTGCGCCTGCTGGCCTGCAGCACGCAGATCGAACAGCAGATCCGCCAGCGCCTGCGCGCGCGCTTCAACACCACGCTGCCGCGCTTCGACTACCTGGCCCAGCTCGAGCGCCATCCGGACGGCCTGCGCATGAGCGTGCTGTCGCGCTACCTGATGGTGACCGGCGGCAACGTGACCGGCCTGACCGACCAGCTGGAGAAGGAGGGGCTTGTCAAACGCGAGGCGGATCCGGATGATCGCCGCTCTTTTCGCGTGCGGCTGACCCCGGCGGGCCGCGGCCATTTCGCCACGATGGCCGCCGAGCACGAGCGCTGGCTGATCGGGATGTTCGACGGCCTGGGCGCCGCGAACAAGGACGCGCTGTATGCGCAGCTGGGCAGCCTGCGCGTGCACCTGGCGCGGCGCGAGACCGAACTGAGCGAGCCCGACGCCCTCGACGAACCCGTTTCTTCAACCCGATCCCGACCATGACCGACTGCATCGACCCGGCCCTGCTGGCCGGCAACCGCCGCCCGCTGGCGGGCTACCAGGCCACGCACTTCCTGTGGCGCGTGCAGGGCAGCGTGGCCACCGTCACGCTCAACCGGCCCGAGCGCAAGAACCCGCTGACCTTCGATTCGTACGCCGAGCTGCGCGACCTGTTCCACCAGCTCAAGTGGGCGGACGACGTCAAGGCCGTCGTGCTGGCCGGCGCCGGCGACAACTTCTGCTCCGGCGGCGACGTGCACGAGATCATCGGCCCGCTGGTGCAACTCAAGGCGCCCGAACTGCTGATGTTCACGCGCATGACCGGCGAGCTCGTCAAGGCCATGCGCGCCTGCCCGCAGCCCATCGTCGCCGCCGTGGACGGCGTGTGCGCGGGCGCGGGCGCGATCCTGGCGATGGCCTCCGACCTGCGCCTGGGCACCGCGCGCAGCAAGACGGCATTCCTCTTCAACCGCGTCGGCCTGGCCGGCTGCGACATGGGCGCGTGCGCGATGCTGCCGCGCATCATCGGCCAGGGCCGCGCGAGCGAGCTGCTCTACACCGGCCGCGCCATGCGCGGCGAGGAGGGCGAGCGCTGGGGCTTCTTCAACCGCCTGTGCGAGCCGGCCGAGGTGCTGGGCGAGGCGCAGGCGCTGGCCGCCGACCTGGCCGCCGGCCCGACCTTCGCCAACGGCATCACCAAGACCATGCTGCACCAGGAATGGACCATGACGATCGAGCAGGCGCTGGAGGCCGAAGCCCACGCCCAGGCGCTCTGCATGCTGACCGAGGATTTCTCGCGCGCGTACCACGCGTTCGTCGCCAGGCAGACACCGGTGTTCGAGGGCAACTGACATGAGCGACCTGGACTACCTGCAGTGGCCCTTCTTCGATGACCGGCATCGCGGCCTGGCGGCCGAGCTCGATGCCTGGGCAGCCGAACACATTCCGCACGGCCACGGCGCCGACGTCGATGCCGAATGCCGCGCGCTGGTGCGCCTGCTCGGCCAGGCCGGCTGGCTGCGCCACGCGGTGGGCGGCACCGCGCATGGCGGCGCCGCCGAGGCCATCGACACGCGCGCCATCTGCCTGATCCGCGAGACGCTGGCGCGCCACTCGGGCCTGGCCGATTTCGCGTTCGCGATGCAGGGGCTGGGCTCCGGCGCGATCTCGCTGCACGGCACGCCGGCGCAGCGCGCGCGCTACCTGGCGAAGGTGGCGCGCGGCGAGGCCATCGCCGCGTTCGCGCTGTCCGAGCCCGAGGCCGGCTCCGACGTGGCCGCCATGGCGTGCGCCGCGCGCGCGGACGGCGACAGCTACGTGCTCGACGGCGAGAAGACGTGGATCTCCAACGGCGGCATCGCCGATTTCTACGTCGTCTTCGCCCGCACCGGCGAGGCGCCGGGCGCGCGCGGCATCAGCGCGTTCATCGTCGAGGCGGGCACGCCGGGCTTCGAGATCGCCGAGCGCATCGACGTGATCGCGCCGCATCCGCTGGCGCGCCTGCGCTTCACCGATTGCCGCATCCCGGCCGGCCAGCGCGTGGGCGCGGCCGGCGAGGGCTTCAAGGTGGCGATGCGCACGCTGGACGTGTTCCGCACCTCGGTGGCCGCCGCCGCGCTCGGCTTCGCGCGCCGCGCGCTGGACGAAGCGCTGGCGCGCGCCACCACCCGCAAGATGTTCAACGGCGTGCTGGCCGACTTCCAGCTCACGCAGGCCAAGCTCGCGCAGATGGCCACCGCCATCGACAGCGCCGCGCTGCTGACCTACCGCGCCGCGTGGCAGCGCGACCAGGGCCGCAGCGTCACGCGCGAGGCCGCCATGGCCAAGATGACCGCCACCGAGAACGCCCAGCAGGTGATCGACGCCGCCGTGCAGATGTGGGGCGGCCTGGGCGTGGTCAGCGAGCAGCCGGTCGAGCGCCTGTACCGCGAGATCCGCGCGCTGCGCATCTACGAAGGCGCGACCGAGGTGCAGCAGCTCATCATCGCGCGCGACCTGCTGCGCCATGCGGCCCAGGGCACGGCCCCGGCTGCGGCCGCCACCGCGTCTTGACCCCCGCCCGCGACGGAGAGCCCGCCATGCCCAGCGCCCACCTCGACACCTTCGCCCGCGACCGCCTGCCGCCGCCGGCGCTCCAGCCGGTCTACCGCTTCGATCTGCCGGCGCTGCGGTTCCCGCCCCAGCTCAATTGCGCGACTGAACTGCTGGACCGGCGCGTTGCCGGCGGCGAGGGCGACCGCCTGTGCATCCAGGCGCCGGGCGGCTTGCGCTGGCGCTACGCCGATCTGCTCGAACATGCCAACCGCTTGGCCAACGTGCTCGTCCGGGACATGGGCGTGGTGCCCGGCAACCGCGTGCTGCTGCGCGCGCCCAACAACCCGATGCTGGCGGCCTGCTGGTTCGCGGTGATGAAGGTGGGCGCGATCGCCGTGACCACCATGCCGCTGCTGCGCGCCAAGGAGCTCGGGCAGATCCTGGCCAAGGGCGAGATCGGCTTCGCCCTGTGCGATGCGCGGCTGGCCGACGAGCTGCGCGCCGCCGCCGATCAGGTGGCCATGCCGGTGCGCATCCGCTGCTTCAACGACGCCTCGCCCGACGGCCTGGAAGTGGCGATGGCGCGCCAGAGCGCCACCTTTACCAACGTCGACACGGCGGCCGACGACACCTGCCTGCTGGCCTTCACCTCGGGCACCACCGGCGTGCCCAAGGCGACCATGCACTTCCACCGCGACGTGATGGCGATCTGCGCCTGCTGGCCGCCGCACGTGCTGCGCCCGCGTCCGGACGACATCTTCATCGGCAGCCCGCCGATGGCGTTCACCTTCGGGCTGGGCGGCCTGCTGCTGTTTCCGATGAGCGTGGGGGCGTCGACGGTGCTGCTGGAGAAGGCTTCGCCCAACGACCTGGTGGACGGCATCCGCGCTTTCGGCGCCACTGTGCTGTTCACCGCGCCGACCACCTACCGCAGCATCGCCGCGCGCGGGGACGAGCTGCGCGCCACGCCGCTGCGCCGCTGCGTCTCCGCCGGCGAGGCGCTGCCCGCCGCCACACGCGCGCGGTGGAAGCAGGCCACCGGCATCGAACTGATCGACGGCATTGGCGCGACCGAGATGCTGCATATCTTCATCTCCGCCGCCGACGGCGACGTGCGCCCCGGCGCCACCGGCAAGCCGGTGCCCGGCTATGTCGCCCGCGTGGTGGATGAGCACGGCAACACGGTGCCACCCGGCACGGTCGGCCGGCTCGCGGTGCAGGGCCCGACCGGCTGCCGCTACCTGGCCGACGAGCGTCAGCGCAACTACGTGAAAGACGGCTGGAACCTGACCGGCGACGCCTACGTGATGGACGAGGACGGCTATTTCCACTACCACTCGCGCACCGACGACATGATCGTCTCGTCGGGCTACAACATCGCCTCGCCCGAGGTGGAGGACGCGCTGATGCAGCATCCGGCCGTGGCCGAGTGCGGTGTGATCGGCGTGCCGGACGCGGAGCGCGGACAGATCGTCAAGGCTTTCGTCGTGCTGCACCCGGGCCACGAACCCGGGCCGGCGATGGTCAAGGCGCTGCAGGACTTCGTCAAGCAGACCGTGGCCCCGTACAAGTACCCGCGCGCCATCGAGTTCTGCACGAGCCTGCCGCGCAGCGAAGTCGGCAAGCTGCTGCGCTATCGGCTGCGCGAGGGCAAGCCGTCATGACGGCGCACTTCGAGCGCGCCGCGCGCATCCGCTTCGGCCACTGCGATCCGGCCGGCATCGTGTATTTCCCGCAATACCTGGTGCTGTTCAACGGCTTGGTCGAGGATTGGTTTACCGACGGCCTGGGCATCTCGTACGCCGACATGCTCGGCCCGCGCCGCATCGGGCTGCCGATCGTCAAGCTGCACTGCGAATTCAGCGCCATCAGCCGCATGGGCGATGACGTGCAGCTCAAGCTGCGGCTGGAGCGGCTGGGCAATGCGTCGCTATCGCTGGCCCTGGACTGCTGGGCCGGCGAGCAGCAACGCGTGCGCTCGCAGCAGGTGCTGGTGTTCACCGATCTCAATACGCATCGTGCCATTGCGGTGCCGCCGGATGTGCGGCAGGCGCTGGCCGCGTGCGCCTGATCACGACAACAACCAGGGAACAGATCCATGCAGGTGCTTCTTCCTCCCGGCTGGCCGCGCCCGAAGGGCTATGCCAACGGCGTGTCCGCGCGCGGACGCATGATTTTCGTGGCCGGCATGATCGGCTGGGACGCGCAAGGCGTGTTCCACACCGACGACCTGGCCGGCCAGGTGCGCCAGGCGCTGCGGAACATCGTCGAGGTCCTCGCCGAGGGCGGCGCCGAGCCCGGGCACATCGTGCGCATGACCTGGTACGTGACCGACAAGCAGGCCTACATCGCAGCCTATGCGGAGATCGGCCAGGCCTTCCGCGAGCTGATCGGCAGCTTCAGCATCGCCATGACGGCGGTGGAAGTGTCGGCGCTGGTGGAGGACCGCGCCAAGGTGGAGATCGAGGTGACGGCGGTGGTGCCGGATTGAGGCGAAATGGCGGCAAGAAACAGGCCCGAACGCAACGGGTCGAGGCAAGCTTGGCAGCAAGCGGCGCCTTGTCGTAGACGCCCAAGGTCGTCCACTGACAGTCACGGTGACGAGCGCGAACAGGCACGATTCGATGGCGTTCGAATCCATGCGGGCTCAATCGGTCGATGCAACGTATTGATGGGATCGTTCCGCCGGCGCATCTGCGGTAACGCTGACCTAAAACATCCAACCCCTCAATTTCGCTGGAGCGAGATCCTGAATGGTCCGTGCATCGAGGCATCGCAGGAAGGCGATAAGTGTATCGGCCGTTGGCCAGTGGCGCGTCGGTGGATGCTTCCAGTCGGAACTGACATTCGAGGTTCCCGCCATGGAGGGCAAGAGAGCACAGGGAGGACATTGCGCTACCGGGGCGTAACGGTCGAGGGCGTGAAGATCGACCACCCGGGCCTGCGGCGTGGCATCACGCGCGGCTTGCGCGATGATCGGGCGGAGCAGCGCAATCGAACCCGACATCGGTCATATGAAGGCCGACGGCAAGCTCGATCGGAATTGGCTCAAGGGCGCCCTGGGTGATGCGATGCACAGCGGTGCTGGCCACAACCAGCGCATGATCCTCCGGAAGCTGCGGCTTCTTTACGCCCTTGTTCTGGTTGTCCTGTTGAACTGCTGCGGCCCTGCCATGGCGATGGCATGAGGCCGAGTGGCGGGAAGAACGAATTGTTCAGAGCCGACCTTCGAGCATGATGTTTCTTCGTCGTTCATGTGGGAAACATCAAGGCGGATCGCCCTGGAAGTACCCAGAATCTTGCTATGCCAACGGTGAATCCGATAATTAGCAAGATCAAATTCATTCCATTTCTCAAAATTTTAACTTCCAGAAATAATATCAAGGTAGCCTTCCTTGGCGGACCCGGGCCGACAATCAATTCAGGCATTCCCCGCAAGGAAATGTGATTTGTATCACTGTGCAATATTCACGTGATGCCTGGCGCGATGCTGTATCCGCTTTACCGAAAGCGGCTCTTACTTAGCAATCCGTAGCAAATCAACCTGGAGAAATTAACCATGAGCACTGCGATTGTCAGATCCGTGTCTTCTGCTGCAGTCGTATCACTCTGCATGTGGATGGCCCCTATTCAGTCTGCGCATGCAGAAACGGCATCGCTCACCTGCCAAGGTACGGAGGTCGTGCAGTACAATCCGCCGCTGACTTTCGTACCCACATCTATTACCGCAACCGTGCAAGACAGCTATGCTCCTTGCACCGGTTCCCCGGCCACCCTATCCAGCGGCAGCACCACCATCAGCGACACGGTCGTCCGCTCTTGCGATGTCCTGACCAACTCCGCCACGAAACCGAATTACACCGTGCGCTGGAGCGATGGCACGACTAGCGAGATCTACACGCAAAACGTCGTTGTCCAGCGCCCGGTCGGCGAGGTCGTCCGAATCGAGTCCGGAGCTGTGGTCAGCGGCCGCTTCACGGGGGCCAACACGCTCCGGACCGTGACGTTATTGCAAAGCGACGTCCAAGCCTGCATGACCACGGGCGTGTCTTCTGTGGGTGGTCCCGTCGTACTGCAGATTACCGGCCCCGCGACCTAACCGCGAAGCAGTACGACGCATCGGCTCCTTCGGCTGGATGACGGAGCCGATTCATGTCTGTTGGCGCCGAAACGGTTCCCTCGGCTCACTGCACGGGCAAAGGGTTCAACTCGTACGTGCCGCTTCGTATCAGTGGAAATGCGTGCCCCGCCAGGGCACCGCTATTTCGGTCCGCGCTACAGCGGTTCAATTGCATCGCGGATCAGAGCGACGACCACGATGGCACATTCGCCTTTAGCGGCATACCGCACAGGTGCAATGCAAGCGGACACTTTCGCTAAGCCAGTGAAAGTGTCGCCTGCTATTTCGCGCCGCCCATGCGGGTCGATCTCAGGCCGTTCTCCAATCGCCACCGTCCGGCCCGCCGGTCAAGACAATCACGTCGGACTCCTGGTGCCTCAATGTATGTTTGATCGTGGCGGTCCAGGTATGGGGTTCCTCTACCGGATAGTGGGCGAGCACTTTAAGAGTCGAGCCAATCGATAAGGTCCCCAAAGCGAATTTCTTGGTCTCGTCCGCTTTGACCGGGCCATCGGTGATGGGGCCGAACGGACTGTAGATAGCAATCAACACGTCCCTGTCGGTTCTGTTTTCAACGGAGATGCTGGACATTTTTTTCCCGTTCTGGTGATTGCGTTCAAATGGAACAGATTCTCATCAAATGCGAGCAATAAAAAGCAGGCTATTACCTTCGGTGTCAACGAAGGTAGCGCCTGCTACTGCATGCACACGCTGGTCGATTTCAGGGTGTCTGCCAATATCCGCCGTCAGGCCCGCCGATCAAGTCGATCGAGTCGAAATCCGTGTGCCTCAGCGTTTGCTTTGTCGTGGTGGCCCAGGAATGGGGTTCCTTTACAGGATATTCGGCGAGCAGTTTATAAGTCGAACCTATTGCCCAGGCGCCCTTGTTGAAGGTCCAAGTCTCGCCCGACTTGACCGGGCCGTAGCTTATGATGGTGCCGAACGGTTCGTAGATGGTAATCCACACTTCCTTGTCGGTTTTGTTTGTAACAGCGTAGCCGGCCATATTTGATCTCCTGTTTAAGTGAGAACTTCCCCGTAAAACATGCTCTCGAAAAATTTGAGGCAGCAAGAAAATAAAGAAAGTGATTAAGATGAATATTATTTTCTTAATGGAGGGAAGTATATTTGCGTGGGTCGATTCCATCTGTAGCACAAACGCGCTACATCCTGGCGCCCCCATCCGCTCTTGGGTCGGGCGGGGTAGAAGAATTCAGCACAAGACAACGTCCACAAAGAATTTCTATGTCGCGCCGATCGATAGGCATTAACCTCAAAAAATCTCAAAAACAGTGAGAGCCCGTTTGTGAATTCCCCTAGCCTGTGGTGTAAAGGCGAGATGTAGAAAAAAAGAACATCGAGAACGCTAGGCGAAGCTGGCTCGCAAAACCGAGCGTTACCCCAGTGACATGACGGACGTCGAATGGGCCGCTGTGCAACCGCTGCCGCCACGCGCTGCCGTGCGAGAGGTCGGCGCCGGGAGTGCGACGTGCGGGAGGTGGTCATCGCGCTGCGCTATTCACTGCGAGGTGTGAGGCTTTATGCTCTCTATTCGGGCACCAGGAGTGGGCGGTAGAGGTACTGCGCCGACAGGGTCTGTATGTCCGCTTCTGGCTGCGGATTCAACTGATGCTTCGGCCACTCAACCCTGATCAAAAGAGATATCTGTGACTCGCTATGCTGGTAAGACTGCCATGTTGCGCAATATGATTGTTGCGACGACCGCAGCCATCATCTTTCCTCTCCCTACATTTGCCGCTGAATTCACCTTCCCTCCGGGTAGCTCTGTCACCGGGCGCTCCGTCACACAGTTGTCGACAGAGTGGTGGCAGTGGGCAATGTCGATTCCGCAGGAAACAAGTCCGTTACGCGATTCGACAGGCGCAAACTGCGGGACTGCACAGCAGGGCGCCGTCTGGTTCCTTGCGGGGGGCTTTGGGTCATCAAAAATCAGAAGAACCTGTGTTGTTCCCGCCAACAAGCCCCTGTTTTTTCCGGTAGTCAATATGCTGTACTACCCTGCCAAGGGAAATGACACGTATACGTGCGGAGAGGCAAAGGCGGCGGCGGCGCTCAACAATGAATCCGCAATCGATCTGTTTGTGGAGCTAAATGGCGTAGCGCTTCAAGATGTCAAAAGATATCGCGTCGCCAGCGACAAGTGTTTTGACATTTTCGAACGTATCCAACCGGAGCTGCATCCCTACAAGGCTTACCCATCTGCATCCGACGGATACTGGATTCTTCTCAAACCACTCCAACGTGGGCGCTACACGCTCAAGTTTGGCGGTCGATACAATCGAGAGTCATCCGCCTACGGTCATATGGTCCAGGACATTGAGTACGAACTCATTGCTCAGTGACGGTGATTTAGACGCGATGTTGGTACAGCCTTTTTTGGCCGCCGTTAGCGCTCCGCCGCGAAGCGGAGCGCCGTCCGGGCCACGCCGTCAGGCCCGCAGCGCCATCACGGCTCGTGCCGCAGATACCCTTCCTTGCTCGGATCGGGCATCGTGTACGACACGATCAGCGATACGGCGCACAGGGCGGTGACGTACCAGTAGAACGTCGATTCGCGGCCGGCCGACTTGAACCACAGCGCGACGTATTCCGCCGAGCCGCCGAACACCGCATTGGCGATGGCGTACGACAGGCCCACGCCCATCGCGCGCACCTCCGGCGGGAACATCTCGGCCTTGATCAGGCCGCTGATCGAGGTATAAAAGCTGACGATGGCCAGCGCCGCGGTGATGAGGCCGAACGCCGCGTACGGGTTCGTCACGCTGCCCAGCGCACGCATCAGCGGCACCGTGAACAGCACCGCGCCCACCCCGAACAGGATCATCGACATGCGGCGGCCGATGCGGTCGGACAGCGCGCCGAACACCGGCTGCAGCGCCATGTAGACGAACAGCGCCGCCGTCATCACGTTGGAGGCGGTCTTGGTGTTCATCCCGGCCGTGTTGACCAGGTACTTCTGCATGTACGTGGTGAACGTGTAGAAGATCAGCGAGCCGCCGGCGGTGAAGCCGATCACGCGCAGGAAGGCGCCCTTGTGCTGCCATGCGCCGCGGATCGTGCCGGCGTGCTTGGCTTCGCGCGACGCGGTGCTCTGGGTCTCGTCGAGCGAGCGGCGCAGATAGAGCGAGACGAGCGCCGACAGCGCGCCCACCACGAACGGAATGCGCCAGCCCCAGGCCTTGAGCTCCGCGGTGGACAGCACCTGCTGCAAGATCACCAGCACCAGCAGCGCGCACAGTTGGCCGCCGATCAGCGTGACGTACTGGAACGACGCGAAGAAGCCGCGGCGCCCCTTGAGCGCCACCTCGCTCATGTAGGTGGCGCTGGTGCCGTACTCGCCGCCGACCGACAGCCCCTGGAACAGCCGCGCCACCAGCAGCAGGAACGGCGCCAGCGCCCCGATTTGCGCATAGGTGGGCAACACCGCGATGACCAGCGAGCCGCCGCACATCATCAGCACCGAGATCATCATCGCGTTGCGGCGGCCGTGCCGGTCGGCAATGCGGCCGAACAGCCAGCCGCCGATCGGCCGCATCAGGAAGCCTGCCGCGAACACGCCCGCGGTGTTCATCAGCTGCGTGGTCGTGTTGCCGCTCGGGAAGAACGCCGGCGCGAAGTACAGCGAGCAGAACGCGTAGACGTAGAAATCGAACCACTCGACCAGATTGCCAGACGATGCCCCGACGATCGCGAAGATGCGGCGCCGGGTGTCATGCGGGGCCATCACGGCTTGAGACGCTTGGGCTGCGGGGGTGCTCATGGACGGGCCTGTGGGTGGGGTTCTCGGGAGGCGCGCGGCCCTGCGGACAGCGTGCCCTGTCGCCAACGATTGTAGCGAGCGGCGAGCGGTCGCACCGCCCTGGATTGTCCCGATGCCGGGTGCCGGGCGTTGTGCTTTCCGGCCGCCCGAGCGGTGCTCCGGACGGGCACGGCGTCACGCAGAAACGGGTACGCCCCCGGGCCCACCGGCCATCAGGTCGGCACGGCGTGCAGCCGGATGCCGAGCGCCCGGATGACCTTCAGCACGGTCGCAAAGCTCGGATTGCCGCCCTCGGAAAGCGCCTTGTACAGCCCCTCGCGGGTCATCCCGGTCTCGCGGGCGAGCTGCGTCATGCCGCGCGAGCGCGCGACCACGCCCAGCGCATGCGTGATGAAGGCGGGGTTATCTCCGGCTTCTTCCAGGCAGGCGTCGAGGTAGGCGGCGATGTCCGCTTCGGTCCGGAGGTGTTCGGCCGAATCCCACAGCCGGGTCTTGATGGTGCGTTGGGCCATCGTCATTCCATGTCGTCCACGTCGAGACGGCGGGACAGGTCAATTGCGCGACGGATATCGGTTTCCTGCGTCGACTTGTCGCCGCCGCAGAGCAGTACGATCAGGACCACGCCATGCCGCACGAAGTACAAGCGGTCGCCCGGCCCATGATCGATCCGCAGCTCACGGATGCCGTCGCGGACCGCTTTCATGTTGCCTGGGTGGCCCATCTGCAGGCGGTCGATGCGCACCTGGATGCGGCGTTGCGCAGCCTTGTCGCGGAGGCTGCAAAACCAGTCCGAAGATTTCGGTCGTGCGGATCGTCAGCATGCTGGCATGCTAGTGCCCGCAAGTCTGCGCTGTAAACCATGGTTAACAATTTGTCACGTGCCAGCGATGCCGATCGCTAACGTGTCCCCAGCCGCGCGTTGAAGGCCAGCCGCAGCCCTAGCCCGATCGACGAGGCCGCCGTGCAGAACGCCATCAGCCCGGTCCAGTGTGCGTAGCTCCACGCCAGGCTTGCGCCGTAGGCGCCGGCCGACATGCCGATGAACATGATGGTCATGAAGACCGCGTTGATGCGGCTGCGCGCTTCCGGCGCCAGCGCGTAGATGATGGTCTGGTGTGAGACCAGCGCCGCCTGCACGCCCACATCGAACAGCAGCGTGCCGATCACGATGGCGGGCAGGGAATGCGGGAACAGCGCCATCGCGGCAAAGGTCGCGGCCATCAGCAGCGCGCCGCCCGCCACGATATGGCCCGGCGCCACGCGGCCCGACAGCCGGCCGGCGATGCTCGCGCCCAGGGCTCCGGCCGCGCCGGCCAGGCCCAGCAGGCCGGCCTGCCCGGCCGACAGCCCGATTGTGCCGGTCAGATGCAGCGCCACGGTAGACCAGAACCCCGAAAACGCCACGGCGAGGAACGCCTGCGTGAAGGCGGAGGCCCGCAGCCGCGGATGCCGCGCAAACAGCGTGCCGAGCGAGCGCAGCAGCGTGACATACGGCTGCCGCGTGGCCGGCGCCACCCCGAAATGCGCCGCCCGCACCGCCAGCGCCAGCCCCACGATCGCCGCCGCCGACACGCCGAAGGCCGCGCGCCAGCCGAAGTGGTCGGCCACGATGCCGCTGAACACCCGCGAGCCGACGATGCCGATCAGCAGCCCCGTCATCACCGTGCCGATGTTGCGATTGCGGTTGAGGTCGGTGCTGATGGCGGCCGCGCTGGGCACGAAATCCTGGGCGATGGTGGCCGCCAGGCCGATGACGAAGCCGGCGGCGGCCAGCACCGGCAGGCCGGGCGCGATGCAGCTGCCGATCAGCGCGAGTGTCAGCAGCACGGCCTTCCACAGGATCACCACGCGGCGGTCGTAGCGGTCGCCCAGCGGGCCGAAGAAAAAAATGCCGCTGGCGTAGCCGGCCGCCGTCAGGGTCGGCAGCACGCCCAGCGCGTGCGGCGCGATGTTCAGGTCGTGGCCGATCAGGCCGAGCAGCGGATGATTCAGGTAGATGCAGGCGACGCTGACGCCGGCACCGGCCGTCAGCAGGCGGATCAGCCCCTGGGTGTCGGTGGTGGCGGATTGCGTCGGGGAGGCAGGGGCGGCCGGCATGGGAACCTCGTTGGGGGGCGAGCGCTGCGATGCAACGAAAGCGGCGATGCTAGCAACGATTCACCGGACCTGCAGGCCGCCGGATCGCCCTGCCGGGCGAGAGGTTGATGCCTTGGGGGCTCGGGGTCAGCCCCGCCGGCCGTCGCGCGGGGAGCCCTGTTCGTCTTCCTCGTCTTCGTCCTCGCTGCGGCCGCGGCCGGCGTTGTCGATCCACAGGCGGGCACGGTCTTCGCCCACGCGCGACAGCTCCATGCGGTACTCGTAGCGGTCGGGCCGGTAGAGGCCCTGCAGCAGCTGCACCGGGCGCCCGCTCATCGCGCGCACGATGCGCTGCACGGACAGCAACGGCGCGCCCACGGCGATGTCCAGGTATTGCGCCGTCGCCACGTCCGCCAGGCGCGCCGATACCACCTGGGAGGCCCGGTCGATGCGCACACCCGAGGCCTCGATCAGCCGCAGCAGCGACTGGTTCGTCAGGCGCTCCGGCGTCAGCTTGACGGTCACATCCAGCGGCAGCCAGGTGGTGATGAGCGCCATCGGCGTGTCTTCCAGGTGGCGCACGCGGACCAGCTTCTTGATCGGCGTGCCGGGGGCGACCTCGAGCAGCTTGGCTTCGTCGGGCGGCGCCATCACGTCTTCGAATTCGACCACCACGGCGGACGTCCGCTCGCCGACGTCGATGATGTTCTGCAGCAGGGTCTGGCTGCCGCCGGCCGCCTCCGGATCGTCCGGGCGCACGACGAAGGTGCCCATGCCGCGATGGCGGCGCACCAGGCCTTCCTTGACGAGGTAGTCGAACACGCGCCGCATGGTGACGCGCGATGCACCGAACTGCCGCGCCAGTTCGATCTCGCCGGGCATCGGTCCGTCACCGAACTTGCCTTCGAGAATCTGCTGGCGCAGCACGACGTAAATCTGGTGGTAAAGCGGTACCACGGCATCGGGCATGGCGGTCGCGGTCCGGGCAGGCTGGAGCCGATGAGGGTGTCGAGGGACGGGCGGCGGGCCGCGCCGCAGCGGGCAGGCGGTGCCGGATGCGGCATGGCGAGCCGCGCCGGGAGCGCGGGCTGGCCGCCCGCATCTCCGCGACGATAGGCGCTTTTGCTTAACGTGTAAAGTTGTGAGTCACCCGTTCGAGACGGCTTCCGGGTCGCCCTCGGCAGGCGGGTTTGGGCGGCCGGCGCGGTGCCTGTAGCGCGGGTTGCGCTCCGGCACCGAGTCTTGCGGCGCCACTTGCTGGCCGGCCGCGTTGACCAGTGCCACGTGGATCGGCGTGCCGCTCGCGCGGTCGCGCAGCAGCACCGGGCCTTCGCCGTCGGGCGTCAGGTACCGGTCTCCCCATTGCATCAGGGCAACGATGGCCGGCAGCAGGTCGACTCCGGCGCGCGTGAGCCGATAGGCATCGCGCGCCCGATCGCCCGGTTCCTGGTAAGGCACCCGGCGCAGGATGCCGTACGCCACCAGCGCCTTCAGCCGCGACGACAGGATCGCCGACGAACAGCCGATCCGGCGCAGGAACGCGTCGAACCGCGTCACGCCCGAGAACGCCTCGCGCAGCACGAGCAGCGTCCATTTCTCGCCCACGAGCGACACCGCCGCGCCAATGGAGCACGGCGCTTCCATCGATGCCACCAGCTCGGAAGCGGACGGAACGGGGAACGGTTCGGGCGTCTTCATACGGAAAAGGATAGCGCAAGCTGACTTTACTTGCAAAAGTCAGGATTTCTGCTAATCTGGATTCAATTCCGAAAGCCAGATGGCGATCCCGGCGTTTCGGCCCGATCGATCCATCGCGTGAGGAGACCCCGCATGCTCTACACCATTCACCGCTACCCCGCCCACTGGATCGATCGCTGGACCATGCACGACGGCACGGTCGCCACCGTGCGCCCCATCCTGCCGCAGGACGCGCCGCTGGAGGCCGCGCTGGTCGACGGGCTGTCGTCCGAGTCGCGGTATGCGCGTTTTCTGGTCGGCGGCGGGCACTTGTCCGATGAGATGCTCGCTGCCTACACGCAGGTCGATTATGTGAATCACCTGGCGCTGGTGGTCAGCGTGGCCGACGCCGATGGCGCCGGCGAGCAGTTGATCGCCGATGGCCGCTTCGTGCTGGAGGACGGCGTGGCTGAATTCGCCCTGCTGGTGGCCGATGCGTGGCAGGGCAAGGGCGTCGGCCGGCGCCTGTTTGCGATGCTGGTCCGGGCCGCGCGCGCGGCGGGCGCGCGGGAGGTCTTCGGCGAAGTGCTGTCGATGAACCGCCGCATGATCGCCCTGGCCCGCGATGCCGGCTTCCACGTCGCCAGCGTGCCGGGGGATGCGACGGTCTGCACCGTGCGCCTGGTGCTCGCCGACCACCGGCAGGCCCCGGTGGCCGCCATGCCCTTTCCGTTCGCCGCGATCGCCGGCTGACGCGTTCCGCTTTCGCATGCTTCCAGGCGGAGGCGTGCCTGCAGTGTGTCTCTTTCGCCGCCGTTGAGCGGCTTCTTTTTTTTCCTGAATCATTGAAATAGGTGATGCTCAGGGCAAAAAAACATCGTTTTTCCGGATCGGACGGCTTGCATAGACGGCTTCCCGTGGCGCGCCCTTCGCGCTTCGCATACGCGCACATCCTTTCGCATGATGGTGCCCGGGCTGCATCGGCGGGCGCTAGCATCGACGTTTCCCCGCTCGTCTGGCGCCGCCACCGATCTTTCCATCGGCGCGGTTTCCATTGGCACGCACGTGACAAAGGCGGTGGGGGCCGGGCGAGCCTGTTCAAGGTTGCGCCATGAAATTCTTCTCATTCAGATCGTCCGTCCATACGGCTTCCACTGCCGCTCCGGCTGCGAGGGATGCCGCGTCGTCCGCGAGCGCCGCGCCTCAGCAGCCGGCCAGCGCGTCGGCCGGCTCGGGACGGATCAGCCATGCCCTGCACGGGCTGAAGCGCTGTCTGCGACCCTCCGCCATCAACGTCACGGCGGTGCCGGGCTTCACCAAGACGACCATCGATCCGCTGCCGATTCCCAAGCGGCCGCCGCCGCCCAACCTGCCCAAGGCGCCGAAGCCGGCCGGCCAGCACAAGCTCGACCGCATCGATCGGCAGGTCCACAACCTCACGCAGAAGCTGTATCCGCCGCTGCCGTCGGGCCTGCACGCAGACCCCGAGGCCAAGCGCGCGATCGCCAGCAGCCGGGCGTTTGTCAGTGCGGTCGAAGCGCTGTTCGTGCCGTCGGGTGCGGGCGTGTACGCTGTCCCGGGCCTCCAGACCCTGATCGATGGCTTGGCCGGGATGGCCGAGGCCCAGCCCGATGCCGTCGATACCACGCGCTACGCCGGCATGCTGCAATGCGCCCGTGCCCTGGCCACCGCGACGGGCGGTCGTGCCGACGAAGCGTGCCGGGCGCTCGAACATCTGCGCGATCGCTTCTCGCTGACGGACGGCAGCAATGGTGCGCCCCCGACCCCGGCGCAGATGCACGCCTGGAGCACGGCCAAGCTGCTGGCCCACACGGCCTCCGGCTTCGATGCCCTGCTGGCCTTGCGCCCGACGCTGGCCGAAGTGGATGCGACCCTGCCGGACGACGACAACATGAACGGCCGCATGAAGCGCGAGGGCCTGCGCACGTTCCTGCAGGCGGCCGACCTGATGGCGGCGCGGCTGCCGGCAGGCGTGGTACCGCCGCAGACGCCGCACGCGCAGCTGCAGGACGCGCGCGCGCGCCTGGACGCCGCCGCCGACCGTGCCAGCCTGGCTGGCGACGGTCTGGCACTCAATGCGCTGGTGTGCGCCGCCCAGGTCCATGCCGAGCCGCACGAAGCGGCCCACGCCGTCGACGACCGTGCGCAGGTCGCCGCCTACGTGGCATGGCGCAGCGGCTATCGGGAAGGCGGCAAGGGCTCGGCGCTGGAGCGCTCTCTGGGGCGCATGCACAAATTCACCACTTGGGCCCGGCGCGCCGAACACCGTGCCACCCACCCGCTGGCCGCATTCGATCCGCGCCGCCTGCTGGGCATGCGCAAGTCGCCGCTGACCGCGGCGGCCTACGGCACCGGCGGCGCCAACCTCGGCCTGCTGAACCAGGAAGCGCAGGCGCTGCATGACACCGTCAAGCACGGCATCGAAGCCATGCAGGCGCACAGCACCGCGCTGCGCGCGCTGAACGGCCGCCATGCGCTGTCCACCGAGCAGCGCGGTCTGCTGGTGCTGCGCGAGGCGGTGCTGCAGCATTGGGCGCAGAGCATCGGCACGACGTGGCGCTCCAGCAAGCTCAAGCTCAGCGACCACGACAAACGCGCCATTGCAGACCGGGTGCGCAAGGCGGCGCCCGGCGCGCGCGTCGATGCCGTGCTGGCTTACCGCGAATTCCGCAAGCTCGACAAGCTGGACCTGAAGACCCTGGTGCGCTGGCTGGATGAAGCACGGGCGTTCGATCCGCGGGCGTCCGAATCGCCCACGCTGCGGGCTGCCGCCGACAACATCGTCAAGGCCGGCGACATCGAACGGGGGCGACCGATCAAGCCCCGGGGCACCACCCTGGCGGATTTTCGCGAGGCGCTGACCGGCGCGATCGGCCAGATGCCGCTGGGCAACTACGTGCGCTACTTCGATGGCGCCACCTACGGCGTCAACACCAACATGACCGTCAACCAGCATGAGTTCTCGCACAACTCGCTGGTGCCGTCGATGGGACTGGGGCCGGGCGCGAGGGAGCTGACCGGCCGTCACGCGTTTGTCGAGATCGGTTCGTCGTCCTACGGCGGCGAGGTGTTCATCGGCACGGACAAGCGCTCATCCACCGGCGTCGGCGCCGGCCTCTATGCCGGCTTCAAGGTCGGCATCAAGAACTGGCACCTGTCGGCCGGCTTCAGCGCCGGCGTCGCGCATGCGCACGACCGCAGCGCGCCTGTCGGCGTCATCGTCCGTACGGGATTGACCTACGGCGCTGACGGCAAGGCGACCAGCGCATGGCGCGACAACGTGGCCGACGTGACGCGCTTCCTGTTCCAGACCGCCGCGGAGGGCCAGGCCGCGCGGCCCGTTCCGCCGGACCGGATGTGGGAGCAGTTCTCGGCCCGCTTCTTCCGCACGCCCGACATCTCCGTCAACTGGCGCGACCAGCGCCGCAGCAGCCACACCGTGACCAAGCACGGCAGCGGCGCGGTGCGCGTGGCGGCCGGCGCGGTGCGCGTGGGGCCCGCCTTTTCCGTGGGCCATGACCAGGTGCTGGCCAGCAAGAACGACCGGGTCGACACCAACGGCTGGCTGCGGGGCGTGGAGCGCGCGCGTGCGCGGGCTTCGAACGTGCACGTCAGCGGGTCGCTGGCGGCCGTGGCGCAGGGGGTCGGCCACTTTTCCAACCGCAGCGGCTTTCCCGAATCGGTCACCCTGCCGAGCGTGCCCATCGTCGGGGCCTCCGCGAACATTCTGCCCAGCGGCACGAGCGTGACACTGCGGCGGGTGGATGAGCACGGGCGGCTGAATCCGCGCTTCATCCGGCGGCTGGTCGAATTTATCGATCCGTCCGCCTTCCTGTCGCACATGCAGGCCCGCCTGCCGCAGATCGCGCACTCGGACGCCAGCCGGGCCAAGGTCGGCGCCTTCATGAGTGCGATGCGCGACATGGGGACCCAGGGCAACCTGGCCTACGGCGAGAGCTGGAAGATCCGCCCGGAAGTGACCGAAGTCCTGAACGCCTATACGGACGAGATCCAGCTGATGCTGAAATGCGCAAAGGCGGCGCCGGGCGCGGGCGGGCAGGCAATCCAGCCCGCTCAGGCCGCGCAGACCTATCACGACCTCATCGAGCGCATCTTCGAGACCGTGGAGCGCGAGACGGCCATGCCCCCGGATGAGCAGGCGCAGGCTTTCCGGCAGGCGCTGGCCGGCCTGCGCGACCAGGAGGTCGACCAGATCCTGCGGCTCGCCAACGAGACGATCCGCGTGCTCAAGGATGTGCAGAGCTGGAAGCTGTCGGGCTACTACGCCTACGACATCACCACGCACGGCTACACCGCCGGGCCGGCGATGCTGCTGCAGGCGACGGCGTCCACCTCCGTCGCCGGCGAGCGCGTGCTGGCCGAGCTGGCCGTGCGCGACCTGGAATTGATGGACGATCCGGCGCACGCCGCGCAGGACAAGGACCCGGCGGCCGGCGAGGTGCTCTGAGGCGCGCGCCGCCGATGCCGCCCGGCCGGATCAGAAGGAATACGACAGCGTGCCGAGGATGCTGCGCGGCGTCCCGGGCGTCACCCACACGCTGTTGTAGGAACTGGCGTAGTACGTGCGGTTGAACAGGTTGTTGAGCACCACCGATGCCCGCAGGTGCTTGTCGATCTGCACGTAGCCGTTGAGCTGCACCGTCGCGTAGGCGGGCAGCTGGAAGCCGTCCTGCGTGTCGGCGGTGTTGCCGGCGCGGCGGCCGACGTAGACCACGCCCGCGCCCACGCCCGCCTTCTGCGCGAAGCCCGGGGCGAACTCGTACATCAGCATCGCGCTGCCGTTGACGCGCGGAATGTTGACCAGGCGCGCGCCCGGCGTGAGCACGGTGTCGCGTGTGACCTCCGCATCGACGTAGGCCAGGTTGGCGATGCCACGGAAGCCGCCGCCGAGCTCGCCGTTCCATTCCAGCTCCACGCCGCGGCTGCGCACTTCGCCGGCCGCGCGCGAGAAGCCGTCGTTGGCCGGATCGGCGCTCAGCACGTTGCGCTTGGTCACGCTGAACGCCGCCACCGTCGCCAGCCAGCCCGGGCCGGCCCATTTGGCGCCCACCTCGTAGCCGCGCCCCTTTTCCGGGTCGAAGGCGTTGCCGTTCACGTCGGTGCCGCTGTTGGGGCGGAACGAGTACGCGGTGTTCGCGTAGACGGAGAAGGCCGGGCTCCACTGGTAGACCACGCCCAGGCGCGGGCTGAAGGCGGTCTGCTGCTGGCTGGTGGTGGTGCCGGACTTGCGGTCCTCGATCGACTGGCGGTAGCCGTCCCAGCGCAGTCCGGCGATGACCTTCCAGCGCTCGCCGAGCGCCAGCGTGTCCTGCACGTAGGCACCCTGGCCTTCGTCGCGCTCCAGCGCATTCGTTACCGTGCGCAGGGCCGGGGTGGCCTGGCCGTAGACCGGATTGAAGATGTCGATCGCATACGGCGCGGCGGCCGTCGGCGTGGAGCGCTCCACCAGCTGGTCATAGGTGAAGCGGTAGGCGTCGGCGCCCATCACCAGCGTGTGTCCCACGGCGCCGGTCTGCAGCTTGCCCGTGAGCTCCAGCCGGCCCTGCAGGTCGTTGGTATGGAAATCGACGTGGCGGTAGCGGCGCCACAGCGTGCGCCCGTCGGCCTGCAGGGCGAGCGCTTCCGAGGAGCGGCCATACAGGTCGGTCTCCCGCTGCGCCACGCCGGCATTGACCGACCAGTCCGCATCGATGTGGTGATCGACGGTGAGCTGGTGGCCCAGGTTGCGGACCTCGTAGTCGCCGTCGCGCGGCTCGCCGAGGAAGCGCGAGGCCGGGATCGCGCCCAGCTGGTTGTTGACCGCCACCACGCCGCGGTCCAGCGGCGCGCTCTGGCGCGCGGCCTCCATCTCGTAGTGGACGACGGTATCGGGGCCGGCTTTCCAGGTGAAACCCGGCGCGACCAGGTAGCGCTTGCTGGACACGGTGTCGCGGAAGCTGCCGTTGTCCTCGTGCATCAGGTTCAGCCGGTAGGCCAGCGTGTCGGACAGCGGGCCGGTGGAATCGAGCGTCTCGCGCGTGGCGCCGTAGCTGCCGGCCGACACGCTGACGGTGTTGGCGCTCTTGAACTGCGGCTGCTTGGTGGTGTAGCTGATGATGCCGCCCGGATCGCCGCGCCCGTACAGCGCGGAGGCCGGTCCCTTGAGCACCTCCATGCGCTCCAGGGTGGCGGTGTCGCGCGGCACGCTGTTGCCGCGGTTCCACGAGAAGCCGTTGAGCAGGTAGTCGGTGCCGGCCCAGTTGCCGTCGCCGGCGAAGCCGCGCACGGCGTAGTGGTCCCACAGGCCGCCGAAGCTGTTCTGGCGCGCGACGCCGGCCACCCAGTCGTACAGGTCGTCGCCGCGGCCGGCGGCCACGGTTCGGATCAGCTCGGCATTGACGCTGCTGACCGCAAAGGGAATCTCCATCAGGTCGGCATCCGTGCGCGTGGCCAGCGACGATTCCCGGGCCCGGTAGCCGGACGCCTGCCGCTGGCCCGACGCCGTGGTCGCCGGGAGATCCACTTCCTGTGCCGAGACATTGCCGACGCACGGCAAGCCCATGAGCGCGACCGCGAGACCGGTCGCCCATCTGCTGTTCTTGACCACCACCCCGTTCCTCATTGTCTGTAGTACGCGTCGCCTGATCTCAAATGAGAGTGATTATCACTACCGTTTTGGCGAAAGGCGAGATTGTCGCAATTCCGGCGCGCCCGAATGCTCAAGAAATTTCACGGAAAAGGCGGGTGTCCGGCCGGAGTACGGCCGCCTGCGGGCGCATGGCCAAGCCCTCGGCGGCGGGTCTCGGCGATGCGATGACGGCCGGTTCGGGTGGCGACCGGCGCGAAGCCTATATGCGGCGTTTACGCGGGGGCCGCCAATCTATGCAAGTTTTTGATGGGCCCTTCGCTAGATTGCCTGCCGGACCTCGCGTCCCTTAGCCCCTGAGTCCTTGAGCCGGTGAGCAGCTATGAAGATATCGTTCTGGCGCACGCAGTCCCCCGATCGCCAACATGACACCCCCAGCGTCCGCGCGGACGGCGCGGACAGCGCTGCGCAGGCGCGGCCTGCGCCGGGCGGATGCCTGGAGCCGCTCTCCACCCGGAGGAGGCGGGCGGAGATGGCAGGAGACGCCGCGCCGGTCCCGCGCCCTCGGCCGCTGCCCGATGCCGGCACCCGGGCCACCTCCCTGAGCCGCAAGCTGCAGAGCTGGCTGGGCCAGGACCGGCCCGGCTTGTCTGCGCTCGCGCTCAACCGGATGCCGGATGCGTACGCCATCGAAGCGGCAGGCAATGCCACGGCCGGCTCGACGTATACGTACGATGGCCTGCTCGCGCACGACATCCTGAACCTGGCGGCGGCGGGCCTCGGCATCGCTTCCCGCAGCGCCTTGGCGCAGCGCTACCGCACCGCGCTCGACGCGATGCTGCAGGCAGACGTTGCCGCCCTGAAAAGCGCATGGGCCCGCAATGCGCGGCTGCGCCGCTGCGGCGAGCCATCGGTCGGGCCGGCCGACAGCGCGGAGCCGGCCCCCGACGCGCACTGCCGGGACCGCGACGCTGCACGGGTGGAGAACCTGATCGTCACGCGCGATCATCGCGGCCGGTGGCAATACGATCCGCAGAAGCTGCTGCGCATCGCGCGGGACGACGCGCACCCGGGTGCGCGGCATGCACGCGACGTCCTGATGCTGATGCACATAGGCAGCCAGCAGGGCGTGCGCCGGCGCAACGATGCCGTGTACCAGGCCTGCCTGTCGGGACTGAGCGCGGGTGCGAGCGCGTTGATGATCGCGGGTACCCACGGCGCGGCGCTGCCGGTGGTCGCGGCGGGCTACGCCGTGGCCGCTGCCCGCGAAGTGCTGTGGCTGGGCAAGCCGCTGGCCGAAGAAAAGCAGAAGATGCGCGATGCCAAGGCCGACCAGATGACGCGCATCGTGAGCCGGACATTGAAGCGGCTCGGCACCCGTGACGCGGATCAGGACACCGGCCCCGCATCGGCGGCCGAGTTGGGCGATCTGCCGCTGGAGGCCAGGGCCGGCATTGTCGCCGCCGCGTTCGCGAACGCAGAGAAGCAGGTGGCGGACCGGACCTTCGGCAACGGGATTCCCGGCCGGTGGATCGACCACCGCAAAGCCACGGCGTGCAAGGACGAAGTGCGCGCCGTCGTGGTGGACCACGCCCTGCAGCGGATCGGCGACGCATTGACGCATGAGGCCACGCGATCGGCCGATGCCCTGACCGCATTGCAGGCCATCGCGCAGGATCCCGACCTGTCGCTGTCCGGCCGCGCGCGCAGGCTGGCCCGGCACGTCAAGGCATCTCCCGGCCTGCTGGCGATCCAGACGCTGCTGACCGACATGGGCCTGCGCAGGGGCGAAGCGCTGCACGTCCTGAGCCGCCTCGTCGACGCGGAACTCGCGCGCGCGTCGGGTGGCGACACGATTCCCCTCTTGGGAAACGATGCGGCACGCATTGCCGATCGGATTCACCAGCCGCAGCTGAAAGAGGACCCGTCGCAGGCGGCGCATGCGGCCCTGCATGGCGCGCTGCGCCGTCGCTCGGAGCGGGTGTAGGGCGCCGGGCGCCGCCGGTCTGGCGCCAAGGCAACGGTGCGCGCATCGTCGCAGGGCTGCGGGCGCCGTGTCCCCGAAAGGGGCGGGGCGAGCCGGCGTCGGAAGTGCAGGGCCGGCTCGGCGCCCTGCACCTTGCGGCGGGCCCGGGCCAGATTCGATTGGTACTTGGATAGCGCATCGCGAAGGCTCCCCGGTTGGCGGTGGTTGCGGATCAACGTCGCGGAGGCCGGCCGCACCCGGCGCCCGGATCGGGCAGGGACAGGGCGGGCAGCGTCGCCAGTTCGTCGGCGATGCGGCTGGTTTCTCTGCGCACGCCCGAGTATGGCGTCGTGTCCGGCTGTCGTGCACAGCTGCGCGAGCGCGAATCGGCCGACCGGAACAGCGTGGCCTCCGGTATCGGCAACGATGCGTTGACCAGTCGTTATATCGGTCCGTATATTACGCACCGTCTTCATGGATCCGGGGGAGTTCCGTCATGTCACGTTTTTCGTTGCGCGCATGCGTGCGCGCTGCTGGTCTGGCTGCCGTACTGTCGCTGGGGCTGGGCGCGCAGGCGCAGGCCGCCGAGCTGGTGGTGTCCGCCGCCGCCAGCCTGACCAATGCCTTCAAGACGCTCGCGCAGTCATACGAGGCGCAGCATCCCGACACCAGGGTCGTGCTGAACTTCGGCGCTTCCGATGTGCTGATGCAGCAGATCGTGCGCGGCGCGCCCGCCGACGTGTTCGCCTCCGCCGACCAGGAAGCGATGGACAAGGCCGTGAGCGAGAAGGTCATCCAGTCCGGGTCGCGCCGCGATTTCGTGGCCAACCAGCTGGTGCTGATTGTGCCGTCGGCGAGCGCGGTGCCGGTGCATGCCTTGGGCGACCTGGCCCGCCCGGAGGTGCAGCGCGTGGCGATCGGCAATCCGGCCTCGGTGCCGGTGGGCCGCTATGCGAAGCGCGCGCTGGAGGCCGCCGGCCTGTGGCAGCCGGTGTCGGCCAAGGCGGTGCTGGCGCAGAACGTGCGCCAGGCGCTGGACTACGTGGCGCGCGGCGAGGTCGAGGCCGGCCTGGTGTTCGCCACCGATGCGGCGATTGCGGCCGACAAGGTGAAGGTGGCGGCGCCGGTGCCGCTGTCGGTGCCGCTCACGTATCCGATCGCGGTGACGGCCGGCACGCGGCAGCCGCAGCAGGCCGCCGACTTCGTCGCGTTCGTGCTGTCGCCGGCCGGTCAGGCCATTCTGGCCAAGTACGGTTTCCTGAAGCCGTAATCGCCGATCGCCATCAGGCGGTGGCGGGCTGGCCCGAGGCCTGCGCGTCGGGTTTGCGCTGGCGGTGGATGCGCAGCACCAGGAAGGCGCCCGCCACGCACAGCCCGCCCGAGATCATCGACGCCAGCGTGTAGTTGCCCAGCGAGGCGCGCATCAGGCCCGCGCCCAGTGTGGCGAAGGCCGCCCCCAGCTGGTGCCCGGCGACGATCCACCCGAACACGATGGGCGCCGCCGCCTTGCCGAACACGTCGTTGGTCAGGCGCACGGTGGGCGGCACGGTGGCGATCCAGTCCAGCCCGTAGAAGATCGCGAATACCGGCAGCCCAAAGAATTCGAAGCCGAACGCATACGGCAGGTAGATCAACGACAGGCCGCGCAGCCCGTAGTACCAGAACAGCAGCACGCGGCTGTTGTAGCGGTCGGACAGCCAGCCCGACAGCGTGGTGCCGACCAGGTCGAAGATGCCCATCGCCGCTAGCAGGCTCGCGCCCTTGACCTCCGTCAGGCCGTGGTCCGCGCACATGGCGATGAAGTGCGTGCCGATATAGCCGTTGGTGCTGGCGCCGCAGATGAAGAAGCTGGCAAAGAGCAGCCAGAAGTCGCGCTTGCGCATCGCTTGCATCAGCGTGTGCATGGCCAGCGCGATCGGGTTGGCGCGCGGGCCGTGGTCGGCCTCGGGCGCATCGGCCGGCTCGCCGTAGGTGCGCAGGCCGACGCTCTTGGGCGATTCCGGCAGCAGGAGGCCGACGATCGGCAGCAGCAGCACCAGCGCGCCCGCCACGATCAGCACCACCGGCCGCCAGCCGTGGCGCTCGACCACCGCCGCCATCATCGGCAGGAAGACCAGCTGGCCGGTGGCGGAACTGGCCGTCAGGATGCCCATCGCCAGCCCGCGGTGCGTGGTGAACCAGCGGTTGACCACCGTCGCGCCGAGCGTGATCGCCGCCACGCCCGTGCCGCCGCCCACCATCACGCCCCACAGCAGCACCATCTGCCACGGCTGGCTCATCATGGCCGACAGCGCCGTCCCCGAGATCAGCACCACCAGCGCCCCCAGCACCGTCGGCCGGATGCCGAAGTACTGCATCGACGCCGCCGCGAACGGCCCGGTCAGCCCGTACAAGGCGATGCCGATCGAGATCGCCAGCGAGATCGTGCCGCGGCTCCAGCCGAACTCGTGCTCGAGCGGCAGCATCATCACGCTGGGCGTGGCGCGCGTGCCGGCGGCGCACAGGAGAATCAGGAACACCACGGCCAGGGCGATCCAGCCGTAATGGAAGCGGGGCGCGATGAGGCGGGCGAGTCGCTGCATTGAGGGGTGTCCGGTGAGGGTTGTGAAGCGGTCAGCGCACCGTTCGTTACTGGTCGGTAACAACGTGGTTGCGATGGTAGGTACCGGTCGGTAACATGTCAAGCGGGAAATATCACCGACGCGGCCGGGGGCGGGTTCCGGCCGCCTCGCCAGCAGGAGCATCGATCATGGCAGCACGCGGGCCGCGCGCCCTTTCTTCCACCGACAACACCAAGACGGCCTCGCGCCGCATCAGCGGCGAGGCTGCGCAGGCCAGCCTGCTGGAGGCTGCGCGCGAGTTGTTCTACCAGGAGGGCGTGCGCGCCGTGGGCGTGGAGGCCGTGGTGGAGCGGGCGGGCGTCAACAAGATGAGCCTGTACCGCCAGTTCAAGTCCAAGGACGATCTCGTGCTGGCCTACCTCGCGCGCAGCGCAGAGAATTTCTGGGGCTATTTCAACGCCAGCATGGATGCCCATCCCGCCGATGCGCGCGCGCAGCTGCTGCAGTTCTTCATCGACCTGTCGGGGCGGGCGAGCCAGGCGGGTTACCGGGGGTGTCCGTTCGTCAACGTGGCGGCGGAGTTTCGCGACCCGTCGCATCCCGCGCGGCAGTTTGTCGAGCGCAACAAGTCGCAGCTGCTGGCGCGCCTGCGCGAGCGCGCCGCGGCCGCCGGCGCCATCGATCCGGACACGCTCGCCGACGATCTGGCCTTCCTGATCGAAGGCGCTTACACCGCCAGCCAGACCTTCGGCGCCGGCGCGCCGCGCCTGATGCGCAGCCTGCCGCGCACGGCCGCCACGCTGCTCGCCGCCGCCATTCCCGCGCGCACGGCCGCCTGAGGCATGCCGGGGCCGCGCCGGATGTTGTAGCGGCGTCACGCGTGCGCCGGGCGGGTTCGATGCCGCTACACTCGCGGCATTGCTGCCTCGGCTGTTCCGCCTCGATGACGTCCGCCCAATCTTCGCTGTCTTCCGTTCATCCCGCCCCGGCCACGCAGCCGCTGTCGCTGCCGGCTGCGCTGTCGCAGGCGCAGCGCGCGCTCGATCGCATCGTGCTCGGCAAGCCGCTGCAGATCCGGCTGGCGCTGGCATGCCTGCTCGCGCGCGGGCACCTGCTGCTGGAAGACCTGCCGGGTGTCGGCAAGACCACGCTGGCGCATGCGCTGGCCCGCACGCTGGGGCTGCAGTACCAGCGCGTGCAGTTCACCAGCGACCTGCTGCCGGCCGACCTGATCGGCGTATCGATCTACGTGAAGGATACGGGGGCGTTCGAGTTCCACCCCGGGCCGCTGTTCGCCCAGGTGGTGCTGGCCGACGAGATCAACCGCGCCACCCCCAAGGCGCAGAGCGCGCTGCTCGAAGCGATGGCCGAAGGCCAGGTGACGCATGACGGCGCCACCTATCCGCTGCCCGAGCCCTTCTTCGTCATCGCCACGCAGAATCCGCTCAACCAGATCGGCACGCATCCGCTGCCGGAGTCGCAGCTGGATCGCTTCACGATGCGGCTCTCGCTCGGCTATCCGGACCAGCGCTCGGAGCGCGCGCTCTACCTGGGCGGCGGCGCGGCGCAGGCGATCGAGCCGGCGTTGACCGCCGCGCAGGTGGTGGCGCTGCAGACCGCTACGGATGCCGTGCACGTGGCGCCCGCGCTGGTCGACTACGTGCTCGCGCTGGTCAACGCCACGCGCACCGACGCGCAGGTGCAGATGGGCTTGTCGCCGCGCGCCGGGTTGGCGCTGCTGGCGGCCGCGCGGGCGTGGGCCCTGATCGACGGCCGCGATGCCGTGCTGCCGGAAGACGTGCAGGCCGTGTTCAACGCCGTGGCCGCGCATCGGCTGCTGCCGACCGGCGGCATGCTGTCGGCCACTGCGCTGGCGCAGCGGCTGCTCGATACGGTCGCTATTCCCTGAGCACGCCATGGTGCGTGTCATGCCGCTGTGGAGTGCGTTGTCGCGCGCGCTGCCGGGCCTGCGCTTCGCGCGCGAGCGCGTGCAGCGTTTCCTGTCGCGCCCGCGCCGTCCGCGCGACGGTGCGATCCGTCTCGACCGCCGCCACGTCTACATCCTGCCCACCGCCACCGGGGCCGGCTTTGCGCTGTTGCTGGTCGCCATGCTGCTGACCTCGCTCAACTACAACGTCAGCCTCGGTTTCCTGCTGACCTTCCTGCTGGCGGGCGTGATGGCCTCGGCCATGTGGCAGACGCACCGCAACCTGGTCGACCTGGAGGTGCGCGGCGCGGTGGGCGAGCCCGTGTTTGCGGGCCGCGCCGTCAACGTGAGCGTGGCGCTGGCCAACGCGACCGCATGGGCGCGCGTGGGCGTGGAGACCGGCGCGCGCGATGCGGCATCGGCGGAGTCCTCGCTCGACGCGCACGACGGCACGCTGACGGCGCTGTCCTTCGGGGCGCAGCCGCGCGGCTGGTTCCGCCTGCCGCGCCTGACCGTGTCGACGCGGTTTCCGCTCGGGCTGTTCCGCGCCTGGAGCTATGCCGATGCGCCGCTGACGCTGCTGGTCTACCCCGAGCCGGAGGCCGCCGCGCCGCCGCTGCCGGCCGCCTTCGCGCCCGATCCCGGCGAGGCGGACGACCCGCGCGTCGCCCGCCCACGCCCCGATGAGGCCGCCGACCAGCTGCGGCCCTATCGCCCCGGCGATCCGCTGCGCAGCATCGCGTGGAAGCACAGCGCGCGGCTCGACACCTGGCTCGCCCGCAGCGGCCAGCAGGTCCGCCATGCGCAATGCGTGCTGGCGTGGGATGCGCTGCCGCCGCCGATGGAAGCGGAGGCGCGCCTGTCCCGCCTGTGCGCCTGGGTGCTGGCCGCCGAGCAGGCCCCGGCCGGCGAGGCGCCCGAATACACGCTGGTCCTGCCGGGCCTCGCGATCGGCCCCGCGCGCGGCCCGGCGCACCGCGACGCCTGCCTGCGCGCGCTGGCGCTGTGGGGCAGGCCGCCGGTGCCGGAGGAGGCCGCATGAACGCCGCCTTCGGTTCCGCACGCGCGCTCACACACCGCGAGCACGGCCGGCTGATCGCGCTGCTGGCCCTGGTGCTGGCGCCGCTGCTGCGCAGCCTGCCGCTGGTGACCTGCAGCGTGTTCGGCGTGCTGCTGCTCTGGCGGACCGGGCTGTGGGTCCGCCGCGCGCCGCTGCCCAACAAATGGCTGCTCGGGGTGACCGGCGCGGCGGTGCTGGGCATCACGCTGGTGCTGGCGCTGCGCACCGGCGGCAACATCGGCCGCGACCTGTCGGTGGCGGTGCTGGGGGCCTTCCTGGTGCTCAAGCTGATGGAGTCGCACACCGTGCGCAACGGTATCCTGGTCACGCAGCTGTGCTGCTTCCTGCTGCTGTCGCAGACGCTGTTCGACCAGCCGCCCTGGATGGCGGCCACGCTGCTGGCGTCCGTCGGGCTGCTGCTCCATCACTGGATGGTGCTGCTGCATCCGCAGGCGCCCGCCCGGCTGTCCGTGGCGGGGGTGCTGCTGCGGCTGGTCATGACGGGCCTGCCGTGCGCGGCCGTGCTGTTCCTGCTGTTTCCGCGTCTGGACCATCCGCTGTGGCGCTTGCCGCAAGGCGCGGACGTTGCCACCAGCGGGCTCACCGATCGCATGGCGCCCGGCTCGATCGGCCAGCTGATCCTGTCGGACGATCTCGCCTTCCGCGCCGACTTCAACGGCGTGCCGCCGCCGTCCGGGGCGCGCTACTGGCGCGGCATCGTGCTGTGGCGATTTGATGGCCAGGCTTGGACGGCATCGTCGTTCCGGCAGCGCGCCGAGCCCGCGAGCGTACCCAATTCTGCGGGCGTATCCGATTCTGGGGGCGTACCCGATTCTGCGAACGCGCGGCCCGGTGCCGGCCGGCTCGTCGACTACAGCATCACGCTCGAACCGACCCGCCAGCGCTGGCTCTTCGCGCTGGATCGCGGCGTCTCGATCGACGCGCGGGACGGCCTCAGGCGCAGCATCGACGCGGAGTTCCTGAGCGCGCAGCCGCTGGACGAGCGCATCCGCTATCACGCGCGTTCACGCCTGCCGGGGCCGGGCACGGGCGACGAGGAGGCGCTCGACCCATTGACGCAGCAGCTGGCGCTGGCGCTGCCGCCGGGCAACCCGCAGGCGCGTGCGCTGGCCGCGCAGTGGGCCGGCCTCGCTCCGGCCGAGCGGGTGGCCTCGGCGCTGAAGCTGTTCCGCGACGCGCCGTTCGCCTACACGCTCGAGCCCGAGCCGCTGCGGGGTGAGCAGATCGACGACTTTCTCTTCCGCACCCGCCGCGGCTTCTGCGAGCACTACGCGGGCAGCTTCGTCTTCCTGATGCGGGCGGCGGGCGTGCCGGCGCGCGTGGTGGTCGGCTACCAGGGCGGCGAGGACAACGCGGTCAGCGGCGACCTCATCGTGCGCCAGTCGGACGCGCACGCCTGGGCCGAGGTGTGGCTGCGCGGGCGCGGCTGGGTGCGGGTGGACCCCACCGCCGCCGTGGCGCCGCAGCGCGTGGAGCGCGGCCTGGCCGGCGCCGTGCCCGCCAGCGAATTCCGCTCGCGCCGCGTGCAGGAGCCTGCCTGGCTGCGCAGCGTGCGCTGGGGCCTGGACGGCCTGATCAGCGGCTGGAACCGCTGGGTGCTGGGCTACGACCGCGCCCGGCAGGCCAGGCTGTTCGCCTGGCTGGGGCTGGAGGCGGCCGATCCGCGCGCGGTGCTGTGGGGTGTGTCGGCGCTGTTCCTGCTGGCGGCGCTGCCGCTGCTGTGGCAGCAGCGGCGCCCCAGGCCTGACCCGGTGCAGGCGCAATGGCAGCGCGTATGCGACCGGCTGGCACGCCACGGCTGCGTGCGTGGCGCGGCGGAAGGGCCGATGGCCTACGCGGAGCGTGCCGCCGCCCGGTTTCCGCAGGCGGCCGACGCACTGCGGCGCGTCGCCGCCGGCTATGTCGCGCTGCGCTATGGCCGCGACGACGGCGACGCGCAGGCGAGAGCGCAGCGGCTGGCGCAATGGCGCAAGGACATCGCCGCCCTGCGCGTGCCGGGATAGGGCACAAGGGGCGCCGGCATGGCGCGCGCAGGTCTGGACCACCGGCCGCGTGCGTCGCCGCGCGGTCGCGGCCTGCATCCCGATGCACCGGCACCGACCGGTCGAGGCTGACGATCCGCTGATTGATACATACAGGGAATGGGGGTCTCCCATTTACTGTGCAATGCATTGCAATTCGCGATCAGTATTGCAAGATTTGCAGCATTGTCACGCGAATGTTTTGTCCAGATAACCTGTTCGTGCAATAACTGCACACTGTTTCTGCCCGCGAAGAAACATCGATGCGGCGAGATGGCGCATCTTGAAGCTGATTTCAATCGCATATAAGGAAGACAAAAAATAGCCTGACTAGCACAGTGGAAACGTTTTTCATACCATCGACTGCGTAGCGCTTCCGCTGCACTGCAATGTCACAGCAAGCGCCCACCGACGGGCTCTGCAGGCCGCAGCGGCGAGCCGATTCCGCAGGAGCCTGATCCAATGTATCGACCGAAACGCATGCTCGTCGGGAATGTCGCGTGGGCGCATGAAATCGCCGAGCGTGATCCCCGTTTCTTTTCCCGCCTGGCGCAGGGACAGAAACCCCAGGTGTTATGGATTGGCTGTGCCGATAGCCGCGTGCCGGCCGAAACCATTACCCATTCCAATCCGGGCGATCTGTTTGTCCATCGCAATATCGCCAATCTGGTGTGCCCGGCCGACGACAATACGATGAGCGTGCTGGAATATGCGGTGCGTGTCCTGAAGGTCGGACACATCATCGTGTGCGGGCATGACGGCTGCGGCGGCGTGCGTGCCTCGCTGCTGCCGCAGTCCGATGCGCTGCCGCATGTGAACCGCCGCATCGGCCCGCTGTGCGCGCTGGCCAGCCGGCACCGCGCCGAGCTCGACGCGGTGCCGGACATGGACGATCGCGTGAACCGCCTGGCCGAGCTGAACGTGCTCGAACAGGTGCGCTGGCTGCGCGAGAGCTCCATCGTGCGCGAGGCCGAGCCGGCGCCGCGCGTGCACGGCTGGATCTTCGGCCTGGCCGACGGCCGTATCCGCGTGCTGGGTTCCGGCGAACCCGGCGAGGCGCCGCCGGTTCGCGGCGACATCCTCGAGCCGGCCGAGGCCGAGGCCTAACGCATCCCGTGCGGCTGCGCTGCGCGGCCGCGATTCCTCGATTCATCCGCTGTGCCCGGCGGGCGGTGTTCCGTCCGCGGGCCGGCGTTTGCATGTCCCGCCCCCAACGAAGACACCACCATGCAGACTCCAACACAACCCGCTTTTTTCCCGCGTGACATGCTCGCGGGCACCATCGTTTTTTTCGTCGCCCTACCGCTGTGCCTGGGCATTGCCAGTGCATCCGGCGTGGACCCGCTGGCCGGGCTGATGTCCGGCATGATCGGCGGGCTGGTGGTGGCGCTGCTCAGCGGTTCGCAACTGAGCGTGAGCGGCCCGGCGGCCGGGCTGGTCGTCATCGTCGTGGACGGGATCGCCAAGCTGGGCGGCTTCTCTGCGTTCCTGATGGCGGTGCTGCTGTCCGGCGTGCTGCAGTTCGTATTCGGCATGCTGCGGGCCGGGCGCTTTGCGGCCTATGTGCCCTCGTCCGTCATCAAGGGCATGCTGGCGGCCATCGGTCTGCTGCTGATCATCAAGCAGGTGCCGCTGGCGTTCGGCTTCGCGCGCGCAGACGCTGCGGCGGCAGCCGGCGCCATCGTGACGCCGTTCGGCTCCGTGTCGGCGGCGGCGATGGCGGTGACGGCGCTGTCCGCCGCCGTGCTGATCGGCTGGGAGACCCGCGCGCTGCGCCGGTTCCTGCTGGTGCGGGCGCTGCCGGCGCCGCTGATGGTGGTGGCGCTCGGCATCGGCGTGACGCTGCTGCTCGATGCGGTCGCCCCCGGCGTGGCGCCGCCCGTCGAGCACCGGGTCGGGCTGCCGTCGCTGGCGTCGTTCGGGGCGCTGTTCGATGCGCTGCAGTCGCCGTCGCTCGACGCGCTGACCAACCCCGACGTCTGGCAGCTGGCGCTGGCGCTGGCCATCGTGGCCAGCCTGGAGACGCTGCTGAGCCTGGAGGCCGTCGAGCAGATCGACCCCAAGAAGCGCCCCGCGCCGGCGGACCGCGAACTGAAGGCCCAGGGCATCGGCAACATGATGGCGGGCGTGTTCGGCGCGCTGCCGATCACCTCCGTGATCGTGCGCAGCTCGGCCAACGTGCAGGCCGGCGCGCAGAGCCGCTGGTCGGCCGTGGTGCACGGCGCGCTGCTGCTGGCGAGCGTGTTTACGCTGACCAGCATCGTCAACCTGATTCCGCTGGCGTGCCTGGCCACCATCCTGATCTTCACCGGCTTCAAGCTGGCCAAGCCGTCGCTGTTCGTGTCTGTGGCACGTCAGGGCATGGAGCGCTTCGCGCCGTTCATCGTCACGATCGTCGGGGTGCTGCTGACCGACCTGCTGATCGGCATCCTGATGGGCATCGCGCTCAGCATTGCGCTGGCGATCCGCGCCAACCTGCGGCGCTCGATCGTCATGGCGCGCCATCACGACCATTTCCTGCTGTCGTTCCGCAAGGATGTGTCGTTCATGGGCAAGGTGCCGCTCAAGCGCTACCTGGCGCAGGTGCCCGACTACACCACGCTCATCATCGACGCCAGCCGGGCGGACTACATCGACCCCGACGTGCGTGAACTGGTCGAGCGCTTCATCGAAGACGCGCCGTCGCGCGGCATCCTGATCGAGCGCCATCACTTCGATGCCGCGGCGCCGCAGCCCGCGCGCGCGTCGAAGCTGTTGAAGCTGCGGTTTTCGCGCTGCCCGGCGCGATAAGGGCGGCGGCATCGTCGGCGGCCCGGGGCGACAGGCTTGCCCCGGCGCTTCGCCGGCTTACCATCGGTATCCCTCCATCGGCATCCCGCGGCGATCGGCGGCGCGGGGCCGGCGCGTCGAGTCCGGCGCGCCGTCTCAGTGGCACCTAAGTCTGCCTGCCTAGGCTGTCCTCCAGTACTCGCGGGTTGAGCACCCGCAGCAGCGGCGCGCTCCATGCGGTCCGGACCGGGCGGCGCGCCTTCAATGGAGGCCATTTGGGAGAGCCATATGGATGCACGACCGATGCGCGCACTGCCTGGTGCGCTGAACAAGGTGCCCCAGGTCGCGCTGGGGTTCTGGATCATCAAGATCCTGTCGACCACGGTGGGCGAGACCGGCGCGGATTTCCTCGCCGTCAATGTCGGGCTGGGGACGGCGATCACCGGCGGCGCGATGGCCGCGCTGCTGCTGGCCGCGCTGGGGGCACAGCTGCGCGCGCGGCGCTATGTCCCGTGGCTGTACTGGCTGACGGTGGTGCTCGTCAGCATCGTCGGCACGCAGATCACTGACCTGCTGACCGACCGGCTGGGCGTGAGCCTCTACGTGAGCACGGCGGTCTTCAGCGTGGCGCTGCTCGCCATCTTCGCGATCTGGTATCGGACCGAGCGCACCTTGTCCATCCAGGCCATCGATACGCGTCGCCGTGAGCTGTTCTACTGGGCGGCCATCCTCTGCACCTTCGCGCTGGGCACCGCCGCCGGCGACCTGGCCACCGAGGCGATCGGGCTCGGATTCCAGCGCGGGATCGTGGTCTTCGGCATGCTGATCGCACTGGCGGCGGCGGCGTACCGGCTGGGCGCGGACAAGGTGCTGGCCTTCTGGGCCGCCTACATCCTGACCCGCCCGCTGGGCGCCGCGCTGGGCGATTTCCTGTCGCAGTCGCCCGCCTACGGCGGCGCGGGCCTGGGGGCCATGGTGACGAGCGCCGTCTTCCTCGCGGTGATCGCCGTGCTGGTGGCGTTCGCGCAGCGCGAGGCCAGCCGTGCCGATGTGGCGGTCACCGTGTCCTAGCCGCCGTGCCCGCGCGTTCTCATTCCATCCAGCTAACCGAAGGCGATGCCATCATGATCCGCAAACTGACACCCACGCTCGCAGCAGCTTCGCTCGTTCTGTTCATGGCCGCCGCCGGCCATGTCGTGCCCACGCACTTCAGCGTCATCAACACGGCCCATGCCGCGACGGCGGCGCTCGGCGATCTGGGGGCGTTCCGCGCCATCGCCGTCGATACGGCTGCCATTGTCGACAAGGGTGACCTGCCCGGCGCGAAACAGCGCATCAAAGACCTCGAAGTCTCCTGGGATGCCGCGGAAGCCGGCCTCAAGCCGCGTTCGGCGTCCGATTGGCACCGCGTCGACAAGGCCATCGACCGGGCGCTGGACGCACTGCGCGCCGGCAAGCCGGACGCGGCCACCTGCCGGCAGACGCTGGCCGAACTGATCCAGACCATCGACCAGGCCAGCGGCAAGCGCTGAGCGAGCGAGTCGTCGGGCGGCGGGGCCGGGTCGCGCATCGGCTTTCCGCGCCAGACAGCCCTCTCGACACCCGGACCTGCGGTTTGCCGCGGTCCGGGTGTTTTCCATTCGACGCCGGCCGGATTCCGAGTTCGCCCGGCGACGTCCTCCTCCAAGCCCAGCCTGTTTGAACCGCCCCAGTGGGCGGCCGGTCCGGTTGGCGGCAGATCGCCATTGATAACGCTGTCAAGGGCCCCGGTAAATCCACGTGCCTTGTTTGAATCGACCTTGTTCGGCCACTGGAATTTAGATTCTTTTAAATCTGAATGTCGGTCTGTTGAATTTGTATTTTCTTGGGTGAATACCCTGATAAAAACGATTGCGAGCATTTTTGAGTGCCCGGCGGAAAACGATTGCGGGCATTTTCAATCATCCGTAAATCCTTTGTTCTAAAGGGTTTGTCGGTTTGTGATGGTGGCTTGAATTCATGTTGGTAAATGTTTGCAATCAGGTTTTGAGCGATTCCTAGACTGGCGTCAACGTCGGTCGGAAATCAAATGGTCGGCGATTTCCTGGTTAACCCGGGGGCGGGGAAATATTCAATTCCTGGCAGTCCTCCAAAAATGCTGGAGCCTTGAAATGCAAAAGATCCATCGCGCGACACTGATTTCGGCCACCGTCGCAGGGCTGCTGATCCTGGGCGGCTGCGCAAGCACCGGCTCGGGGGATTCGGGCGGCACCCTCGGCGGCTCCGGCGCCTCGGGCAACGCCACGACGGGCAGCACCGGCAGCGGTTCCGACGGCACCACGACGGGCAGCACGGGCAGCGGCTCCGGCAGCACGACGACGGGCAGCACCGGCAGCGGTTCCGGCAGCACCACGGCCGGCAGCACCGGGACGGGCGCGAATGGCACGGGCACCCTGTCGACGGCATCCACCACCACGCCCACGGGCGCCATCGCAGGCAAGTCCGGTGGCGTGCTCACCGCATCGGGCGGCGCCGTCAGCGATATGGGCTCGACGGTTGGCAGCGCCAACCTGCCGCTGGTGCCGGGCGCCTCGCAGTCCGCGCTGGGTAACGTGGTCACCAACGCGGGTTCGGTGCTGACCGCGGCCGGCACGGGTGTGGATTCCGGTCTGGGCAGCATCGGCACCAACCCGAATCCGATCGGCACCACCGTCGCCAGCAGCGGCAACATCGTGACCGCGACGGGCAATACCGTCACCGCCACCGGCGGCCTGGTCAGCAGCCTGGGCACCGGCCCGCTGCAGCCGCTGTCGCCGGTCACCTCGCCGGTCGGCGGGCTGGTTTCGCAGGTGGGGCAGGCGGTCAGCAGCGCCGGCGGTACGCTGGGCACGGCCCTGTCGACCGGTCCGGTGCAGCAGCTCACGCAGCAGACCAGCTCGGCCATCGTGCCGCTGACTTCGCAGATCACGAGTGCCACGCAATCGCTGGGTGCCACCACGGGCCTTGGCACGCCGACCGCCAACCTGCTGCAGACGGTGGGCGGCGCGGTGGCGAACGTCGGCACCAGCCTGACCAATACGAACACGCCCTTGGTGTCGGGGGTCGGCAACGTCGTGACGGCAACGGGGCACACGGTCGCGGCGCTGGGCGGCACGGTGTCCGGGCCGGCGGCTTCGTCGGGCAGCCCGCTGGCGCCGGTGACCAGCATCCTCGGTGGCACGAGCGGCAGCAGCCCGCTCGCTTCGGTCACCACCATTGCGGGCGGCGGCCTGTCGGTTCCCACCACCGGTACCCCGAGCGCTGGCGTGGGCACCGCTGCCGCGGTCACGGCCCCCGTCACCACGGTGGCCGCGGGCGCGGGCACGTCCCTGACTTCCACCAGCGGGTCGACCGCGCTGTCGCCCGTGACGAGCGTGGTGGGCAGCGTGCTGGGTGGTACGTTGCTGCATCGCTGAGTCCGCTAAGCGGGCCGGTACGCCGGCCCGTTATTCAAGCCATCCGTGCCGCGTGCCGGATGGTTTTTTTTTGGTCATTCCCACCCAAATGGGACCAGCGTTACCCTGGTCCGACGATGAAACGATGCCCCAAGTGTTTCGCTGGCAGGCCGTACAAGCGGTCTGATGGACGGTCCACGTGCCGCGCCTGCGGCAAGCGTTGTAGCTGGACATCCATATGGGATTCGGCGCGGCTGTCCGGATGCACCGAAGCCCATGCGGACGTCCTGCACATGGACGACCGCGCGTCGTACCCGAAGCGCGCCGGCCTCGATGCCGCCGCGCTGAGAACACGGATGAGGGAATTGGATTCGCAGTTCAAGGCGCAGCGCGTGCGTTCCGAGCCGCTCGGCAAGACGCTGAACGGCTTCGCCAGATCGGGGTCGCTGCCGTCCGATCTCTACAGCGAACTGGGCGGTCTGTGCCAGGGCATGCAGGCCACGGAAAAAGAGCTGGCCGCCATCACGGCATTTATGGAGGAACGGGACGGCGGCGGGTGACCCATGGGAGCGCGTGCGTGCAACCAGACGGGGGACAGAATTCCTATAGTGAGTGCACCCATGTGCCCGCTGGAGTGTGCCCCAATGTCAGAGCAACGCAATGCATCGCCCTCGCATCCGCAGGACGCGGTCTACATGCCCGATGGCGTGCGGATCGACAACCCCGATGGCGGCTACACCGTGACGAACCCGAACGGCGTCTCGGTCGACTACCAGCCGGATGGCTCGATCGAAGGACAGATCCCGGTCATCCGCGCGCTGTGTGTCCAGGATATTGCGAAGGTGGTGCGGCACGATATCGCCCGGGTGTTCGACACCGTTTCGCACACGCTGCACTTCGAAGGCGGGGGCGTGCTGTCCTACATGCATGCCAGCAACGGCCGGGGCTACGAATTCAGCGGCCACAATGTGTTCGTGCAGGCGGACAAAGACGGCTGCGTGATCGTGCATGGCACCTGCATGGAATGAGCCCGGTCATGAGCAGCCGGCGGGCGCCTCAAACCGCCCGATCGGCGCCGGCCGGCTGAACCGCCCGGCGCTCCGGGCCAGGCCGGCAAACACCAAGCCAGCGATGCCGGTGTGCCCACTGAGCCGGGTCAGCCCGCACCCGGCACCCGCACCCAGCCCTCCATCAGCACCCGCGCACTGCGGCTCATGATGGCCTTGGTGACGGTCCATTCGCCGTCCGCCCGGCGGGCTTCGGCGCCCACGCGCAGCGTGCCGGACGGGTGCCCGAAGCGCACCGCATGGCGCTCGCCGCCGCCGGCCGCGAGGTTGACCAGCGTGCCCGGGATCGCCGCCGCCGTGCCGATGGCCACGGCGGCCGTGCCCATCATGGCGTGGTGCAGCTTGCCCATCGACATGGCGCGCACCAGCAGGTCCACATCGCCCGCGTCGACGCGCTTGCCGCTGGAGGCGACGTAGTCCCGCGGCGGCGCGACGAAGGCCACCTTGGGCGTGTGCTGCCGCGTGGCCGCCTCGTCCACATGCCGGATCAGCCCCATGCGCACCGCGCCGTGCGCGCGCAGGGTCTCGAACATCGCCAGTGCTTTCGGGTCGCCGTTGATGGCGTCCTGCAGTTCGGTGCCGGTGTAGCCGATCGATGTCGCGTCGACGAAGATGGTCGGGATGCCGGCGTTGATCAGCGTCGCCTTGAGCGTGCCGATGCCGGGCACGTCCAGGTCGTCGACCAGGTTGCCGGTGGGGAACATCGCGCCGCCGCCGTCGCCGTCTTCCTCGGCGGCGGGGTCAAGGAATTCGAGCTGGACTTCGGCGGCCGGGAAGGTCACGCCGTCGAGCTCGAAGTCGCCGGTCTCCTGCACCGCGCCGTGGGCGATGGGCACATGCGCGACGATGGTCTTGCCGATGTTGGCCTGCCAGATGCGCACGGTGGCGACGCCGTTGTGCGGGATGCGGCCGGCATCGACGAGGCCGTTGCTGATGGCGAACGGACCCACGGCGGCGGAAAGGTTGCCGCAGTTGCCGGACCAGTCCACAAACGGCTTATCGATCGAGACCTGGCCGAACAGGTAGTCGACGTCGTGGTCCGGGCGTGTGCTTTTCGACAGGATGACCGTCTTGCTGGTGCTCGACGTGGCGCCGCCCATGCCGTCGATCTGCTTGCCGTACGGGTCGGGGCTGCCGATCACGCGCTGCAGCAGCGCGTCGCGCGCGGCGCCGGGCACCTGCGCGGCCTCGGGCAGGTCTTGCAGGCGGAAGAACACGCCCTTGCTGGTGCCGCCGCGCATGTAGGTGGCGGGAATCCTGATCTGGGCCGGGTGCGTCATGCCGCCTCCTTGGCCGATTCCAGGAAGTCCTGCGCGAAGCGCTGCAGCACGCCGCCGGCCTCGTAGATCGAGACCTCTTCGGCGGTGTCGAGGCGGCACGTCACGGGCACGTCCACGCGCTCGCCGTTCTTGCGGTGGATGACCAGCGTGAGGTCGGCGCGTGGCGTGCGCGCGCCGATCACGTCGAAGGTCTCGGTGCCGTCGATGCCCAGCGTGATGCGCGTGGTGCCGGGCTTGAACTCCAGCGGCAGCACGCCCATGCCGATCAGGTTGGTGCGGTGGATGCGCTCGAAGCCCTCGGCGACGATGGCTTCCACGCCGGCCAGGCGCACGCCCTTGGCGGCCCAGTCGCGCGAGCTGCCCTGGCCGTAGTCGGCGCCGGCGATGACGATGAGCGGCTGCTTGCGCGCCATGTAGGCCTCGATCGCTTCCCACATGCGCGTGACCTTGCCCTCCGGCTCGATGCGGGCCAGCGAGCCTTTCTTGACCTCGCCGTCCACCACCGCCATCTCGTTCCTGAGCGTCGGGTTGGCGAAGGTGGCGCGCTGCGCGGTGAGGTGGTCGCCGCGATGGGTGGCGTACGAGTTGAAGTCGGCTTCCGGCAGGCCCATCTTCGCCAGGTACTCGCCGGCCGCGCTGTCGGCCAGGATGGCGTTGGACGGCGACAGGTGGTCGGTGGTGATGTTGTCGCCCAACACCGCCAGCGGGCGCAGGCCACGGAGCGTGCGCTCGCCGGCCAGGGCGCCTTCCCAGTACGGCGGGCGGCGGATGTAGGTGCTTTGCGCTCGCCAGTCGTACAGCGGGCTGACGCTGGCGGTGGCCTCGCTGCGCTGGTCGAACATCGGGATGTACACCTGGCGGAACTGCTCGGGCTTGACCGAAGCGCGCACGATGGCGTCGATTTCCGCATCGCTGGGCCACAGGTCTTTCAGCGTGATCGGCTGGCCGTCGGGGCCGGTGCCGAAGCTGTCGCGCTCGATGTCGAAGCGCACCGTGCCCGCAATGGCGTAGGCCACCACCAGCGGCGGCGAGGCCAGGAAGGCCTGCTTGGCATACGGGTGGATGCGCCCGTCGAAATTGCGGTTGCCCGACAGCACGGCCGTGGCGTACAGGTCGCGGTCGATGATCTCCTGCTGGATCGTCGGGTCCAGCGCGCCGCTCATGCCGTTGCACGTGGTGCAGGCAAACGCGACGATGCCGAAGCCGAGCGCCTCCAGCTCCGTCTTCAGGCCGGCGGCTTCCAGATACAGCGCTACCGCCTTGGAGCCGGGCGCCAGCGAGCTCTTCACCCACGGCTTGCGCGTGAGGCCGAGCCGGTTGGCATTGCGCGCCAGCAGGCCGGCGGCGATCACGTTGCGCGGGTTGCTGGTGTTGGTGCAGCTGGTGATGGCCGCGATGATGACCGCGCCGTCCGGCATCTGCCCCGGCACGTCATCCCACTGGCCGGCGATGCCCTTGGCCGCCAGGTCGGTGGTCGCCACGCGCGCATGCGGGTTCGACGGGCCGGCCATGTTGCGCACGACGCTCGATACATCGAAGCGCAGCACGCGTTCGTATGCCGCGTGCTTCAGCGTATCGGACCACAGGCCCGCGGCCTTGGCATAGGTTTCCACCAGCCTGACCTGCTCGTCGGCGCGGCCGGTCAGGCGCAGGTAGTCGAGGGTCTGCGGGTCGATCGAGAACATCGCCGCCGTGGCGCCATACTCGGGCGCCATGTTGGAGATGGTGGCGCGGTCGCCCAGCGTGAGACGCGCGGCGCCCTCGCCGTGGAACTCCAGGTAGGCGCCCACCACCTTCTGCTGGCGCAGGAATTCGGTGAGCGCCAGCACGATGTCGGTGGCGGTGATGCCGGGCTGGCGCTCGCCGGTCAGCTCCACGCCGACGATGTCCGGCAGGCGCATCCACGAGGCGCGGCCCAGCATCACGTTCTCGGCCTCCAGGCCGCCCACGCCGATGGCGATCACGCCCAGCGCGTCGACGTGCGGCGTGTGGCTGTCGGTGCCGACCAGCGTGTCGGGAAAGGCCACGCCGTCCTTGGCGTGGATCACCGGCGACATCTTCTCCAGGTTGATCTGGTGCATGATGCCGTTGCCCGCCGGGATCACGTCGACGTTCTTGAAGGCCAGCTTGGTCCACTCGATGAAGTGGAAGCGGTCTTCGTTGCGGCGGTCTTCGATGGCGCGGTTCTTGGCGAAG
Source organism: Ralstonia nicotianae (assembly GCF_018243235.1). Classification (NCBI taxonomy): domain Bacteria; kingdom Pseudomonadati; phylum Pseudomonadota; class Betaproteobacteria; order Burkholderiales; family Burkholderiaceae; genus Ralstonia; species Ralstonia nicotianae. The sequence goes on from NZ_CP046675.1 coordinate 1,537,249, forward strand.
GCGTCGGGGTCGTCGCCGCCGCATTCCACGGCCAGCGAGTGGTCGACGATCAACTGCACCGGCACCACCGGGTTGACCTGCGCGGGGTCGCCGCCCTGCTCGGCGATCGCATCGCGCAGGCCGGCCAGGTCCACCAGCGCGGTCTGGCCCAGGATGTCGTGGCACACCACGCGCGCCGGGAACCACGGGAAGTCCAGCTCGCGCTTGCGCTCGATCAGCTGCCGCAGCGAATCGGCGAGCGTGGCCGGGTCGCAGCGGCGCACCAGGTTCTCGGCCAGGACGCGCGAAGTGTAGGGCAGGGTGTCATAGGCGCCCGGGGCGATGGCCTCGACGGCCGCGCGGGCATCGAAGTAATCCAGCGACGTGCCGGGAAGGGGTTTGCGGTAGGCGGTGTTCATGGCGTGGGGAAAGGGGGGGCCGGGTCCGGAGGCTCGGTGTGACAAAAGGCGCGGGGGCGATGCCCGCCCCCGTTTGCCGAGCGGCGATCAGCGCTTGCCGAGCGGCACGAACTTCAGGTCTTCCGGTCCGGTGTAGTTGGCGCTGGGGCGGATGATCTTGTTGTCGATGCGCTGCTCGATGACGTGCGCGGCCCAGCCCGAGGTGCGCGAGATCACGAACAGCGGCGTGAACATCGCCGTGGGCACGCCCATCATGTGGTACGACACGGCGCTGAACCAGTCCAGGTTGGGGAACATCTTCTTGACGTCCCACATCACCGTCTCCAGCCGCTCGGCGATGTCGAACATGCGGGTGTTGCCGGCTTCCTTCGACAGCTTGCGCGCGACTTCCTTGATGACCTTGTTGCGCGGGTCCGAGATCGTGTAGACCGGGTGGCCGAAGCCGATGATGACTTCCTTGGCCTCCACGCGGCGGCGGACGTCGGCCTCCGCCTCGTCGGGGGTGTCGTAGCGCTTCTGGATCTCGAAGGCGACTTCGTTGGCGCCGCCGTGCTTCGGCCCGCGCAGCGCGCCGATGGCGCCGGTGATGGCCGAGTAGATGTCCGAGCCCGTGCCGGCGATCACGCGGCCGGTGAAGGTGGAGGCGTTGAACTCGTGCTCGGCATACAGGTTGAGCGACACGTGCATCGCATCGACCCACGACTTGGACGGCTCCACGCCGTGCAGCAGGTGCAGGAAGTGGCCGCCGATGGAGTCGTCGTCGGTCTCGACCTCGATGCGGCGGCCGTTGTGCGAGTAGTGATACCAGTACAGCAGCATCGAGCCGAGGCTGGCCATCAGGCGGTCGGTGATGTCGCGCGCGCCGGGCAGGTTGTGGTCGTCGCGCTCGGGCAGCACGGTGCCGAGCACGGAGACGCCGGTGCGCATCACGTCCATCGGGTGGGCGGAGGCGGGCACCCATTCCAGCGCGGCCTTGACGTTGGCGGGCAGGCCGCGCAGGGCCTTGAGCCTGGCCTTGTAGGTTGTCAGCTCGGCCTTGTTGGGCAGCTTGCCGTGCACCAGCAGGTAGGCGACTTCTTCGAATTCGCAGGCGGCGGCCAGGTCGAGGATGTCGTAGCCGCGGTAGTGCAGGTCGTTGCCGGTGCGGCCGACGGTGCACAGCGCGGTGTTGCCCGCCGTCACGCCTGACAGGGCCACCGATTTCTTCGGCTTGAAGGCGCCGGCCGGGGTGCTGCTGTCTGCTTCGCTCATGGGGTGTCTCCTGAATGTCATGTCGTGGTTTGTCCGGCGGGGGCCCGGGGGCTACTTCTGCGCGGCGAACAGGGCGTCGAGCTTGTCCTCGTACGCGTGGTAGCCGAGATAGTGGTACAGGTCCGCGCGGGTCTGCATGGTCTGCACCGCCGCCTGCTGCGTGCCGTCGCGCATCACCGTCCGGTAGAAGCCGAGCGCCGCCGCGTTCATCGCGCGATACGCGCCGCAGCAGTACAGCGCGATGTCCACGTCCGCGCCGCGCAGTTCGTCCACCGTGAAGAGCGGCGTGCTGCCGAACTCCGTCAGGTTGGCCAGGATCGGCACCTTCACGGCGGCCTTGAAGCGGCGGTAGTCGTCCAGCGTCTTCATCGCTTCCGGAAAGATCATGTCCGCGCCGGCTTCCACATAGGCCACCGCGCGCGCGATGGCGGCATCGAGGCCCTCGGAGGCCGCCGCGTCGGTGCGCGCCATGATGACGAAATCGTCGTCGGTGCGGGCATCGACGGCGGCCTTCACGCGGTCGACCATCTCATCGGCGGAGACGACCTCCTTGCCCGGCCGGTGGCCGCAGCGCTTCTGGCCCACCTGGTCTTCCAGGTGCACGGCCGCCACGCCGGCCTTGATGAACGAACGGACGGTGCGCGCGATATTGAAGGCGCCGCCCCAGCCGGTGTCGATGTCCACCAGCAGCGGAATGCCGACCGCATCGGTGATGCGGCGGGCATCGATCAGCACATCGTCCATGGTGCTGATGCCCAGGTCCGGAATGCCCAGCGAATTGGCGGCCACGCCGCCGCCCGAGAGGTAGACGGCCTTGAAGCCGGTCTGCTCCGCCATCCTGGCGGCATAGGCGGTGATGGCGCCCACCACTTGCAGCGGCTGGGATTCGGCCACGGCCTGGCGGAACCGGGCGCCGGCGCTGGCGGGGTGTCGTTTGCTTGTGCTCACTCTGCGCTCCATGAAGGTGCAGGCCAGGAGCAGGAACCGCGCCAGCCGGGTCGGCCGTGCTAAATGCCTGATTTCCAACGAAACGAGCGCCATGCAGCCTGTTGCGCGATTTCAGATTTGAAACGCCGGATTTCAAATTGGCAACGCCGCGCGCATAATGGCCGGACCCGCTTCCCCGACCGGCCGCCCCGCCATGAGCACTGCGCCCCACCTCGCGTTCCGCCCACGTATCTGGGCCTGCGGCATCAGCCGCCTGAGCGACCTGTTCCTCGATATCGCCGCCGAATACAACGACCGCGCCGAGCTGCGCGTCATCACGCGCGGCTTCGAGGACATCGTCCGCGAGATCGAGGCCGTCGGCGCCGAGCGCCCGGACGTGGTGGTCGCGGGCGGCTCCAACGGCGCCTATCTCAAGCCGCGCCTGTCGCTGCCCGTGGTCGTCATCAACCCGACCGGCTTCGATGTGATGCACGCGCTGGCCCGCGCGCGCCGCGAGGCGGAATCGGTCGCCCTCGTCACCCACGGCGACACGCCCGACGAGGTGCGCCGTTTCGTCGCCGCGTACGGCATGGATGTGGTGTTTGCCGCGTACCAGTCCAGGCAGGACGCCGAGAGCTGCGTGCTGGACCTGCGCGACCGCGGCGTGGGCGCGGTGGTCGGCCCCGGTCTGGTGACGGACCTGGCCGCGCAGGCCGGCCTGCATGCGGTGTTCCTGTATTCGCGCGATTCCGTGCGCGCCGCCTTCGACACCGCGCTGGAAGTGGTGCAGGCCACCCGCCGCGAAGGCCAGCGCCGCCAGCGCCTGGACAACCTGCTGCAACATCTGCGCGACGGCGTGGTCGCGCTCGACGCCCAGGGCCGGGTCGAGGCCATCAACCAGCGGCTGGCCACCGCGCTCGGCATCGACGCCAGGCAGGCCGCCGGGCAGCCGCTGCTCGCCATCGCGCCCAACCTGCTGGGCCTGCTGCCCGACACCGACGGCGACACGCTCGGCACGGTGCGCGGCGTGAGCTACGTCATTCATCGCGGCCCGCTGGCCAGCACCGGCGCCGGCGCGGCCGACGGCACCGTGTTCACCTTCCAGGAATCGCGCGCGGTGGAGCGGCTCGACCGCACGCTGCGCTCCGGCCAGCGCGCCCCGCAGTTCACCGCCCGCTACCGGATCGACGACCTGATCGGCGCGTCCGCCCCGATGGAGCGCGTGCGCGTGCTGGTGCGGCGCTATGCGAGGTCCGATGCGACCGTGCTGGTGCTGGGCGAGTCCGGCACGGGCAAGGAGATGGTGGCGCAGGGCATGCATCAGCTGAGCGCGCGGCGCGACTTTCCGTTCGTCGCCATCAACTGCGGCGCCTTCCCGGAGGCGCTGCTCGAGAGCGAGCTGTTCGGCTACGAAGAGGGCGCCTTCACGGGTGCGCGCAAGGGCGGCAAGACCGGGCTGATCGAGGCCGCGCATCGCGGCACGCTGTTCCTCGACGAGATCGGCGAGATGCCGCTGCCGCTGCAGAGCCGCCTGCTGCGCGTGCTGCAGGAGCGCGAGGTGGTGCGGCTCGGGTCCACCGAGCCGACGCGCGTGGATATCCGCGTGGTCGCCGCCACGCACCGCGCGCTGACGGATGCGGTGGAGGCCGGCACCTTCCGCGCCGACCTGTACTACCGCCTCAACATCCTCAGCATCGCGCTGCCGCCGCTGCGCGACCGGCCCGGCGACGTGCTGCCGCTGGCCGCCGAACTGCTGGTGCAGGCCGCGCGCCGCGAGCCGCGCCTGCTGCTGCGCATTCCCGACACGGAGGTTGCCGCCCGCGCGCTGGCCGGCGTTGCCGACCCGCTGCGGCGCTACCCATGGGCCGGCAACGTGCGCGAGCTGCAGAGCGTGGTCGAGCGGATCGCGGTGGAGCTGGCCGACACCGACGCCATGGACGCCGGCGCCATCACGCAAGACGTGCTGCGGGTGATCGCGCCCGAGGTGTTCGAGGCGCGGGGGCAGGGGAAGAAAGCCGCGCTGAGCTTGCGCGAGCGCAGCCGGGGCGTGGAAGCGGAGGCGATACGCGCCGCGCTGGCGGCGCACGGCGGCGACCGCGATGCCGTGTGCAAGGCGCTGGGGATCAGCAAGACGACGTTGTGGCGGCGGTTGAACGCAGAATAGGAGACCGGGCGATTGATGACTATACGCAAGAAGCGTATAGTTCGTGGCCCATGGATGCTACCTTTATCGAGTTGCCGCCTTTTCAGAGGCTGCGGGAGCACTATCTCTCGGACGACGAGTACCGAGCGCTCCAACAGGAACTGCTGGCCCGGCCGGACGCCGGCGACGTCATCAAGGGGACAGGTGGTCTACGCAAGCTGCGATTTTCGGACAAGCGGCGCGGCAAAGGTAAGCGCGGCGGTCTGCGCGTGATTTACTACCACTGGGATGGAGGCGGCCAATTCTGGATGTTTGTCGTCTACGACAAGGGCGAGGCGGACGACCTTTCCAGCGACGAGCGCAAAGTGCTGGCACGGCTGTTGGAGCAGGAAGTCAAGGCAAGGAGTGAGCGATGAAACGGAACCTGTTTGCTGAGTTGAAGGAGGGGATGGATGCGCTTGCCGCAGAGCGCGAAGGAAAGATGACCCTTCGCAAGGTGAAGGTCCGCGTGCTCCAGCCGCTTGACGTGACAGCCGAAGAAATCAAGGCCGTTCGCGCAGCGGCACATGCTTCACAGGCTGTCATGGCACGTCGACTGCGCGTCAATGTGCGCACCTACCAGAACTGGGAACAAGGAACCGCCAAACCGAACACCCAGGCGGCTGTGTTGATCAAGCTCGTCGAGAAGCATCCGGAAACGTTGCAGATGCTGGAAGCGCTTTAACACCTGCGTTTCGGTTTCCATCGTGCCGCCTTCGGGCGGTTTTCTTTTTGTGCAGGGGGGATTCGAGATGGGGTGTGTACCGCGTCGAGGATCAGCAAGACGACGTTGTGGCGGCGGTTGAACGCAGGCTAGCCTGCGCTCAGTTCGCGTCGCCCGCGTTTGCAGCGGCCGGCGCGGATGCGGCTGTCGGCGCTGTTGCGTCGGTTGTCGCGGCGGGCGTCGGTTCAGCAGGGGCCTTCGACGCCGGTGCAGTCGCTGCAGCCGCAGCGGGCGCCACCGGCACCGGCGGCGCGGGCGGCGTCGGCGCGACGGGCGTCGTCATCTTCATCGGCTCGCCCTGCGGCGTCGGCGCGGGCTCGGGCAGCGGAGCCACATGCTCCTTCTCCGCGGCCTTCACCGTCGCGCGGTCGCGCTGCGTCGGGTCGATCTTCAGGAAATGGTCGACCAGATTGAAGAAGCGTTCGTAGAACACACCGGCCGGAATCGTCTCGCTCGCTACCTTGACCATCGAGTCATCGCTCGAACTGATCGGCAACGACACCGAGCCGAGCACGCTCAGGCCGACGCTCGCCGAGGTGCTGGTCTTCTTCAGCGTGTAGCGGTCCTGCACCGCGTTCACATAAGCGGTGCTCGACGCGCCATCCGCGCTCGCGTCCGCGCAGACCACATGAAACGCGATCACCACGTGCGAGTCGTTGCTCGGCTGGAAATTCTTGCTGCCGTCGATCGTGTCCAGGCGGGGCGAGCTCGACACGTAGCCCTGGCTCAGCAGCGCGCGCCGCGCGGCTTCGCAAGTCGCGTCGGATTTCGCCTGGAACGTGCGCGCGTAGGGGCTCTTGGCCGCGTCGAACTCCTCCTGCTGGTAAAGCGGCGTCGGCGCGGAATTGCATGCCGACAGGAGGGTTGCGATCGCGCACGAAGCGGATAACTGGCGGAAGCGGTAGGGCATGGTGTCGATCAAAAGGGCTCGGCCGTGCGGAGCGCCGGGAAGCCCGGCCGGAGGATGCTACCGCATGTGCGGCACGGGTTTCGTGCGTGCCGGCGGGTTGCGGCGGTTTGGTCTGGCATGGCCGGGCGTCATTATAGTTTCGTCTGATGGCTGGGAGCACCGGGCCTACGCTTCCCGGAGGGCGCGCTATGGTGAGGGATCAGTTGGACGATGTTTCGGTGACGCAGGACGGTCGCATGGCGTATGTGGAACGGGACCCATCACTGCGGCGCGACGGACGAAGTGTTGCTGGAGGTCTGTGCGACGTTACGGACAATCTTCAATAGCAAGACTGGATTGAAGATCATCAGACAACGGCGAGCTTGCCGTTGCAGATTCCCAGGGGGAAGCATTGCGCGGACTATGGGGCAGGGAGGGAACTCTGATGATGGAAGTTTGTGCGGGCGTCGCCCTTGCTGCCGAACCAGGGATATGCCTCGATTAGTCTCGCTGCTTACTCTTGCACGCCTCCAAGCCTCGGAATTGCGGACGCGCACATTCCCGCCACATGCAATTGTTCCAAGCGATGAAGTTACCCTCACTCTTCCCGCATATTGTCAAAGGCGTCTGATTTTCAGCCGGATTTTCGTCGACTTCGTTATTGTTGGCCGGTTGGGGCTGCGGCGAAGGTGGCTCGGGCGTACTCGGTCGAGGGGGCTCTGAACTTCCAGATATTTGGATGACAGCCGAAGGGGCAGATTGTGTTGTTTGAGGTGTAACGGTAGCGGCTCCCTGAGGCGTAGCGATCTCTGGCGTCGATGGTGTTGTGTGGGGTTCCTCGGTGATGGGTTTGTCATGCCTACCAAACAACGTTATTGCTCCGAGTACAAGCGCGATCCCGACCAAAAGGCCGCCTCCCGTGATTCTCGTCTGTACGATCTTTACTTGGCCACTCCCGCACTTGGGGCATTTTAGAGAGATTGCTTTCCCACGTGGGTACCACGTGTACCTGCAGTTCTCGCAGACATTCTGAGGACGCTTTGTCATGTTTGAGGCTCGGCAGGTATGCGTCTTGGCATGCATATCACAGACGTCGGGCTGGAATTATCCTCCGTTTCGATCGATTTCTAAGCGATTTCTCATGGTTGGAATCTCTGCGTGATTGCATCGACATGAGCTATGCTGTAGCAGCGAAAAATTTCGGCGCAATTAACTTATTTGAATTACGAAAAGGCGCCTAGTCCGAAATATCTAAAAGGGGTGGTATGGCAACGCTAATCCCCAGCCTGAATAGCTGTCTGGGACGCATGACTTCCGGCGAAAAGCGGTTTGCCCGCCGGCTCGAAGCCTTTCTTGAGGGCGATTATCTCTGCTGGTACGACGTGACGGTCGGCATCAAGCGGAGGCGGCCGGATTTTCTGATCTTGAATCCGCACCGGGGGCTGCTGGCGCTGGAAGTGAAGGATTGGAAAGTCGGCAGCATTATCCGGCTCGACCCGCAACTGGTGGAGGCGGAATTCGACGGCCGGCTCGTCAAGGATGTGAACCCGCTGCTCAAATCGCGCGAGTTCATGACGGCCACGGTGGACATGCTCAAGCGCGATCCGCTGCTGGTCGAGCCTGCCACCAGCAAATATGCCGGCAAGCTGTGCATGCCCTATGGCCACGGGCTGGTGCTGCCCAATATCTCGCGCCAGGAGTTCGAGACCTCCGGCATGCAGGACGTGATGCCCGGGCGCCTGGTCATCTGCAAGGACGAGATGACCGAATCGGCCGATCTCGAGGCCTTCCAGCAGCGACTGTGGGACATGTTCACCCAGCCGTTCCGCTGCCTGCTCCAACTGCCGCAGATCGACCGCATCCGCTGGCATCTCTTCCCGGACGTGCGCATCGTCAGCCGACAAGGCAGCCTGTTCGAGGCCGATGACGAACCGGCCACACAGGGCGCTCGCCCCGCCATCCCCGACCTCATCCGCGTCATGGACCTGCAGCAGGAGCAGCTTGCCCGCAGCCTGGGCGATGGGCACCGCGTGATCCACGGCGTGGCCGGCTCCGGCAAAACGATGATCCTCGGCTACCGTGCCGAATACCTTGCGCAAGCTTCAGCCAAGCCCGTGCTTGTGCTGTGCTTCAACCGTGCGCTCGCGCAAAAGCTGACCGGGTGGATGGAACACAAGGGGCTGTCGCAAAAGGTGCACGTGCGCACCTTTCACAGCTGGTGCGTGGAGATGGCCACCACCTATCAGCTCGGCAAGCTGTCCGGCCGGCGCGATGAGGACTACGAAGCGCTGGTGCAGAACGTGATCGACGGCGTGAACCGGGGCCAGGTGCCTGCCGGGCAATACAGCGCCCTGCTGATCGACGAAGGCCACGACTTCGATCCCGCATGGCTGCGGCTCGTTGTGCAGATGGTCGATCCGGAGACCAACTCCGTGCTTGTCATGTACGACAGCGCGCAAGACATCTACCAGAAGTCCCGCAAGCTCAAGTTCAGCTTCTCCAGCGTCGGCATCCAGGCGCGCGGGCGTACCACCATCCTCAAGCTCAACTACCGCAACAGCGCCGAAGTGCTGGCCGTGGCCTACGCGTTCGCCAACGACCTGCTGACCGCCGAAGAGGCCGAGGAAGACGGCGCCCCGCTCATCCTCCCGCAAACGGCCGGGCGACACGGCAGCGCGCCGGAGTTCATCCGCCTGCCGAGCTTCAAGGGCGAGCTGGACTACGTGGTCGACCGCCTGCGCGCCAGCAACGAAGCCGGCATGCCTTGGCGCGACATGGCCGTGCTCACATATCGCAAAGCCCAGGCCGCAGAAGTGGTCAGCCACTTGGCAGCAGCCAAGATTCCCGCCCGCGCCGGCCTGAGCAAGCTCGATAACGACAGCGTGAACGTGCTCACGCTACACGGCAGCAAGGGACTGGAGTTTCCGATGGTGGCCATTCCCGGTCTGGGCCAGATGCCCTACGCCAGCCATGACGCCAACGAGCAGGCGCGTGTGCTGTATGTGGGGATGACGCGGGCGATGAATGAACTGGTGATGACGGCGGATCGGGCGTCGGAGTTTGCGGTGCGGGTGGGGGAGGCTTGTGGGAGGGTGGGGGCGTGAGCGATTTGAGAGGTTGGTTGGCGGTACGGTGTGCGGATGCTTTTGCTGGTTGGTTTAAAGATTTGCTGTTCAGTCTGGGCAATCTATTGGTGACAAATTATTTGGTGTTTGTTTGCGGCCAGGAATAGACATCAAGACCGCCGACGCAAATGATCGCTCCAGGTTGCTTACGGCTTGGTCAGGCTCCGAGAGTGGATGACAGCAGCCACCGGAAGAGGCCGCTGGCGGGCTGCCCTGTTGAGTAGCCGGTGCACCTTTGTCTCCGGTCGCTCGCGCCTACGCAATTGGTTGGCGATTCCCGAGCGACTGCTTGCGCCGGAGGAGAGCACCGGTGCCCAACCCGCATCAGACTCTCTGTAAGGCCAAATGGCGGCATGCTACGTTAGGTCTCGTTGGTGGGTGCCTTGCTGACGGTGGAAGCCATTGCCGAGAGTCTGTGGCACGCCGACGCTCCATCTACCGGGATATCTCTCGCTCACCGCGCGCAGCGTGTATAAGCATTGTGGGTAGTTCGTCGATCGAGCGAACGTCAATTCAGGGAGAAGCAATGGCCTGCAAGGTCAGATATCTCAACAGCGCTGGCATCATGCCTCGCGAGATCAAGGGCATTGATGCTTTATCTAAGGCATTTCCGTCGAACTGGCTGCTTTACGTCTCCCTTAACTGCTTCCCGCGCAATCAGTCTCCAATGGAGATTGATGCGGTCGTGGTCATGGACGACCTCATCCTCCTCCTTGAGATCAAGGACTGGAATGGCAAGCTGACCTACAAAGGTGACCGCTGGTTCGTCAACGGGGCGCCGCGCAAGCGATCTGCCGTTGTCCTTGTCGATGAGAAGGCCAAGAAGCTCAAGTCCGTTATTCAAGGGCAGAGTTCGCTAGCCGGTGCGTTCTATGTGGACTCGCGCGTCGTCTTCACGGGCAGTGCCAATGCGGCGAACCTTCATCCGGACGAGCAGGCGCGATGCTTGACCCTGGCGGAGGCGATCGCCATCGGGGATCCAGCCAAGCGCCATTTGTATGTAAAGCGCGGCAAGGTGTCGCTCACCAAGGCATGCAGTCTCGAGGCGGAGTTCGACAAGGTCTTCAACAACACGCAGCTCTTTCAGCGGCTCGAGTCGGATTGGGCAGGCTACACGGTCACAGAGAAAGACATCTTCGTGCACCCGAAGCAAGTCTGGCGCGACCACCTGGCCGAGCGAAGCGACGAGAAGCGCTTGAAGGCAATGGTGCGAACTTGGTCGTTCAACAATTTGCCGGTTGGCCTCAATAGCTCTGAGACGCGCAAGGTCGTGGCGATGCGCGAGACCAACGCGTTCGCCTACCTTCAGGACATCGGCAGCGAACTCATCAGCCGTCAGCGCGTGCTTCGAGAGGTGGCCACCCCCGACGAGGAGGTATCGACCGAGCACTTTGAAGTTCGCCAGATTGCGCCAGGCTGGTATCCGCTTGACCAATACATCGTGCGCAACACGGATGCGCTGAGTGTTTTGGACCGCATCACCATCGTCATGAGCCTGCTGAGCATCGTTGCTGAGCTTCACCGGGCCAACGTGACCCATCGGGACCTCGGTCCTCGGGCGATTTGGGTGGGGGGGCACAGCGACCTGGCGCTGACTGGCTTCATGTCCTGCCAACTGCCGGACAAGACGACGGTGATGGACTGGCTGCAAGACCTGCACGGCTACGCAGGGTTCCTGCCAGAAGACGCCAGTGGCAATCCCAGTACTGGTCGGCAGAGGGACGTCTACTGCTGCGCTTACCTGGCCGCCCAGGTGCTCACTGGCGGGGTGCGAAAAGCCTCGGATATCGAGGCAACCGTCGCGGCGCTACCGCCGGAGCTTAAGAACCTGGGCGACTGGGTGCGCAGAGGGCTCTCCGCTGACCCATTATCGCGATATGCGAGCGCGGCAGAGCTCATGGATGCGTTTGCGGTCGTTGTCGAGGCGGGGCCAGCTGATGGATTCGACCCGACCTTGCTGGATAGGTTTGAGACCACTGACGTCCCGTATGCGCGGTGGCCGGTTTCGGCTGTCGTCTCGTCATCAGGCCAGAAGCAAGTTTACGAGTACATCAACGGGGCCGAAACCGTTATGGTCAAGGTCTGGATGTCGTTGGTGCGCGGCCGTTCCACACAGAGTGATTGCGCGCTGCTGAAACTGCTGTTGAGCGTTGATCAGCTGATTGACGCCCCGCTCAAGGGACTACCGCGGTTCATTGCGAGAGGTCTTTCCCCGGTGGGGGCCTTCGTTGTATATGAACGAAGCGGCGGAACACCTTTGGCGGAGCTGAAGTCACTTCCCGAGAACACAGGGTTGGAACTCGCCGCCGATCTGTTGCGCACGGTCAGCTCGCTACACGAGCGCGGCTGCGAGCATGGAGACATTTCACCTTCCAATGTGCTGGTGAGCGTCGACGATCGAACCGTCTGCCTTATTGACCCGTTTGATATTTCGCAGGTTGGCGACGGAACAGCAAGAACACCGTCGATGCTGCCTGACAACTGGGAGCTCCTGCCGCAGGCAGCAATCGACCGCTATGCCGCCTTGAAGGCGGCTCAGATGCTGCTTGCACTGGATCCAGGCTGTGCCGCGCAGGCGCTTCAGTCTGAGCTCGACGTCGAGCTGAAGAAGCCGGTTATCGAATCGCTTCAGTATGCGCTGGCCAAGGTGTCACAGGCGGTGGAGGCGCTGACGGCCGCTGAGGTGATCGAGTTCCATCTGAAGACCGAACGCCCCACGCACGGCTTCTCCCAGGTGGACAAGCTGTATGTGAGGCACTACATCGAGCAGTCCGGTGTGGTCACCTTTGAACTCACGACCGAAAAGGCTCAGTTGGTCTTGAAGGGCACTGGGATCGAACTGCAGCAGTACTACTTCAGGCAGACCTTCTTCGCGACTCTCGAGCGCGAGTCCCGCTCGGCGCACAGCGATCTCCCTATTAGGGTGACGGTTCAAGAGGGCGGCATCGGCGGCTTTGAGGAGCTCTACGCCTACCTTTGCGGCCACGAGAGATTCATCGTCCTTCCTGTCGAGGAGGATCAACCAGTGCCTCCGACGCAGTTCGAGGTGACATGGCACTGGACGAAGCTGCTCGAAATCGAAGAGGAGTCTCGCGTCGAGATCGCTGTCACCGAGATCCTGGCTCAAAAGGGTCAGACGCTCGTGCTGGCCTACGAGAACCTGGGAAGGGACTTTGACTTCGATGAGGAGGACTCCATCGACGTCTTCGTCGGCAACCGCAAGATTGGTTACGTCGACCTGTCTGCGAGCTCGCTCCCGAGTGCCATCGGGATTGTGTGCGAGCGCGGAAACATCTCGGATGGAGACCGCCTTCGTCTGGCGGAGCGTCGAGAGCAGACTTCGATGGAACGGCGATCGCGGGCTGTCCGTCGCATCCTGGACGGCCGTTCGGTTATAGGCGACCTAGTGGAGTACTTCGATCCGCACAAGAGCGTCCCACCGAAGTCTTTCGACCTTTCTATCGACGACGCGCAGCTTGCAGCCTATGGGCTCAATGCTGGCCAGCAACACGCGTTCCGGCATCTGCTTTCTTCCGGACCGGTTGGCCTGCTTCAAGGGCCGCCTGGCACCGGCAAGACAAGGTTCATCGCATCCTTCGTGCACTGGCTCATCTCCAAGGGAGGCGGCCAGCGTGTCCTCATTGCCAGCCAGTCGCATGAGGCTGTCAACAATGCGATCGAGTCGTTGCTGCGCCTGCACAAGGAACGCGGTGAGACGCGGCCGAGCCTCCTGCGCATTGGCTCCAAGGGTATCACCGACCGCATCCGACCCTTCCACACGTCCGAGCTGCGGGAAAGCTACCGGGTCAAGTTCGATGCAGCCGCCAAGAACCGATTTGGCCAGCTCATCAAGGCGCTGGGCGTGGACCGAGCGTTCGCGGCTGAGCTGTTCGACCTGGACAAGCAGGTCGGAACCCTCGCGCGGCGCTTGAGCACAGTACAGGAGGCCCTGGATGAGGACGAGGGGCAACAACTGGTCGTTGATCGCGAGCGCAACCGCGTGCAGCGAGCAAGAGTCGAGGATGCTTTCAAGGCCGCGTTCAAGTCTGTGGCAGGGCAGGAAACGGACGGCGTGTCGCCCCTTCAGGCTTACGACCAGTTGGTCTACGCGCTGCACCTGAAGCATCCGAACGTCTCCCCGGCGGATGCCAGCTCGGCTCAGCGTGCATTGAAGCTTACCAATGACTGGCTGGCTTCGCTGGGGTCCCCCGGGCGGAACTTCGAAGAGTTCTTGGCCAAAACGCGCAGCGTTGTATCGGCGACTTGCGTCGGTGTCGGGCAGACGCGTATCAAGATCGAGACGCAGGTGTTCGACTGGGTCATCGTTGACGAAGCTGCCCGGTGCACGCCTGGCGAGTTGGCGGTGCCCATCCAGATGGCCAAGCGCGTTCTGTTGGTGGGCGACCACCTGCAGCTGCTGCCAATGATGGACGACCAAATGCTCAGCGACCTCAAGGAGGTTGAGCCGGACGTCTCGTTCGAGGAACTCGCGCGCAGCGATTTCGAGCGCGCCTTTACGTCGACCTATGGCCAGTCCATTGGCGTGCGGTTGACAGAACAGTACCGGATGGACGGCGCGATCTGCGACATGGTTTCGGAATGCTTCTACGAGGAGAGCGGCATCCGGCTGGTGACCTCTGCGGCGCGAAAGTCGGTACTGCAGTCGACCGACTTTGGGGTGCCGTGGTTGTCCAAGCCGCTCGTCTGGGTCGATGCTAGTAGCGAGCACATGAACTCCGAATACCGTCCTGAGGGTGAGACCACTATCCACAACCGCAGCGAAGTTGACGCAGTCATAGCGGTGCTGGAGACGCTAGCGGCGGACAAGGCCTTGGTCTCGGCGCTGACGAAGCTTGACGATGAGACGCCAATCGGTGTCATTTGCATGTATGCAGGGCAGAAGCGTCAGATTGAGCTGGCGTGGTCGCGCCATCCGTTCGATCTGAAGTTCAAGCGCTTGGTGCGTATCGACACGATTGACTCCTACCAAGGCAAGGAGAACGCCATCGTCATCCTCTCCCTGGTGCGCAGCAATCCGAAGGGGTTGCCGGGACACGTGGAGGTCCCGAACCGCTGCAACGTGGCCGTTTCGCGTGCCCAGGAACGACTCATCGTTGTCGGAGATGCGGAAATGTGGGGGCGTAGGGTTGGTCCGAGGTCACCCATGCGCAGGGTCTTCGAGTACATGAAGAGCAATCCTGGCCACGCCACGTTCCTCAAGGCATCGGAGGTTGGATAAACATGGACGAGAACAACACTTTCGAGACGAACACGTTCGGATTCAACCTTCCTTGCCGTCAGTTCGTAATCGCGGCTGAGAGGACGAAGGAGCGTCGGTTGCCCATGGTGGATGAGTTCATCCTGAAAACTCTTCTCGTGGTGAAGTCCATCTCAGCGGATAGGCTGGCGCGCTTCTTCGGCTTTGAAGGTCGGGACCTGGGCATCGCCGTCTCTGATCTCCAGTCGCGCAGCTTGGTCACGTTGGATGGCGACAACCTTAGCTTGCACCCCTCGGCGAAGGAGATGTTTCGAACTTCTACCGAAGACGCGCCGACCATCACGGTTGCAGAGCCGTTGAACGCAGACGTCTGGTTCGATCTGGTGACCAAGCACATGGTGAGCGGCCGAGGACTGCGCAACGTCCAGCACCTCATTCCACTTCCGCTGCGTCAGCAGATCGACGAGGCGGAGGCTCGCGTGGCGTTCTACGATAATTTCCGGGATTACTTGCGCATCGCCCGCAACGATCAGAAGGCGGACCAGTGGAGCCTTTACTCCATCCTTGATGTGCACGCTGGCCGCTACAGTTTTGTCCAGATTGGCGGTAGCGAGCGGCTGACCTTGCAAGGTGCGCCCAGGCTCGAGTCACACTTAAATCTGCGCGAGACCGACTCAAGGGGGCGAGGAAAGCAACTCACAGAGGCGATGTCCATCGAGCTGAGAAAGCTGGACCACGTCAATCCGAGCCAAGCTTCCTCCAACGAGTTCGCTCGTATGTTCAATCACCAGGATTGGTCGCAGTGGTTCCGGGCTGAGGGGTACTTCGACTTGGCCCGCTGGTTTCAGCAGGAGATGAGCAGCACCTCGGACGGCACGGTTCCGCTGGTGGGCTACCCCTACGTTGAACGAAACCGACGAGCCATTACTTCACTGCTTGAGGATGCGCCGTTCGACTTCAGTGGGGACCATCATTGGCAGACTTGGTGGCTCAGGCCCGGCGGTTCGCTGTGGGGGGCAACGGAGGATCTACCGGCGACCCTCGAAGCGCTGCGCGGCGTCATCAGGGCGCGGACCAAAGGAGGGACGCTCTCGTCCGTCGTGATCTCGCCGGCCTCAGTGACCGACACTTTGTCAAAGACGTTCACGCGAGTCTTCGACATGGGTGTCCGCGCGCCAACAAAGAAGGTGCCAACTGCACTTGAGGTGGTCCTCATCGCTGAGCGGGTTGCCGTTGTTTCGGTGATGGTTGCGCTGAGCGAATCGGTGTGCGTGCCAATTGGCTATGCAACCAACGACGAGGCACGGATTCGGCGCATTGCGGAGCTGAGCGGCATTGGTGAGCTGGCCCGTGAAGGGACCCGGTTATGGCCACAACGGGGTCGCTAGACTGCCCGCCATTCTGATCAGCGGCTACTTGTGCAGCCCGATTCGCAGCGACGCGTGCATAGCGCTGAGCGCAAGGCAAATGTGCTCGATCTGATCCAGTGACGCTACTGCCAACGTTGGCTGGGCTTGCATGAGCGGTGGTTGAGCAAGAACGATAGTCACTGACCCGATGTCGGCAATGTGGCAGAGACGGTGACTTCAAGCTCCAGCCGAGGCCGACCGCAACCGCTGCATTTCAGACATTGGTCAGCATAAAGCGAATGGCCGTAATGGGGCAGTCGATAGCAGCCGCTCAGCGAGGACACAGTGAAAGCCCCCTAACTGACGACCTAACTCCCCCCATTTTCGTATAAGCACAGGCGGGACGAAATTCCCTACGCTACTGTCCGGTGCAACACTCAAGTTTCTATCACTGCTGTCATTCACCAGCCCTCATGAGGGGTCTTTGAAGCTGTCCCGGCACTTCGAGCCCAAGGTCCTGCGCTGGAAATGTCAGATCAACAGCCACAAGCTAGGTTTCTCGACGCAGTTGGCGTGTACGCATTGGCCACGCGTAATCCCAACGTTGGGGACGCGCTCCCACGCACAAGCAGATCGCCGTAGAGCGCGTTACGCCAGGCAACCGCCTCCACCCTACGCCGTCACAACCCCCCGCACCAACCGCCGCCGCACCACCACCCCCACAACCCCATCCCCTCCACCCCCCCGAGCCTCATCCAACGCCCCATCCGCCGCCTTGATGAGAACCTGCGGCAACACCCCCTCCTGCCCCCACCCGCTCGCCACCCCAACACTGACGGTGACATGGCCAGCCACCGCCGATCTCACATGCGGAATGGCCAGCGCCGCGACCGCCTCGCGCAGGCGCTGAGCGATCTTCTCGGCCGCCGGCAGATCGGTATCCTGCAGCAGCATCGCGAAGGTCCCGCTCCCATGGCGGGCAACCAGATCGCCATCGCGCCGGACGTGCTTGGCCAGACATTGCGCGACCGCGATCAGGCATTGGTCACCCTGGAACTGGCCGTATCGGTCGTTGAAATCCTTGAAGCCATCGATCTCGATCATCAGCGATGACAGCGGCGATCCGGCATGCGCGCCGCGCTGCCAGGCCTCGCTCAGGCCGGATTCGAAGGTGTGCCGGCTGGCGATGCCGGTGAGCGGGTCGTTGGCGGCGAGCCGTTTGAGTTCGGTGCGCGCGGCGGCCAGCCGCGAGTGCAGGACACTGTTCTCGATCAGCAGCAGCAACAGAATGAAGCTCGCCCCCATCAGCCCGAAAATGCGTCCGGCGTAGAAGCCGAGGTCGTAGCGTCCGCCGTTGAATACGGCACTGAGCGCGACATCGCAGATCCAGACGCACAGCACCACCATCAGCCAGATATCGAGGGTGAGATGCGGCTTGCTGCGCCACAGCACGGCCAGGGCCACCACGCAAAAGCACCATGTCGCCCCGGCCACCATCCACATGATCGACGTATAGCGATTCGCCACCATGATCGCGGGCAGCCAGTCCTGGCCCGCCGTGGCCAGTGCGACGCATGCGCCCGCCGCGCCCAGCACGGCGGGGATGATGAGCACGGTTGTCCGCCGCTTGAGCGTGCCGGCGGCGAAGCGGTCCGGTTCCCGGTCTTCCCGCACTTTGAGCACGGCATAGGCCATCACGAACAGCGGAAAGCCCGCATGCCAGAACATGTAGATCCAGGCCGTGCTCTGCGGCCCCGCACCGAGCAGGCCCCCGGGTGCAAACAGCCCGGGGAACGACAGCAGGTGCCCGATCGCGGCGGTTGCCGTGAACAGGTAGCCGCTCGCCAGCGCCAGCATGGCGCGCGAACGCGTGATGGCGAACTGGCCGAACAGCAGGGCGGAGGTCATCAGGTCATTGAGAATGAGCGCCGATTCGTAGGTCGGGATGAACGACGGAAGCTGCGCCAGCCGCACCTTGGCAAACGGCACCATCGAGATGAAGACCAGCAAGGACACCAGGGCAACGGCCCGCGCCATGCGATAGGTCCGGCGTCCCGGGGACAGGCTCAGCAGTAAGCCCGGCTGCACTTCAAGATATCCCGATGCCACGATTGCCCCTCTAGCAGCGGTGGTTGCGTCACGCGCTTTACCGTACCGCACGGCTTTTTTATGGTGCCGGCCACGCCCAGGCAACTGGGAATTCCCCCATTTGCCGGATTGAATGTTTCTCGACAAGGGCGCGTTGTGCGCCACCGATGGTTACTCACCGTTGATAGTCACGGGGTCGTCCGATGTCAACGCCACGCCACGGATTCGGACATGCGTGGTGCCCGCGGCGCTGGCGGGCGCGATCGCCGGGTGTCACGGATCGCGATGCAGATGTGGGATGGTGCCGTGGTGTTGGCTCATCCGCTTCGGGACCGCACAGAGGGGGCCGTTGTCGCGCTCCTGCATCGCCCTTCGCGCGGTGCGCTGTCGGATTGAGGCCGTCCGGTATGATGCATCGCACAGCACGCCACGCCCCCTTTGCGCTCGCGCATGCCCTTGGCGAATCGCGCCAGCCGGACCTTCGAATCGACCATCTTGACCCGCTCCCAACACCCCCAGCAGGGGATCGCATTCCTGATTGCCGCAGTCGCTTTCTTTGCTGTCTTCGACACGCTCACCAAATACATCAGCACCACGGTGCCGGTCGTCATGGCGCTCTGGTTCCGCTACCTGTTCCAGATGGTCGCCACAGGCGCCACGCTGCTGCCCAGCCGGGGGCGTTCGCTGCTGCGCACGCGCCGGCCGTGGCTGCAGGTGGTGCGCGGGCTGCTGCTGTTGCTGGTCAGCCTGTTCTCGTTCCTGAGCCTGCGGCGGATGCCGGTGGGGGACGTGACGGCCATCGTGATGCTGACGCCGCTGGTGGTCACGTTCGTCGCGGCCGTGTCGCTGGGCGAGCAGGTGTCCGCCACGCGCTGGATCTTCATGGCGGGCGGCTTCTTCGGGGCGTTGATGGTGATCCGCCCGGGCGGCGCGGCATTCGACTGGGGCATGCTGCTGCCGCTGGGCATGGTGGTGGCGAATGCCGCCTTCCAGGTCGTCACCAGCCGGCTGGCCAACGTGGACGAAGCGGGGACGACCCAGTTCTACACCGGTGCCGTCGGCGCATTGCTCCTGACCTGCATGCTTCCGTTCGGCTGGCAGGCGCTTGGCGGGAAGTGGTGGTGGCTGCTGATCCTGATCGGCATCGTGAGCTCATCGGGCCATGCCTTGCTGATCATGGCCTACACGCGCGCGCCGGTGGCGATGCTGACGCCCTACCTCTACATGCAGATCGGCTTTGCCATGATCGGCGGCTGGCTGGTGTTCTCGCATGTGCCGGATGGCTGGTCGGTGGCCGGCATCGCGATCATCGCAATGTGTGGGGCGGCGGGCACATGGGTCGCCGCGCGCGAGCGCCGCATGGCGATGCTGGTGGCGGTCGACGTGTGAGCCGCGAGCATGCCGGCGGGCGCGCCGAGGCGCGACGTCCGCCGGGATGCCGCCCTGCGCAACCTGCGTGGCGCGGCGGTCAGCCGATGTTCCACCGCGGCGCCGTCGCCAGGAATTCGCTGCGAAGCTGCTCGACTTCGCTCGCGAAGCGCAGCGCCAGGGCGCTTTCTGCGGTCAGCTGGCCGGGCAGGCTGGCGGCCGGTTCGGCGTCCGCCGCGCGACTGTGCGCCAGGCGCGCCACCGTGCCGAACCTGAGCGCCCGGGAGATGCCGATCAGCGTGTCGCGGATCCGCCGATCTTCCTGGGCGGACAGGATATCGGCCGTCGCGCGGGCGGCGGGCGCATCCGCCGATGCGCGTGCCGTGCCGAGCAGCTCCAGCGTGCTGATGCAGATGCGCAGGCTGTGCTGGATGCGTTCGAGCCGCTCAATGGGCACCTCGATTTCCTTGGACACCGAAGGCATCAGCGAGCGCAGCTGAACCAGCAGCGCATTCAGCCTGTTGAGGTGCTTGAGCGGCTCGCTGCCCGCGGTGGCGCCCGCCTTCGAGAGGCTGGCGTAGACCTTGGCGCATTCGCGCAGCGCATCGGCCAGCCTGTAGCGCCACGAGTAGGTGGCATACAGCGGTAGGGCAAACGAGAACAGCAGCGCAATCGCAATCCCGACCAGAACGTTGAGCGTGCGCCAGGCGCCGTCGAGCAGATCGTTGTCGCCGTGCCCAACGACGATGACCAGCGTGATGGCCGCCAGCAGCGCGATATAGCCGCCCTTGCCGATCGCATGGTAGGCGCAGATGCCGCAGGCGATGCCCATCAGCGCGTAGGTCAGCGGCGGATGGCCCAGATAGGTCTGCTGGACGATCAGCAGCAGGCCGGCCAGCGCGCCGATCAGCGTGCCCCAGGCGCGTTCGGCGGCGCGCTTGCGGATGTTGCCGTGGTGCTGCAGCCCGGCGATGACGATCAGCAACGAGATGGTGGCCCATTCTCCGTGCGGCCAGCCCAGGCCCGACGTCACCGCGATGGACAGCAGGACGCCCAGGCCGACCCGCGTCCCATGGATGTAGCGCGCGTAGCGATAACGCCGGTGCGGGTCGCGCACCAGCCTGAGCGCGTAGAGCAGGGGCGCGGGAAGTTTCGGGGCGCGGGGGAGGCTGATGGAAATCGACATGGGGAAGCGGTGTTGCGTGTTCTGGGGTGCTGTCCGCACTGAATTGGTGCGGTTTTGTGCGGATCACCCGGTTCTGGGCAAAAGTATGGCAGAAATCTAGGGTTTTCCCTAGGTATGCACGAATCTTGCCAGGTCACCGATGGTGTCGGCGCAACACGCGACATTCGGACGCTCATGCGGCACGCCATGAGCCCTGGGCAAGGCATCGCCGGACAGCGTGACCTCAGCGCGCCGTCAGTTGCCGCCGGCATTTGCCGCGCGAGACCGGTAGCGCAACAGATGGTCGGTGCCGGACTCGGACAGCCAGACTTCTCCCGGACGGCCCATCATCTGGCGTACGTTCGCGTGCGGGCGCGGCAGCGGCAGCACGTCGAACTGCTCGGTGCGCGGGTCGAAGCGCACCAGCGCGTTGGCGCTCCATTCACTGAGCCAGACGATGCCCCGGTCGTCGACGAAGATCGCATAGGCATGCGGATTCGAGCCGGGCAGCCGCCATTCGCGCCATTGATGCGTTGCCGGATCGAACATGCCGACTTGTCCGGCGTTCCACTCGCTGATCCAGACGCGCCCTTGCGGATCGGACCATACGCGGCGGGCACCCTGATGCGGCGTGGGCGGCTCGATGACCTGCGCCGCGCCGCTCGCCGGATCGATGCGGCCGAGATAGCTGCCGGCCAGCGACGCGAAGTACAGGCTGCCGTCGGGCGTCACGCAGATGCCGTAGGGCCCGGGCCCGCGCGGCGCATCGAAGACGCGCAGGCTGGCGCGGGCCGGGTCGAGCTCGCCGTAGATGCCGCTTTGCCCGGTAAACCACAGGTGTCCACGTTTGTCGAAGACGGCGGTGTTGAGATTGGCGTTCGGCCGGTCTTTCGGCAGCGGAAAGCGCGTGACGGCAAGCGTCTTCGGGTCGACGCGCACGATCGCGTTCTGGCCGCCGTCCGTGATCCATGCCGCCTGGTCGGGACCGATGATCACGCCATGCGGCGCCGACCCCGCGCCGAGCGGGACCCGGTCGGCCTTGCCGCTTCGCGGGTCCAGCCGTCCGGCTGCACCCTGTGCCTGCGCGGTGTACCACACGGTGCCGTCGGGCGCCGGCGCGACATCGTGCGGCGCGCTGCCGGCGGGCACGGCGAACGTGTCGAACGACGGCGGCTGCGCCGGTGCCGAACCCATGGCGATGAGGAGCGCGGCACCCACCAGCGCCGATGCGAAGGACAGGGCCGGCCCCGAGCCGGGCCGCCGCTTCGCCGCGGTTCCAACCGGTTCCCGCCGGGTCGCCAGCATGTCCGCCTCCAGGATCCAGGATGCGCCGCACAGGGCATCGACGGCTTCATTGTTGCACCGATCCCGGCCACGGGCAGGGCTCCCTGGACCATCGTCATGGCCCCGGCGCGGCGACGGGAATGCGGGCGGCCGCGCGTGGGAACGTGGTGCCACGCCAGCGCGATCGGCGCGGCGCGGACGCCTCGCGGCAAGGCGCTAGCGGGCGGCGCGCTGCGCCATCCGTCGCCGATAGCGCCGCGTCTGGCAGGTCGTCGCCAGTTGCTGCAATACCAGCGCCCTGAGCGGCGAGACCCGCGGGTCGGTGACACGCCCCTCGCTGAGCCGCTTGAGCTGGAACTTGACGACCGCCATGTTGGCCAGGGCGCCCAGTACCTTGTTCTTCCAGGTGATCGGGCGCAACGCCGGTGCGCTGTCCTTGCCCGCGTGCCAATCGCGCGGCAGGTTCGGGTCGATGGACAGCGCCGTGGCGATGCCGGCCATGGCGATGCCGCTGTCGACCACCTGCTCGGCCACGGCGCGCCGGCGGATGCCGCCGGTGACCATCAAGGGCATGCGCGCGGCCGCCGCAATGTCCTGGGCGAACTCCAGGAAATACGCCTCACGGGCGAGCGTGCGGCCGTCGCGGGCGTGTCCCTGCATCGCCGGGGCTTCGTAGCTTCCGCCCGACAGCTCCACCAGATCGACGCCGAGCGGATTGAGCATCTCGATCACGCGCTTGGCATCGTCGGGGCTGAAGCCGCCGCGCTGGAAGTCGGCCGAGTTCAGCTTGACCGAGACCGCGAACCCGGGCGACACAGCGCCGCGCACCGACCGGACGATCTCGAGCAGCAGGCGTGCGCGGTTCTCGATGCTGCCGCCCCATGGGTCCCGCCGCTGGTTGGTGATCGGCGACAGGAACTGGCTCAGCAGGTAGCCATGGGCGGCGTGGATCTGCACCCCGGTAAAGCCGCTTTGCTCGGCCAGCTGCGCGGTGCGCGTGAAGCGCTGCAGCACGTCGGCGATGTCCGCTTCCGTCATGGCCTTCGGCACGGGGAACTGCCTGGACAGCGCCCCCAGCTCCAGCGCAACGGCGGATGGCGCCAGGGTGGTCTGGCCGAGTGCCGCGGGCATCTGCCGCCCGGGGTGGTTGATCTGCATCCACGCATGCGCGCCATGGGCCCGCGCGATCCGCGCCCAGCGCCGGAAGCGGTCGAGGTGGGTGCCGTCTTCCAGGACCACGCCGTTCGGCCCGGTCATGGCACGGTGATCCACCATGACGTTGCCCGTCAGGATCAGGCCGGCCATGCCCTTGGCCCATGCCCCGTACAGGCGCAGGAGCGCCTCGGACGGCGCGTGGTCCGCATCCGCCATGTTCTCTTCCATGGCCGCTTTGGCCAGACGGTTGGGGATCACCGCGCCGTTGGGCAGGGCAAGGGGCGTGAACAGCTTCATGGGGCCATCCTCGGTTGACGATGGCCAAACCTTAAGCTTAAAGTCAACTTCAATGTCAAGCGGTGGAGCCTGCGCATGAAAATCGGTGAACTGGCCCGGATGAGCGGCGTGGCTGCCTCGCGCATCCGGTTTTACGAAGCGAACGGCCTGCTCCAGCCCGCGCAGCGGCAAGCCAACGGCTACCGCGAATATGCCCCGCAGACGCTGACCCGGCTGGAGATCATCCTGCGTGCGCAAGACACGGGGTTTTCGCTGGAGGAAATCCGGGCGCTGCTGCCGCCGGATCAGGGCAACTGGCCGCACGACGAACTCCTCCAGGCCCTGCGGCGCAAGGTCAGCGAGATCGCGTTGCTGGAGCAGCGCCTGGCGCAGAACAAGCGCCACCTCGTCGCGCTGATCAAAGAGATGGAGGCCAGCGCCGCCGGCGAGGACTGCGCGGGTCGGGCCAAGCGCGTGCTGGAGCGGATGCATCAGGAGGCGAGGCGCGCACCGACGGGAGAGCGTCCCGCGCGTCTGGCGAAAAAGCGGGCCTGATCTTCCGGGGGAAAGGCGGTGTTCGTGGAAGCGATGCCGTGCATTGGCGCCGAGGTGGCGCAAGGCTCGTCCGAATGAACGCGCAGCGCAAGCGAATCGGGCGAATCGGATGGCGCGCCGGGCTGACCGGCACGCCCGCCCGATTGCGCGGGGAGACGCAGCCGCTGCAGGCCCGGTGCCGCCATCGGGCCTTCGGGCGGAACGGGCAGACGCGGCCCGCCCATCCCGGCCCGGCTATCGTCGCCTCACTCAGTTGCCGCTACCCGCCCCCGTGTTGTTGTACTCAAAGAACCGATTCGCCGAATACGCGCAGTTGGCCGAACAGTAGGGCCGCCCCGCCGTCGATGGGCCCCACGGATCGGCCAGCCGGATCAGCGCGCCCAGCGACGAATCGCGGATCACCACCTGCCCATTGGGCGAGCTGCCGTTGATGTAGGCCGAGGTGCCGCTCACGCTCTGATCCCACGCGCGCCCCAGGTGCAGGCTGTTGTTCGGCGGATTGCCGGTGGCGTTGAAGGTGCTGTTGATGGCGAGGAACCCGTACGGATTGCCCGGGGCCGTGCTCGGCGCAAAGATGTAGCTGGCGGCCTTGGCGCCCAGGCGTGCCGCGGTGTACTGGATCGTGCAGCCATGGAAGACGGCGGTGCCGGCACCAAAGATGAAATCCGTATCGCCCTGGATGAAGCTGTTCTTGAAGTAGGCGCGGATCACCGTGGTGGTGCTCGTGGCGCCGACAAACAGCGTGTCCTGGTTGCCGATGACCGAGACGTTTTCGAGGATGGCCTTGTCGCCGCGCACGGCAAGCGCTACCGCGGACTGGTTGTTGTCGGCATAGGTGCCTTCCACGTAGCTGTTCTTGAAGGTCAGGTTGCGGGCGTGGAAGTCCGATGCCCGCACCATGGCGGTGGCGCTGCGCAGCGTGCCGACCGTGGCATTGCTGCTGGTGCCCATGCAGGGGTTTGTCTTGGCGCCCGAGGCGGGCGTCGGGTTCGCGTTGTTGTAGACGATCTGCGTGTTGCCGGCGTTCGCATCGAGGCCATACAGCGTGATCGGCGGCGCCGACTCGGGCACGCAGACCAGTTCGTTGTAGATGCCGGCCTTTACGCTGATGTACCTGCGCGCCACGCCGCCGGCGTTGACTGCCGCGTCGATCGCGGCCTGTACCGTCTTGTACTGCGCCGTTCCGTCCGCGGCGACCGCGTAGTTGGCCCGGAAGCCGCTCACCGCGCCGACGCCGCCGGTGGGGTCCCAGTTGTCCGTGGTCAGCGAGCCGATCGTCCCGAAGCTCGCCAGGTATTTCGCGATGGTGTAGGTGCGCGCGTCGGCACTGCTGAGCTGAGGGCGGGTGGCGGTGCTTGTCACGGCGAGCGCCGTTGCGGCAAACACGGTGCAGCCTCCCAGCAATGCGGTGGCTTTCAAGTACAGGGTTTTGGATTGCATCGTTATTTTTCCGGTCAAAAGGATGCCTGGTGTCAGGCTTTTTTTGTTTGATAGAGATGTGCAACTGATGGAATGCGATGGCATTGCGCGGGTATGGAACGGCAGCGCCATGGATCGGGGTCGTGCCCATTCGGGACAGATCCGGCGAACGATTATTGCTGGTGCGGTTGTAATAACCGTTTAAAGCAGCAGCGGAAATATAGGCAGGCAGTCTTCCGTCAACAAGCCGGATGGCCGATGCATGGGTAAGTGGGCCGCAAGTTTCCATCATGCGGATCGCCTATTGTGTTTTGGCGTCCACAGCGATATTTCTACGGCCTGGCCAGTGAAAAAGGCCGGCAAAGCTTGGGGGAATGGCATGGGCCGGGCGCTCGGCCTGGGGCAAGGGGAAGCCCTGATTGCGCGGTAAGCCGATTTTGATTCTGTGCCGCAAACCGGCGGCGAATTCGTTTGCGTGGTCCATTTGCGCCGATTCGATTATCGGTGCGATTACCGTATCCGGCAGTGGGTTTTTATTGCTTGTCGTCATTCGATGCTAGTCTAGGCTGTCGCATTTCCGGTGTGCCCCAACATCGGGAAATGTGACGACAAAGGCAAGCATAGCCTTGAAAAACAGTAAGCGTGCCGCGGGCTTCACATGCCCGGCGAGCACGCCATCAGGAGACAGGGTTAAACATGCAGATCACCGAAGACGTTCAATTGCGTCAGGCGTCCCGCGCCGATTGCAACGAAGTTGCCGCGCTCCTGCGGCGTTGCGGACTCCCGGCGGACGATATCCACGACATCATCGATGCGTTTCAGATCGCGCTGGAAAAAGGGCGTGTCATCGGGTGCGCCGCCATGGAGCAGGGTGGGAAATCCATCGTCGTCCGCTCGGTGGCCGTCGATCCGGTGTGTCGCGACCGGGGCATCGCCAGCCGGTTGATTGAGACGCTGCTGCTGCGGGCGCATGGCGCGGGAGCGCGTGAGGCGTATCTCCTGTCGACGAGCGCGCCGTCCTACTTTGCCCGCTGGGGCTTCTCGCTGTTTCCCGCCGACAAGGCACCGGCCGAAGTGCGCGCATCGGCGACGTTCCGCAATGCGGAGCGCTCGTCGGCGCTGTGCATGCGGTGCGATCTGAAGTAACGCCGTCATTCCGACAGGGATGTGATGCGCTGGCCGGGCGGCGTGCCGGGCTGGCGGCTTCTTGCGCGCGGTCATCGCGCCTTGATCTGGGGAGGCCGGCACGGCTTCCCACTCCCATCTCCATCCTTAGAGCCCGTTTGGAAATTCCCAGATGCCAGCGAAAACAGGCTCGACAACGCTGAGAAAGCCAAATTCAGGCATCTGGCCTGCTTAATTTCTGTGCAAAATGGGCTCGGGACGGTTGCCTCTTGACCGTATCGTGCAATTTTCAAACGGGCTCTTAGCGATCACACGTGTGCGTGTCGCGGTTTTTCCACCGCGTTCGCACGGGGCCTCCCCAATTCGCCGTCAGTCGGCGTGCCTCGTGGCGAGGTCGGCATAGTCGGACGTTCTTCTTCTACGCGCGGGCTGCGTCATGCGGCACGTTGACCGACAGGCCGTTGCCGGCCGCGCCAACTCCATCGCCGGAGCGCCGGGCAATCCGTGCGCGCGGGCATCGAGGCCGACATCGTGTTGAAAGGACGTATCGACGAACGCAATATCCGGGCACCGGCGCCGTCGGCTGCCCCACCAACTCCCATCGACCCCGACCGGGCCGTGAGCCCTCCGGTGGGCGGACACCAGGCGGTCCGGCCCGCGGCTTTGGCGGATCTGGCCAAGGCGCCGGCGGCGAGTGTCTCCACCGATACTGCGGGCAGCTTTTCACGACGCGCCGTGTTGCCCGCGGCGCCGGCCGACCCCGGCGACGTGCTGAACAAGGCGCTGAAACGCATCGACGTCTGGAAACAGTTGGTCGTTGCCGAACAGGACCCGCGGGGCAGGGCGTGGAGCCCGGAGGAAGAGGTGCAATACGCGAGCCCGGTCATGAAGGCGGTCTGGACAGGTCTGGATGCACTCTCGGCGCTGAAAATGCAAGGCAGGGCGACGGACAGCGATGCCAACCAAAAGGAAGTCATGCTGTTGACCGTGCTGACGAAGGCGTCCGACGTGGTGCTGGATGTGCGCGATCGCATGCTCAGGGCAGAGTGGGCTCAGCTGCGGGCAGTGCAAGCCGATACGGCGGAAACGGAATCCGGCCCGGCAGAGGAAGAGGATCCGGGGCCGGATTTCGAGCAGTTGCCGCGCTGGCTCGATGACCTCAGGCAGGTCCGCGATGCGCTGGACGAGGTCATGAAGCGCTTCAAGTCCTCCGAATCGCCAGCGGCGGTGCGAGCCGGGCTGCAGCCGATCATGCCGGCTGTCACCGTCCAGCAATCGTTTTGCCGGACCGCCATGCAGACGGCCCACGGCATCATCATTTCGGACCGCGTCGGCTGGCTGTTGATGCTGGCCGAGTGGAAGGGATTGCCGGGCGTAGTCGCGCGGGTTGGTGAGCTGCGGCAAGCCCTCCGCCATCGGCGCGAGGAGGTGGCAGCGGCAAGTTCCGCGCTGGAGGCGGAAGCGGACGACAGCTGGAAGCGGAGGCGGCCGGGTGTCCAGTCCGCAGATCGCCCGACCCTCCAGGCGCTGCTCAAGCATCACGAGGTGTTGCAGGACTACGGGCGTCAGCTCGACCAGGTCGGCCATGACATGTGCCTGGACGCTGCCACCATGATCGAAATGAACGATGCCGACGGCCTGTGGCAGTGCATGATGGACATTGCCCACTCGATCGCCGGTTACCAGGAAGGCTTGGAGGCGCTGTGTCGGGCAGCCGGCAACGTGCGGCCCGCGCGCGTCGAGCCGCCGCCGCTGCGGGTGGCCGAACCGCCGCCGCCTGCCGAACCGGCTCAACCGTCCGGCAGTTCGCAGCGCAAGCACGGCAAGCCGGGCAAACAGCCCGGTGCCATCGCTGGGGCCGTGCCGGCACCGCGGCCGGTCTCCGTGGATAAGCGCACCGACACGCAGAAGACGGCCGACGGGCTCTTGAGGCGGTATCCGGTCGACCGGAAGACCCTGGCGCAGTTCGACGGCGACCTCATCCGGATTGCCCAGTCGCTCGGCAGGGATACCCGCACGCTGCAGCGCGAATTGGCGGACCCCAGGCGCGACGCTGCGATCACCGCCGATTATCTGCGCGCCGTGGTACAGGACTGGCTCGGCGACGTCGGGAAGCGCGGCCTCTTGCGCGAGGCCGTGGCGGCGCTGTCCTCGCAGGATGTCCGTGTCGGGCAGTTGACCGGCCGGATCAAGGCGCTGGAGCGGATCGAGCGTCGGCTGGATACCATGGAGGCCGATCTGCTCAAGCGCGACGCGTGTCCGAGAGCACCTCACCTCAAGCGGTTATTGAACGCAAAGGAGAACCCGATCCGGTCCGTCGGCCAGCCGGCCCGGCTTCCGGCCGAGAGGCCGAATGACCGCCTGGGCACCTTGTTCGAGATGCGCATTGCGCTCAAGCCGCTTTCCAATGGCCAGCAGGTGGCGCCGTGGGTCGTGCACATCCATACGCGCGAACCCGTGACGGCTGACATGCTCGGCACGATGCCGTCCGGCGACTTCGCCGCGGTCCACCTGAAGACCGACTGGGAAAAGAACCTGGGCCCGCGCTGGGAGGCGGTGATGCGTGCGCTGGGTTACCCGGAGGCGAAGGTACACCGCGGCCCCATCGGCATGGAGCTGCTCGGCCAGCTGTTTGCGCGCGTCAAGCTGCCGGCTTCCGGGTAATCACGCCGGCCGATGGCGAGCAGGCCGCCTGGGGTGGCCTGCCCGCTGTGCGAGCCGGATGTCAGGAGGCCGGCATCCGCCCCGGCAGCGTTTGGCACGCCGGCCCGTTCGCCGGCGGCGCGACCGTCGGGTAGGCCTGCTTGCCGAGCACATAGGCCTGGCTCGTGGCCACGAATCCATCGGCGAATGTCGCTTCCACGAAGTACGCCGACCAGCCCGCCTCGGGCTGGCTCACGGGCACGCGGATCGCGCCGGCGGCCGGCACGTCGATGGGCGTCGAGGTGTACCGCACGCCGCAGGCATAGCGGAAGTCCCGCGCGTTCGGGTTGGTGGCGCTCCACAGCAGCAGCTTCTGCGGCGGCTCCGAGGCGTGCAGCACGATGGCCGCATCCGCCCCCGTGTTGCGCAGCCGCGCGTCGAGGCGCGGCAGGCTGGCGTCGGCCTGGAAGCGGTTGAGGAAGGGCGTCAACGAGCCGACGATGGCACTGCGGATGTCGCGGTGGGCGGCGTTGGGCACCATGCGCAGCGCCTTGCGGCCGGGGAGCCTGTCGTAGTAGAGCGCGGCGTTGTCCGGCACGAAGAAGTCGTCGCCGCTGGCGTTGACGATGTACTTGGGGATCGCCAGGCGCGCGCCGTAGCGTGTCTGGCGGTAGGCCAGCGGATCGATGATGTCGGTCAATGACGCGAATTCCGGCGTGTCGATCCGCTTGTCGATGCCCTCGGCATAGAACGGCGCGAAGGCGATGGGCCAGTTGCCGCCGTATGAGCGGTACATGTTCTTGAGGGTGTCGTGTGTGCCGAGCACATCGGCGGCGAAGGCGACCACGGCATCGGCGCGGGGGTCGGCGATGGCGGTGAGCCAGCCGGCCCAGGCGCGCTTGGAGGCGCCGGTCACGACGAAGCGGTGGATCTGGTACGGCGCCAGCTCGCGCTCCGCGAGCGTCATGGCGCGGGAGGCCGCGGCCACCATCGGCACCTGCAGCGGCATCGAGGCGCGTTGCTGCGGTGCGTTCATGAACAGCGACCAGCTGTGCGCGACGCTCTCGTCTTCGGCGCGGCTGCCGCCGTCGTCTGCGTAGACGAGGCTCTGGTTCGGCACGTCGCTCACCGAGACGATGGCCGTGCGGGTGGCCCGGGCGACGCCGGCCAGCGCTTCGGGCGTCAGGTCCGTGGAGGCGATCGGGCCGGTGCCGTCCTTCTTGCGCCGCGTGCCGTTGTTGACGACCAGCAGGGCGCGGCGGTGCGCGACCTCGTCGGGGATGTAGATCGTCACATCGTGCAGCCACTCCTCCGGCTGCACCAGCCGCTCGGGCGACCAGGATTGCGACGCCAGCCGGTAGGTGCGCTGCTCGACGTCGGCGACGCGGGCGGTGCCCGTCATCGCGTATTGCAGCGCCTGCGCTTCGGTCTGGTGCCGGTAGCACGCGATCGCATCGGTGAAGTGGCCGGCGGCATCGGTCGCGCAGGGCGGCGTGTAGGCCCTGGCCAGGGCCAGCGGGCAGGCCAGCATGGCCGCCGTGAGCGTCATCGCGACGAGAGGTCGTTTCATCATTCGGGGTTCCTGTTCGGTGGGCGGCAGCGGGCAAGCGTGTGCCGATCGCCGCGCGGATCGCATGATCCCGTGCCGCCTTCAATTCAAATGCACCGTTGCGCTGCAAATGGCGATTGGCGAGGCGATATGCGCGGTGCAATTCGGATGCTCAGATTATTTCCACTCGCCTTCCGTACTCTCAACTTTACTCAAAACCCTGTACTGGCTTGGGGTTGACAGCTTTTATTTTTTGCTTGCAATCGGGTGATTGAATTTCCAAGATGAATCAGGCAAATCCGGCCGATTTGTAATTTTTATCCAGAGTGAAAGTCATTCACCTGTCATTTCCATCCCTATCGATTTCTCCATTTTTCCATTTCGTCATGAAATCCAGATTCCGAATTGCAGCCGCAAATCGCATGCACCGATGTATGCCGCTGGTTGCCGCTTCGATGGCGGCCCTCATGCTCGCCGGTTGCGGCGGCGGCGACGGTGACACCGCCCTCAGCACGGCGGCCGCTACCGACACCACGACCCTGAAGACGGCCGCCACCACCTCGATCTCGCCGTTGTGGCTCACCGTCGCCAAGGACAGCGCGGCGTTCACGGTGAGCGGCACGCGCACGGTGCGCTATGGCGCCGGCAGCGCGTGGGTGGCGAAGAGCATGTCCGGCACAGGCCAGTGCACCGCCGCCTTCTTTGGCAAGGATCCGGCGGCCGGTGTCGCCAAGGTATGCCAGGTGGCGCAGGGCACGGGCACCCTGCTGTGGCGCGGCGTCAGCCTGGCCGGCGCCGAGTTCGGGGAGGGCAGCCTGCCGGGCACCTACGGGAGCAACTACATCTATCCGTCCGCCGACAGCGCGACCTACTACAAGAACAAGGGCATGAACCTCGTGCGCCTGCCGTTCCGCTGGGAGCGGCTGCAGCCCACGCTCAACCAGGCGCTCGACGCGAACGAGCTGTCGCGCCTGACCGGGTTCGTCAACGCCGTGACGGCGGCTGGCCAGACGGTGCTGCTCGATCCGCACAACTACGCGCGCTACTACGGCAACGTGATCGGCTCGAGCGCGGTGCCCAACAGCGCGTACGCCGATTTCTGGCGGCGCGTGGCCACCCAGTTCAAGGGCAATGCCCGCGTCATCTTCGGGCTGATGAACGAGCCCAATTCGATGCCGACCGAGCAGTGGCTGTCCGGCGCCAACGCCGCGCTGGCCGCGATCCGCTCGGCCAATGCGAGCAACGTGGTGTTCGTGCCCGGCAACGCCTGGACGGGCGCGCACAGCTGGAACCAGAACTGGTACGGCACGCCGAACGGCACCGTCATGAAGGGCATCAATGACCCGGGCCGCAACCTCGTCTTCGAGGTGCACCAGTACCTGGACGGCGATTCGTCCGGCCAGTCGGCCAGCTGCGTGAGCGCCACCATCGGCGCCGAGCGGCTGCAGGACTTCACCAACTGGCTGCGCAGCAACGGCTATCGCGGCTTCCTGGGCGAGTTCGGCGCGGCCTCCAATGACACTTGCAACCAGGCCGTCGGCAACATGCTCACCTTCATGAAGAACAATGCCGATGTCTGGACCGGCTGGGCGTGGTGGGCGGGCGGTCCGTGGTGGGGCGGCTACATGTACTCGATCGAGCCGTCGAACGGCGTGGACAAGCCGCAGATGTCGGTGCTGGCGCCGTACCTGAAGTAACCGCGCGCCGCTTCGCGGGCCCGGCGCGTGCCGGGTCCGTGGCGGATGGCATGCGTGCCGCCGTTCATGGCGGCACGGGATGGTTTGGTTTACCCTGCCGCTCGCGCGCCGCGAGCGCTGTCGCGGCAGGATCGAGGAACGGAACATGTTGTGTGTCTGGACGGTGCGCAGTCAGGAATACGCCGATGCGGTGCCGCGCTTTCTGGCGCAGCTGCCGGCCAGCGAGCGGCAGCGTGCCGAGGCGTTTCACTTCGAGCGGGACCGGGTGTCCTATGTCGTGAGCCACTACGCGCTCAGGCAGGTCCTGGCGGGCCATCTGGGGCTCGACGGCTTCGGGCACGCGTTCGAGGTCGGCCCGCGCGGCAAGCCATCGCTGCCGCGCGCGTTCGCGGCCAGCGGTCTCGAGTTCAGCCTGTCGCACACCCATGGGCTGGCGCTGATCGCGGTCTCCCGCCTGGGCGCGGTGGGCGTCGATGTCGAGCGCGTGGTCGATACCGTCGATGTTCACGGGCTGGCCGCATCGGTGTTCGCCGAGCCGGAGTGCCGCCGTCTGGCCGGCCTCGACGCGGTTGCGGCGCGGCACGGTTTTTTCCGCCTGTGGGTCCGCAAGGAGGCCTACGTGAAGGCGCTCGGCATCGGGCTGGCCGATGGGCTCAGGGAGCCCGTGCTCGATCCGGCCGCATTGGATGAGGATGAGGCCGGCGGCGGGCAGGTCCGGCGCGCGGGCGGCAGCGCCTGGGCGGAATGGCCGATCGCCGTGCCGGCCGGCTACTGCGCCGCGCTGTACTTGCGCCTGGACCCTGCGGACAGCGCCGTGCGCGTGGTGCCCGAGATCCGTGCCTGGCATCCCGCCGATCGGCAAGACGAGGCGGCACCTCAGCAACGCGCCGCGCCCTGATCTTCCCGGGGCCGCTCGGCGGCACGTTCCGCCGCCGGCGCGTCCGTCGGCATGAACGCCGCGCGCCAGCCGGCCCAGCGGTAATAGGCCAGCGACATCAGCATGGACGAGACCGAGCCCAGGCCGAAGCTCAGCCACAGCGCATCCGCGCCCCAGGCGTCCATCAGCAGCACAGCGGCCGGCTGCCGGATGCACCACAGGGCGAGGAACAGGATCACCAGCGGCGGGATCGCCGTGCCCGACGCGCGGATGACGCTCCCCAGCACGAACGTGACGCCGACCGGAACGAAGGCCCACGCCACCATCGCGTTGATGTGCTGCGCAGCCTGCAGGGTCTCCGGCTGGGCCGGCAGGAACAGGCCGAGCACCGCGCGGCTGAAGCACTGCAGCACCAGCACCATGCCGCCGGCCATCGCGATGTTGAGCGCGATGCCGGTGCGCGCGATCCGCCCGACCCGGTCCAGCCGGCGCGCGCCGAGGTTCTGCGCCGCCATGGGCGTGACCGCCATGCCCATCGCCAGCACCGGCAGCTGGATGTAGTTCCACAGCTGCAGGCAGGCGCCATACGCCGCCGACAACTGGGCGCCGAAGCGGTTGACCAGCGACATCATCATGACCGCCGCCATCGACACCACCGCCATGTGGAGCCCCATCGGCAGGCCCTTGGCGACCAGGGCCCCGAGGATGCCCCGGTCGGGGCGCAGCAGATGCACTTCGTCGGCGCGCAGGCAGAGCAGGTGCCGGGTGCGGTAGAGGCGCCGGGCCAGCGCCGTCAGGCCGATGCCCTGCGCCACCAGGGTGGCGGTGGCGGAGCCCGCGATGCCGAGCGCGGGAAGCGGCCCCCCGCCCGCGATCAGCAGCGGGTTGAGCGCGATATCGAGCCCCACGCTGACGACCTGGAAGCGCAGCGGCGTCTTGCTGTCGCCGGTGCTGCGCAGCAGGATCGCCAGGAAGATGTAGGCGGCCTGCAGCGGCATCGCCAGGAACTGGACGCGCAGGTAGGCCACGGCCAGCGGCAGCACATCGGGCGGGGTTTGCAGGCGCGCCGCGATGGGCCCGGCCAGCACCGCCCCGGCGAGCGCGATCAGCACCGCCAGCCCGACAAAGAACGTGGCGCCGGTACCGACGACACGCTTGGCCCGGGCGATGTCTTTCGCCCCGAGGCTCTGCCCGATCAGGATGGATGCCGCCGTACCGATGCCCATTACCATCGCGACGACAAATGCGATGACGGCATTCCCATTGGCCGCAGCCGCCAGCGCCGTATCGCCCAGCATGCGGCCGACCCACATCGCGTTGACCGAGCTGCCCAGCGTCTGCAGCAGGTTGCCGGACAGGATCGGCAGGAACAGGGCGAACAGCGTCCCGGCGATGGGGCCGTCCGTCATGCGTGCCGGCGCGGGGCGGGCGGCGGGCTCACCCGGCACGAGGCCTCCCGCGCCGACGGCGATCGGGCCTCACGTGCGCAGGCTCGCCGGCCGCATGTCCGTCCAGTGCGCTTCCACGTAGTCGATGGCCGCTTCGCGCGATTCGGCGCGGTGCACGGCCGACCAGCCGGCCGGTACCTCGATGCCCTCGGGCCACAGCGAATACTGTTCCTCGGCGTTGGTGAGGACGAGGCAGGCGTGAATCGGTTCGATGGTGTCTGTTGTCATGATGCGTTCCTGGTTGGCTTGAATGGATTGGAGTGGGTTGAGCGGCGCGGCTGCCGGCGCTCAGAGCGCGTCCTTCAGTTGCTGGCCGATGGCGGCCAGGCAGGCCGGGCGCGCCATGTCGTCGTGCGTGCAGGGGATGCCGTGCACGGCCATCGCGCGGGCGACGTGGGGCGTCCACAGCGTGTGCAGCGGCTCGGGCCGGGGCGCGGCGCGGGTGGCCTCGAACAGCACCGTTCTGCCGTGCACGCGGCCGAGGTCCGGCGCGCGCCACAGGCGCAGGTGGTGCTTGAAGACATCGAACAGCCGGTGGACCTGCGCCAGCGTCAGCACCGACAGGCGGTCGTGCTGCGCGTGCAGGCGCGCAAGCGTGTCGAGCGGCAGGTCGGCCGGCACCTCGTCTTCGCCAGCCGGCCAGCCGATGATGTCGAGGAACCGGCGCAGCAACTGCGCCTGCGTCGACGGCTGTGCCTGCGCGCGCTGCGCCGGATGGCTGTCGAGCAGCGCCAGCAGCTCGACCGCATGGCCGAGCTGTTCCAGCCGCGCGGCGATGCGGTGGGCGATCACGCCGCCGATCGACCAGCCCAGCAGGCGATACGGCCCCTGCGGCTGGACCGCCTGCAGCGCGGCGATGTAGCGGTCGACCACGGCGCCGATGTCGTCGTGCAGCGGGGCGTGCGCGTCGAGGAAGGGCGATTGCAGCGCGTAGACCGGCACCTCGCGGCCCACGTGCGCGACCAGCCCCGCGTAGGGCCAGCCGAGGCCGGTGGCCGTGTGGACGCAGAACAGCGGGCGCTTGTTGCCGGTGGCGCGC
This sequence comes from Ralstonia nicotianae, assembly GCF_018243235.1. NCBI lineage: Bacteria > Pseudomonadati > Pseudomonadota > Betaproteobacteria > Burkholderiales > Burkholderiaceae > Ralstonia > Ralstonia nicotianae. The sequence goes on from NZ_CP046675.1 coordinate 1,573,000, forward strand.
AGCGGCAGCACGAGGTCCAGATCGCCGTCGGCCCCGTCGGCATTCAGCCGCTGGGCGAGCAGCGCGACGGACGGAGCCTCGAACAGCGCCCGCACCGGCAGTGCCGCATCCAGTTCGGCGCGGATCCGGCTGACCAGGCGCGTGGCGAGCAGCGAATGGCCGCCGAGGTCAAAGAAGCTGTCGTCAATGCCGACCTTGTCCAGGCCCAGCGCCTCGGCGAACAGCGCGGCAAGCGCGTGCTCGTTGGGCGTGAGCGGCGCGCGGGCATTGGCGCCGGCGCCGAAATCGGGCGCGGGCAGCGCCCGGCGATCGATCTTGCCGTTGGCCGTGAGCGGCAGCGCGTCGAGCCTGACCATCGCGGCGGGCACCATGTAGTCGGGCAGGCGCTCAGCCAGGTAGCGCCGCAGGGCGGCGGGTTCGAGGCGCGCCGCACCGGCCGCGACGGCGTAGCCGACCAGCTGCTTGCCGCCGGCGGCGTCCTCATGGGCGACCACGGCGGCTTGCACCACGTCCGGATGCTGTTCCAGCACGGCCTGGATTTCGCCGGGCTCGATGCGGAAGCCGCGGATCTTGACCTGGTGGTCGTTGCGGCCGAGGTATTCGATGCGGCCGTCGGGCAGCCAGCGGCCGAGGTCGCCGGTGCGGTACATCCGCGCGCCGGCCTCGCCGCTGAACGGGTCGGGCAGGAAGCGTTCGGCGGTCAGCTCCGGCCGGTTCAGGTAGCCGCGCGCGACGCCCGCGCCGCCGATGTAGAGCTCGCCCGCGACGCCCACCGGCACCGGCTGCTGCCGCGCGTCGAGGAGATAGGCGCGCGTGTTGGCCAGCGGGCGGCCGATGCTGGGGCGCCCGGCCTGCCCGTGCAGCGCGCAGAGCGTGGCATCGACCGTGCACTCGGTCGGGCCGTACACGTTGTAGACGCGCATCCGGTCTGTCCGGCAGAGCGTGTCCCACGTGCTGGCCGCCATGGCATCGCCGCCGACCAGGATGGCCTGGGGCAGGCCCGGCACGTCATCGAAGGCGCCGCCGGCCACGAGCAGGTCGAGCTGCGCCGGCGTGCAATCGAAGACGTCGATGCGCTGGTCTTTCAGGAACGCCGACAGCGCGGCCGCATCCAGCCGGACCGCCTGCGGCACGATCACCAGGCAGCGGCCGGACAGCAGCTGGACCAGCGCCTGCACCGAGGCATCGAACGAGAGCGCCGCGTTCAGCGCGACGCGCGCGCAGGGCCGGCCTTCGCCGTAGACCGTCTGCTCGAGCGCCTGCCACAGGTTCATCACCGACCGGTGCTCGACCATGACGCCCTTGGGCTGGCCGGTCGAGCCGGAGGTGTAGATCACGTAGGCCAGGTGGCGTGAGGTCAGGCCGAGGGTGTCGGCATCGGCGTTGCCGGCCGGCGAGTCCCGGGCCGTGTCCGCGTCGTCGAGGGAGACGACCGGCAGCCCTTGCGCCGGCAGTCCGCTCGGCAGTGCGTCCTTCACCACCACGGCGGCCGGCGCGCAGTCTTCCAGCATGGCGGCCAGCCGTGCCGGCGGGTGGTTCGGGTCCAGCGGCACGTAGGCGCCGCCGGCCTTGAGGATGCCGAGCAGGCCGACCACCATCTCCACGCCGCGCGTCATGCACAGGGCGACCCGCGCATCGGGCCGCACGCCGAGCGCGATCAGGCGATGGGCCAAGCGGTTGGCCTGTGCATTCAGCTGAGCGTAGGTGAGCTGCCGCGTTTCGTGGACGACGGCGACGGCATCGGGCGTCCGCCCGGCCTGCGCCTCGAAGCCCTGATGCAGGCAGGCGTGGCGTGGATACGGTGCCTGTGTCGCGTTCCACTGCGCCAGCACCTGTTGCCGCTGCGCGGGCGTCAGCAGCGGCAGGTCCGCCAGCGGCCGGCTGTCGTCGTCGGCCATGGCTTCGAGCAGCGTGCGCCAGTGGTCGATGTAGCGTTCGACCGTCGCCCCGTCATAGAGCGCGGTGGCGTATTCCAGCGTGCCCACGATCCGCCCGTCGGCTTCCTGCAGGGTCAGCGTGAGGTCGAACTTGGCGGAGACGCTGCCGGGGCCCCTGAGCGGCGACGCGGTCAGCGCCGGCAGCGCGAGCCGGCCCGGCGGCACGTTCTGCCAGGCGAACAGCACCTGGAAGATCGGCGCATGCGCCAGGCTGCGCGGCGGCTGCACCAGGTCGACGATCTGCTCGAACGGCAAGTCGGCGTGCTGCTGGGCGGCCAGCACCTGCTGCCGGCTGTGGGCGAGCAGTCCGGCAACGGTCTGCCCGGGCGCCAGCTGGTAGCGCATCGCGAGCGTGTTGACGAAGAAGCCGATCAGGTGCTCGGTTTCGCTGCGGGTGCGGCCGGCGGTCGGGCTGCCGATGACGATGTCGTGCTGCCCGGACAGGCGCGACAGCAGTGTCGCCCAGGCGGCCATCAGGGTCATGTAGAGCGTCACGCCGTGGCGCTGGCTCAAGGCACCGAGCCGGCGGCTGAGCGCGGCATCGAGCACCACCGGGCAATGGGCGCCGGCGTAGTCCTGCCGTGGCGGGCGCGGCCGGTCGGTCGGCAGGGCGATCACCGAAGGGACGCCGGCCAGGGCCTGCCGCCAGTAGTCGGCCTGGTGTCGCTGGCGTTCGCCGCCGATCCAGCGGCGCTGCCACTGGGCGTAGTCGGGGTACTGGATGGGCAGCGGCGGCAGCGGGTCGTGTGCGTCGGCGCCGGTCTCGCGCAAGGCGGCGTACAGCGCGCTCAGCTCGTGCAGCAGAACGCCCATCGACCAGCCGTCGAAGACGATGTGATGCAGGCAGAGGAACAGGACGTGCTCCTGCGGCGCCAGCCGGAACAGGCCCGCGCGCATCAGCGGGCCGCGCGCCAGGTCGAACGGCGCGCGCGCTTGCTGCGCCAGGCGCTGGCGCAGCCGCGCTTCGCGTGCCTGCGGGTCGTCGATCCCGCTCAGATCGTGCGTCTGCAAGGCCAGGCCGATGTCCGGCGGCGCGATGACCTGGACCGCGACGCCATCGTGCTCGCCGAACGTGGTGCGCAGCGCCTCGTGCCGCGCGACGATGCGGTCGAGGGCCGCGGCCAGGGCCGCCGGGTCGAGCGTGCCTTCGAGCCGGAAGGCGCCCGGGATGTGATACGCCTCGCTGACCCGCGTGCCTTCCATCTGCGCCAGGAACCACAGCCGCTGCTGGGCGAACGACAGTGCCAGCGGTGCGCCGCGGTCGGCCGGCGGGATGGCCGTCACGGTGGTCCGGCCGGTCTGCTCCGCCGCCGCGGCAAAGCCGGCCAGGCTGGGATGGCTGAACAGGGCGCTCAGCGGCATCTCGAGCTGCAGCGCATCGCGAATCTGCGAAAGCAGCCGCACCGCCAGCAGCGAATGCCCGCCGAGCTCGAAGAAGTTGTCGTGGCGGCCGATCGACTCGCGCTGCAGCACCGCCGACCAGATCGCCGCCAGCGCGGTCTCCATCGCGCCCTGCGGCGCCGCGTCGCCACGGCGGACATAGGCATCGCCCTGCGGTGCCGGCAGCGCCTTGCGGTCGAGCTTGCCGTTGACCGTCAGCGGCAGCGTATCGAGCATCACGTAGGCGCTCGGCAGCATGTAGTCGGCCAGTTCCCTGGCCAGGCTGTCGCGCAGCGTCGCGGCATGCAGCGCGCCGCCGGCCTCGGGCACGAGATAGGCGACCAGCTGCTTGTCGCCGGCCCGGTCCTCGCGCGCCAGCACCACGGCATCGCGCACGCCCGGCTGCGCGGCCAGCTTGGCTTCGATCTCGCCCAGCTCGATGCGAAAGCCCCGGATCTTGACCTGGTCGTCGTTGCGCCCGAGGAATTCGAAGGTGCCGTCGGGCAGCCGCCTGCCGACGTCCCCGCTCTTGTAGAGGCGCGCGCCGGGCGGGCCGAACGGACTGGCGATGAAGCGCTCGGCCGTCAGCGCGGGCCGGTTCAGGTAGCCGCGCGCAAGGCCCGGCCCGCCGATGTACAGCTCGCCCAGCACGCCCACCGGCACCGGCTCCAGCGCCTCGTCCAGCAGATGGAGCCGCAGGTCCGCAAGCGGCGTGCCGATGCGGCTGCCCGCGCCGGCTTCGATGTCGGCGCGCCCGATCGGGCAGAAGGTGGCGTGCACGGTGATCTCGGTGATTCCGTACATGTTGATCAGGCGCGTGCGCTCGGGGTCGTTGCGCCGGATCCACGGCAGCAGCGTGTGCAGCTCCAGCGCCTCGCCGCCGAACACGATGCAGCGCAGCCGGTGCGCGGCGTCGCTGCGCGCCTGTGCCGCGATCAGCTGCTGGAAGGCACTGGGCGTCTGGTTGAGCACCGTCACGCCCTCGCGGCACAGCAGCGCGTAGAACGCGTCGGGCGCGCGCGCGCACAGCGCGGGCACCACCACCAGCCGGCCGCCGTAGGCCAGCGCGCCCCAGATCTCCCAGACCGAGAAGTCGAACGCGAACGAGTGGAAGAGCGTCCACACGTCGGTGTGGTCGAAGCGGAACGGGGGCTCGGTGACGCGCAGCAGGCGCGCGACATTGCGGTGCTCGATCACCACGCCCTTGGGTTTGCCGGTCGAGCCGGAGGTGTAGATCACGTAGACCGGATGCGACGGCAGCAGCGGCCGCACGCGGTGCGCGTCGGTCGGATCGGCGGCCGGCATGCGGGACAGGCGCGCCTCGGTTTCCGGGGCATCCAGCGTCCATTGCGGCGCGCCGGCGGGCAGGCGGTCGGCGACGGCCGCGTGGGTGATCACCAGCGTGGGCTGCGCGTCTTCGATCATGAAGGCGAGCCGGTCCTGCGGGTAGTCGGGGTCGAGCGGCAGATAGGCCGCGCCGGCCTTGAGCACCGCGAGCAGCGCCACCAGCAGGTCGAGCCCGCGCGGCAGGGCGATGCCGACGAACTGCGCGGGCCCGATCCCTTGCGCGATGAGGCCGTGCGCCAATCGGTTCGCGCGGCGGTTGAGCTCGGCGTAGGTCAGCGACTGCGCCTCGAACACCACGGCGATGGCCTCCGGCGTCTGCGCGGCCTGCCGCTCGAACAGCTGCGGCAGCGTGGCCTCGGACACCGCGTGGGCGGCTGCATCGGCGCCGGCGAGCAGGTGTTGCCGCTCGGCGGCCGGCAGCATGGGCAGGCGGTCGACCGGGCGCGCGTCGTCGTCCACCATGGCTTGCAGTAGGGTGCGCAGGTAACCGGCGAAGCGCTCGATGGTGCCCGGCTCGAACAGGGCCGTGGCGTACTCGATGCCGCCGCTGATCCGGTCGCCGGTTTCCTGCAGGGCCAGCGTGAGGTCGAACTTGGCCGTGGTGCGCGTCTCCATGCGCAGCGGCGTCGCCGTCAGTCCGTTCAGCGCCAGCGCTTCCTCCGGCGTGTTCTGCCATACGAAGACGACCTGGAACAGCGGATTGCGCGCCAGGCTGCGCGTCGGGCGGGTCAGCTCGACCACGTGCTCGAACGGCAGGTCCTCATGCTGCTGCGCGGCGATGGCGCGTGCCTTCACCTGCCGGAGCAGCTGGCCGACGGTCGGCGCGTCGTCGAGATCGACACGCAGGGCCAGCATGTTGGCGAAGAAGCCGATCAGCGGCTCGACCTCCGCATGCCCGCGGTTGGCGACCGCGGTGCCGATCACCACATCCCTCTGACGGGACAGCCTGGACAGCAGGATGGCCCAGCCCGTCAGCAGCGTCATGAAGAGCGTGGTGCCGTGCCGGCGGCTCAAGGCTTTCAGGCCGGCCGTCAGGGTGGCATCCAGCGTCACGTCCAGCAGCGCGCCGGCGTAGGCCCGCCGCAGCGGGCGCGGGTGGTCGGTGGGCAGCTCCAGCTGCTCGGGCGCGTCCGCCAGCATCGTCTTCCAGTAGGCGGCCTGCCGCTGCGGCGCGTCGCTTGCCATCCAGCGCTGCTGCCAGAGGCTGTAGTCCGCGTACTGCAGCGCGAGGGCCGGCAGCGGGTCGTCCTGCGCCTGTGTGAAGGCGTTGTACAGCGCGCCGAGCTCGCGCAGGAACACCCCCACCGACCAGCCGTCCGTGGCGATATGGTGCAGGGTGACCAGCAGCGTGTACGCATCGTCGGCCTGCCGGATCAGCCGGCCGCGGATCGCCGGGTCGGTGCCCAGGTCGAACGGCGTCTCGCACTCCAGCGCGATCAGCCGTTGCAGTGCGTCGTGCGGATGGCCGTGCCCGCGCAGGTCCGTTTCGTCCAGGTGCAAGCGCGCCGCGTGCGCGGGCAAGATGCGCTGGACGGGCTGCCCGTCGGCCACGGCGAAGGTCGTGCGCAGGGCTTCGTGGCGGGCGACGATGCGGTCCAGCGCGCGGCGCAGTGCATCGCGGTCCAGGTGGCCGCGCAGCTGCACGCCGATCGGCACGAGGTGCACCTGGGTGATGCCGTCGATCTGCGCCAGGAACCACAGCGCCCGCTGGGCGAACGACATCGGCACCTGCGCGCCGCGCTCGGCTGCCGAGATGGCGGGCAGGTCAGCGCGGGCCGCTTGCCGCAGATGCTCGGCGAGGTCCTTGAGCACCGGCCAGGCGAACAGGTCGCGCACGGCGACGTCCACGCCGAACGCCTGCCGCATGGCGGTCACCGTCCGCACGGCGAGCAGGGAGTGGCCGCCGAGCTCGAAGAACTGATCGGTCCGGCCGACGCGGTCGCGCTTGAGGATCTCGCCCCAGATGCGGGCCAGTTCCGTTTCGGCCTCGCCCTGGGGCGCTTCGTAGGCCTGGCTGGCGTCAGCGCCGGCTTCGGGCGCGGGCAGCGCCTTGCGATCGATCTTGCCGTTGGGGGTGAGCGGCAGCGCATCGAGCATGACGACGGCGGCGGGCACCATGTAGTCGGGCAGGTGCTCGGCCAGATAACGGCGCAGTGCCGCCGGCTCCGGCTGCGTGTGCTCTGCGGCAACGACATAGCCGACCAGTTGCCGATTGCCCGGCTGATCCTCGCGTGCGATCACGGTGGCCTGGGCCACCTCGGGATGCTGCTCCAGCACGGCCTGCACCTCACCCGGCTCGATGCGGAAGCCGCGGATCTTGACCTGCTCGTCGATGCGGCCGAGGAACTCGAGGGTGCCGTCATGGCGCCAGCGGCCCAGGTCACCAGAGCGATAGAGCCGCGCGCCGGGCGCGCCGAACGGATCGGCGACAAAGCGCTCGGCGGTCAGGCCGGGGCGGTTGAGGTAGCCGCGCGCGACGCCGGGGCCACTGATGCAGAGCTCGCCCGCCGCGCCGATCGGCACGGGCCGCAGCATCGCATCGAGCAGGTGAATCTGCGTGTTGTCGATGGGCGTGCCGATGGACAGATCGTCGGCGCCGGCCATGGGTGCGCTCATCGAAGCGAGCACGGTGGCTTCGGTGGGGCCGTAGGCGTTGATCATGCGCCGGCCATGGTGCCAGCGCTCGACCAGCGCGGGCGAGACGGCCTCGCCGGCCACGATCAGATAGCGCACCGAGGCCAGGCTGTCCTCGGGCATGACGGCGAGCACGGCCGGCGGCAGGGTGACGTGGGTGACGCACTCGCGCAGCAGCAGGGCGGTCAGCGGCGCACCGGGCACGAGGTCGTCGGGCGGCGCCATCACAGAGGTGGCGCCGGAGAGCAGCGGCCGCAGCAGCTCGGAGAGCGCGGCATCGAAGCTGGGGGAAGCGAACTGCAGGACGCGACAGCCGGGTCCGAGTTCGCAGCGGCGCATGTGGGTGCTGACAAGGTGCGGCACGCCGCGATGGCTGACGAGCACACCCTTGGGCTTGCCGGTGGAGCCGGAAGTGTAGATGAGGTAGGCGGCGTGCTGGGGTGCGATGGGCAGGCCGGGGTTGTGAGCCGGTAGGCCATCCAGCGCAAGGTCATCCAGGCACAACTGCCGGAGGCCGGGGGTATGCATCCCCGCACCGGCAGTCGAGGTGGTCAGCAGCAGCGTCGGCCGCGCATCGTCGAGCATGAAGGCGATACGCTCGGCGGGGTAGTTGGGATCGACGGGCAGGTAGACGGCGCCTGCCTTGAAGATGGCCAGCATGGCGACGGGGAGGTCGATGCCGCGGTGCAGTGCGACGGCGACGCGGTCCTCGGGCTGCACGCCGAGGGCGAGGAGGTGATGCGCGAGCCGGTTGGCGCGCGCATTGAGTGCGGCATAGGACAACCGAGTCTCGCCGAAGGTGACGGCGATGGCCTCGGGATCGCGCGCGACCTGCTGTTCGAACAGCGCCGGGATCGACCGCTCCGGCACCGGCTGCGCGGTTGCATTCCAGCCTTGCAGCAGGCGCCGGTCGTCGTCGTCCAGCAGATCGATCGCGCTGATGCGGCACCCGGGCGCGGCGGCGATGGCTTCGAGCACTCGCTGCCATTGCCGCGCCAGGCGCTCGACGGTGGGCGCATCGAACAGGTCCACCGCGTATTCGATATGGCCTTGCAGGCCCTCGGGCGTGTCCTGCGTGTCGGCCCATTCCCGCATGTTGAAGACCAGGTCGAACTTGACGACCGGCACGTGCACCGGCTGGTGCGCGGTCCGCAGGTCGGCCAGGTCGAGCCGCGGTTGCTGGCTCGCGTTCTGCAGCCCCAGCATGACCTGGAACAGCGGATGCGCCGACAGCGTGCGGGCCGGGTTGAGCGCCTCGATCACGCGCTCGAACGGCAGGTCCTGGTGCGCATAGGCGGCCAGGCAGTGCTCGCGTACCTGGCCCAGCAGCGTGGCGATGTCGGGATCGCCCGACGTATTGGTCCGCAGCGCCAGCGTGTTGACGAAGAACCCGACCAGCGGATCAAGCGTGGCCTCGGTGCGCCCGGCGATGGGCGAGCCGACGACGACATCGGCGCCGGCGCCCAGGCGGCTGAGCAGGATGGCGAGCGCCGCGTGCAGCACCATGAAGAGGCTGGCGCCATGCCGCTGGCCGACCGCCACCAGATCGCGGTGCAGGGCCGGCGCGATGCGCAGCGGCACGGCCGCGCCCCGATGGCTGGGGGCGGCCGGGCGTGCCCGGTCGGGCGGGAAGGTGCACAGCTCGGGCGCGCCGGTGAGCGTCTCGCGCCAGTAGGCGAGCTGGCGTCCGGCGCGGCTTGCCGGATCGTCGGGCCGGGCCAGCAGCGCGTGCTGCCAGACGGTGTAGTCCACGTACTGGACCGCCAGCGGCGCCCAGGCGGGCGCGCGTCCGCTGCGCCGCGCGGCATAGGCGACGGCCAGATCGGCCATCAGCGGGCCGATCGATTCGCCGTCGGCGGCGATGTGGTGCAGCAGGAGCAGCAGCACGTGTTCGTCGGCGCCGAGCGTGAACAGCGTGGCGCGCAGCGGAAGCTGCGTGGCGAGATCGAAGCTGTACCGGACGGCCGCCTGCAGCGCATCGTGCAGCGCCGCCTCGGGCTCGGGCCGGTCGTCCAGGCGCACGCATTCCAGCGCGGGCCGGGCGTGCGCTGCGTCCAGTATCCGCTGGCACGGCGTCTCCCCTGTCTCCGGGAAGACCGTGCGCAGGCTCTCGTGGCGCGCGACCACATCGGCGAGCGCGGCTTCGAGCGCATCGGCATGCAGCGTGCCGCGCAAGCGCCAGCACGACGGCACGTTGTAGGTCGGGCTCGGCCCTTCGAGGCGATGCAGGAACCACAGGCGCTGCTGCGCAAACGACAGGGGAATGGCATCGGGGCGCGGCACCGGCGCCAGCACCGGGCCTTCGATGGCGCTCGCCTGGCCGGCCGTCACCCGCTGCGCGAGCAGGGCGACAGTGGGCGCCTCGAACAGCGTGCGCACCGGCAATTCGACGCTCAGCATCGAGCGGATGCGGCTGGCCAGCCGCGTGGCCAGCAGCGAATGCCCGCCGAGATCGAAGAAGCTGTCGTCGATCCCGACCTTCTCCAGCCCCAGCGTGTTGGCGAACAGGGTGGCCAGCGCATGCTCCACGGGCGTGCGTGGCGTGCGGGAGGCCGATTGCGCAGTGAAGTCCGGCGCGGGCAGCGCCTTGCGGTCGATCTTGCCGTTGGGGGTGAGCGGCAGCGCCTTGAGCATGACGACGGCGGCGGGCACCATGTAGTCGGGCAGGTGCTCGGCCAGATAACGGCGCAGTGCCGCCGGCTCCGGCTGCGTGTGCTCTGCGGCGACCACGTAGCCGACCAGTTGCCGATTGCCCGGCTGATCCTCGCGCGCGATCACGGTGGCCTGTGCCACCTCGGGATGCTGCTCTAGCACGGCCTGCACTTCACCCGGCTCGATGCGGAAGCCGCGGATCTTGACCTGCTCGTCGATGCGGCCGAGGAACTCGAGGGTGCCGTCATGGCGCCAGCGGCCGAGGTCGCCGGAGCGATAGAGCCGCGCGCCCGGAGGGCCGAACGGATCGGCGACGAAGCGTTCTGCGGTCAGGCCGGGGCGGTTGAGGTAGCCGCGCGCGACGCCGGGGCCACCGATGCAGAGTTCGCCCGCCGCGCCGATCGGCACGGGCCGCAGCATCGCATCGAGCAGGTGGATCTGCGTGTTGTCCAGCGGGCCGCCGAGCGGCACGTTTTCCGCCATGTCGCCCTGGGCCGGCACCGGATACGCGATGGCGTAGGTCGTGGTCTCCGTGGGGCCGTAGACGTGCACGACCGCCGTGTCCGGGCAGCCCGCGCGCATGCGCTCGAATGCCGCTGCCGAAGCGCGCTCGCCGCCGGTCCACAGCGTGCGCAGCCCGCGCAGGCAGGCGGGGTCGGTGTCCATCGCCAGCCGGAACATCGCGGTCGTCATGAAGACGGCGGTCACGCTCGCCGTGTCGATCAGCTGCCGCAGCGCGGCTGGCTCCAGGTTGCCCGGCGGCGCCGCGACGATCTGCCCGCCCGTCAGCAGCGGCACCCACAGTTCATAGGTCGACGCATCGAACGCATGCGGCGAATGCGCCAGCACGCGCGCGTGGTCGCCGTTGCGCCAGCGCCGGTCGGCGGCGAAGCTGGCAATGTTGGCGTGCGTGACGGCCACGCCCTTGGGGCGGCCGGTCGAGCCCGAGGTGTAGATCACGTAGGCCAACTGGTCCGGGGCGATCGCGCGGCCCGGGTTGGTGGCGGGTTGCCGCGCCAGCGCGGGATCGTCGAGGTCGATCACGCGGCCCGGCATGCCGCGCAGGCCCTCCGGTGTCTCGCCCTTGACCAGCAGCACGCCGGCGGCGGCATCGGCCATGATCCACTGCTTGCGCTCATCGGGGTAGCGGGACGACAGCGGCGTGTACACCGCGCCCGCCTTGAGCACGGCGGCGATGGCGACGACGAAATCGGTCGAATCGTCCAGCAGCACGGCGATGCGGTCTTCGGTCCGCACGCCGAGTCCGATGAGGTGATGCGCGAGCCGGTTGGCGCGGGCGTTCAGGTCGGCATAGGTGAAGCGGCGGTCGCCGCAGACGATGGCGATGGCCTCGGGATCGCGCGCGACCTGCTGCTCGAACAGCGCCGGGATCGACCGGTCCGGCACCGGCTGCGCGGTCGCATTCCAGCCTTGCAGCAGGCGCTGGTCCTCGTCGTCCAGCAAGTCGATCTCGCTGATGCGGCACCCGGGTACGGCGACGATGGCTTCGAGCACCCGCTGCCACTGCCGCACCAGGCGCGCGATGGTCGGTGCGTCGAACAGGTCGACGGCGTATTCGATGTGGCCGTGCAGGCCGGCCGGCGTGTTCCCCGCATCGGCCGCATCGGCCGATTCCCACATGTTGAAGACCAGGTCGCATTTCACGACCGGCACGTGCACCGGCAGGTGCGTGGCCCGCAGGCCGGCCAGGTCCAGCCGCGGCTGTTGCCCCGCGTTCTGCAAGCCGAGCATGACCTGGAACAGCGGATGCGCCGACAGCGTGCGGGTCGGGTTGAGCGCTTCGATCACGCGCTCGAACGGCAGGTCCTGGTGCGCGTAGGCGCTCAGGCAGCGCTCGCGCACCTGGCGCAGCAGCGTGGCGATGTCGGGATCGCCCGACGTATCGGTCCGCAGCGCCAGCGTGTTGACGAAGAACCCGACCAGCGGATCGAGCGCGGCCTCGGTGCGCCCGGCGATGGGCGAGCCGACGACGATGTCGGCGCCGGCGCCCAGGCGGCTGAGCAGGATGGCGAGCGCCGCGTGCAGCACCATGAAGAGGCTGGCGCCGTGCCGCTGGCCGGCCACCACCAGCGCGCGGTGCAGCGCGGGCGGCATGTCCAGCCGGAAGGCGGCGTTGCGATGGCTGGAGACGGCGGGCCGGGGGCGGTCCGGGAGCGGCGAGCACAGCTCGGGCGTGCCCGCCAGCGCCCCGTGCCAGTAGGCGAGCTGGCGCCCGGCATGGCTTGCCGGATCATCCGGCCGGGCCAGCAGCGCGTGCTGCCAGAGGGTGTAGTCCGCATACTGGAGCGGCAGCGGTGCCCAGCCGGGCGCCTGCCCGCCGCGCCGCGCGGCATAGGCGACGGCCAGGTCGGCCATCAGCGGAGTCACGGACTCGCCATCGGCGGCGATGTGGTGCAGCAGGAGCAGCAGCACGTGCGCATCGGGGCCGAGCGTGAACAGCGTGGCGCGCAGCGGAAGCTGCGTGGCGAGATCGAAGCCGTATCGGACGGCCTCCCGCAGCGCGTCCTGCAGCGCGGCCTCGGGCTCGGGCCGGTCGTCCAGGCGCACGCGCTCCAGCGCGGGCCGGGCGTCCACGCCGTCGAGAATCCGTTGGCACGGCCCGCTGGCCGTTTCGGGAAACACCGTGCGCAAGCTCTCGTGACGCTCGGCCAGGTCGGCCAGCGCCGCTTCGAGCGCCGCGCAGTCGATGGCGCCGTGCAGCCGCCAGCACGACGGAATGTTGTACGACGCGCTCGGGCCCTCGAACCGGTGCAGGAACCACAGCCGCTGCTGGGCGAAGGACAGGGGCAGCGTATCGGGGCGCGGCAGGGCGGTCAGCACCGGCTGCAGGGCGGCCGACGCATCGGCCCTCTCCAGGCGCGCGGCCAGCCGCGCCACGCTGGGCGCCTCGAACAGCGCGCGCACCGACAGCCCGATCTGCAGCGTCGTGCGGATCCGGCTGATCAGCCGCGTGGCCAGCAGCGAGTGCCCGCCCAGCGCGAAGAAATCGTCGTCGATGCCGACACGCGGCAGCCCGAGCACCTCCGCGAACAGGCCCGCCAGCGCGCGCTCGTTCGGCGTCTGCGCTTCGCGGGCGGAGGATTGCGCAGTGAAGTCCGGCGCGGGCAGCGCTTTGCGATCGATCTTGCCGTTGGGGGTGAGCGGCAGCGCCTCGAGCATCACCACGGCGGCGGGCACCATGTAGTCGGGCAGGTGCTCGGCCAGATGGCGGCGCAGCATCGCCGGCTCTGGCTGCGTATTCTCTGCGGCGACCACGTAGCCGACCAGCTGCCGATTGCCCGGCTGATCCTCGCGCGCGATCACGGTGGCCTGTGCCACCTCGGGATGCTGTTCCAGCACGGCCTGCACCTCACCCGGCTCGATGCGGAAGCCGCGGATCTTGACCTGCTCGTCGATGCGGCCGAGGAATTCGAGGGTGCCGTCATGGCGCCAGCGGCCGAGGTCGCCGGAGCGATAGAGCCGCGCGCCCGGAGGGCCGAACGGATCGGCGACAAAGCGCTCGGCGGTCAGGCCGGGGCGGTTGAGGTAGCCGCGCGCGACGCCGGGGCCACCGATGCAGAGTTCGCCCGCCGCGCCGATCGGCACGGGCCGCAGCATCGCATCGAGCAGGTGAATCTGCGTGTTGTCGATGGGCGTGCCGATGGACAGATCGTCGGCGCCGGCCATGGGCGCGCTCATCGAAGCGAGCACGGTGGCTTCGGTCGGCCCGTAGGCGTTGATCATGCGCCGGCCATGGTGCCAGCGCTCGACCAATGCCGGCGAGACGGCCTCGCCGGCCACGATCAGATAGCGCACCGAGGCCAGGCTGTCCTCGGGCATGACGGCGAGCACGGCCGGCGGCAGGGTGACGTGGGTGACGCGCTCGCGCAGCAGCAGGGCGGCCAGCGGCGCACCGGGCACGAGGTCGTCGGGCGGCGCCATCACGGAGGTGGCGCCGGAGAGCAGCGGCCGCAGCAGCTCGGAGAGCGCGGCATCGAAGCTGGGGGAAGCGAATTGCAGAACGCGACAGCCGGGGCCCAGCTCGCAGCGGCGCATGTGGGTGCTGACAAGGTGCGGCACGCCGCGATGGCTGACGAGCACGCCCTTGGGCTTGCCGGTGGAGCCGGAAGTGTAGATGAGGTAGGCGGCGTGCTGGGGTGCGATGGGCAGGCCGGGGTTGTGAGCCGGTAGGCCATCCAGCGCAAGGTCATCCAGGCACAACTGCCGGAGGCCGGGGGTATGCATCCCCGCACCGGCAGTCGAGGTGGTCAGCAGCAGCGCCGGCCGCGCATCGTCGAGCATGAAGGCGATACGCTCGGCGGGGTAGTTGGGATCGACGGGCAGGTAGACGGCGCCGGCCTTGAAGATGGCCAGCATGGCGACGGGGAGGTCGACGCAGCGATGCAGTGCGACGGCGACGCGGTCCTCGGGCTGCACGCCGAGGGCGAGGAGGTGATGCGCGAGCCGGTTGGCGCGCGCATTGAGTGCGGCATAGGACAACCGAGTCTCGCCGAAGGTGACGGCGATGGCCTCGGGATCGCGCGCGACCTGCTGTTCGAACAGCGCCGGGATCGACAGTTCGCTCATCGGCTGCCGCGCGGCTTCGTCGGCGCTGTGCTGCAGCGGTGCATTATCAGCGACGAACATCGTGCTGGCTCCCGTTCATGCATGGATAGATGCCGACCGCATCGAGAATGCGGCTCGCGCAGGTGGAGACGTCGTGGCGGCTGGTGTCGATCCGCAGCGTGCTCTCCGGCGGTGGCTCGTATGGGGCGGCCAGGCCGGTCATGGCCGGCAGCAGCCCCGCGCTCGCCCGCTGGTACAAGCCCTTGGGATCGCGCGCCTGGCAGACCTGCAGCGGCGTGCAGACCCAGACTTCATGCATGGCGCCCGCGCCGATGATCTCGCGCGCGAGCTGCCGATCCGCGCGATACGGCGACACCAGCGCGACGATCGCGACCACGCCGGCTTCGTTCAGGATCCGCGCCACGTGCGCCACGCGGCGCACCTGTTCGCAGCGGTCTTCGCGGCTGAAGCCGAGATCGCTGCTCAGCCCGTCGCGCAGCACATCGCCGTCCAGCACATAGCAGGCGCGCCCGTGCTGCCGCAGGCGGGATCGCATCTCCTGGGCCAGGGTGGACTTGCCGGCGCCGGACAGGCCCGTCATCCAGATCGTGAAGGCTTCGGACGGCGCGAGCGCAAACCGCTGCGTGTCCGGCAGGGACGGAGAGACCGGTATCGATGCGTGCATGATGGGCGGGCGGAAGGCGGGTTGGTGGGGCGTTCGCTGCGGGCCGCGGAGCGCGTCAAGGCAGGCTGGGCAGCGCGGGAAGCGGATCGGGTTCGCTCATGTCATCGGCGGTCACGATGGCCAGCCTTGCCGCGCCGTCGTCCGCGCCGGCATCGACCTGACGCACGAGATGGGCCTGGCTATAGCCGGGCTGACGCCAGAAGCTCAACTGCGACAGCCGCTCGTGCAGGTCCGGCGGCAGTACGGTCCGGCGGGTAACGGTCTGGACCGATGGCCTGACCAGATGCAGGCCCGGTGTCGAGATGCCGTTGTCGAAGCCGGGCTCGTCGTACTGCAGGGTGTCGAGGCTGTGCTCGAACAGCGGCTCCCCCAGGAACCGATAGATCAGCGCCAGCGTCTGCGTGGGGAACTGGACGAGGTGGTCGTATTCGACCACCAGCAGCGAGCGCGCGTGCTCACCGTAGAACGCCTCCTTGAACGAGGCCAGCGCGTAGCCGATCGTGCGGTCCGGCAGCAGCAGCGCATCGGTGCGCGAATAGAGGGTGGCGCGCTCGCGCTCGTCCAGGAACAGGCCGGAGCGCTCGAAGACGTTCTTGCGCACCAGCACCTCGAAGCTGTCCATGACTCTGGCCACGTCGCGCACCATGCAGATCATCTTCACGTCGCCGAACAGCTCGACCAGCAGCGGCAGGCGCGTGCCCCAGCCCCGGTTGGTATCGAAGATGACTTCCCGTGCCGCGCGCTCTTGCGCGTAGTAGGCATCGAACAGCCCGTGCACCACGCGGCGCCGCTTGTCCTGCGGCACCAGCGGCCCATCCTCGCCCGTCATCTCGACGAGCAGCGCAGATGTCATGCGTGCAAGCGGGCTGCTCATGCTGGCATGGAATCGCGGATTCTGTCGCAGCAGCGCGGCGAGCAGCGTCGAGCCGGACCGGGGCAGGCCGGCAATGAAGTGGAATGTCGCGGTCATGTCGAGTGGGGCACCGGGTGTGGAGTGGTGGGAGGGGACACTGCGCAGTGTTTTATGAAATAAATTGCAATGCCGAGGCGAGGTGGATTCTATGTCGGCCAAAACACCCGATTTCGTGTGCTTCTTTCAAAAATCCTCACAGATGCAGGCATCGCGTCGCCTGAATGGGGCATGGCCGTCGGGATGTGAACATCTCGTAAAAAATCGGCGGTGCGGTGGGCGCAATTGCGTAGCAATGTGCGGAGGCGCGGCGAGCCTCATCGTCGAATGCAGCGCATGGCAGCGCGTGTCGGAAAGGCGGCGCCGGCCTTGGCGCGCCGCGCGCGGATCAGTGCTTCCCGGGCGGCGGAAAGCGGTGCGGCGGCGTCCGCTTGTCGCACCGGTGGCGCATTGGCGTCCATTGCACCGCAAGTCCACGTAATATGCGCGTCGCCAGGATCGCCATGCCGCGGTATTTTTTACACGCGTCACGCGCTTCGGATGACCACTTTCCGCGGATACCGATCAAAGAACATGAAACGACTGACTGCGCTTGTCCTGATTCCCGTCCTTGCCGGCTGCGTGTCGGCCGTCAGTGAGCGCGTCTCCGCCAACTACACGCGGCTGGGCGCCGCGGCCCAGGAGCAGGGGGACTGGGCCGCCGCCCGGCGCGCCTACGCGAGGGCGACGCTCAACGCCGACGAGGCCGGGCTGCCCGCCGACCGCCGCGCCATCGTGCATTACGAATACGGCCGGTCATTGGGCGCTACCTGTTTCTTCGAGCAGTCCGAGCGCGAACTGCACACCGCCTACGAGCTGGACCAGCGGGCGGGCCACCCCGTCTACCTGTCGCTGATCGAGCTGGCGCGGCTGATGCTCGATCAGCAGAAGTTCGTGCAGTCCACCACGTATTTCGAGCGCGCGCTGCCGGCCCTGGATGCGGCGGGCGCCGCCGCCAAGGCGCCCGCGGCCTATGCCGATATCCTCGACGAATATGCGCAGGCACTGACCGGCGCGGAGCGCTCCACCGAGGCGAGCACCGTGCTCGAGCGGGCCGATGCGCTGCGGGGCGACCATCCGGGCAAGCGGTCGATCACGGATCGGACGCCCTACGGAAAATTCTGCCGCCTGATCTAGCACGCGGTCTTGCGCCGCCGCCGAAGCCCATGTGAACCGCCTGCGGTGCGAGCGGCCATGCCCCTTCCCGCATGAACGCCGTTGCATGCGGCGACACAAAACCACGCAGATCAGAGTTCGAGAGACTTCAGGAGAAATCGCGTTCGCCCTCCACTAGCCTGCTTTGAGTCGCCCTGTAGATGGGACGACCAAGACGCTTTTCGATCAATGCATTGCTATGGGAGATCATGCATGAAGCATGAAATGAAGACGCTGCTCGCGCTGCTGGCCGCCACGGGTTTCTTTGCCGCTACCGGCGCACAGGCCGACACTGTGGCCGTGACGTCCGTGACCAATCTGAGCGATCCGTCGACGCAGTCGGTTGTGTCGAAGGGGGTGGCCTCTTTCGTTGGCACCAAGCAAATCGTTCTGGCGCTCGCCGGTAAGACCTGCACCTGGGTCGGCTCGGCCAGCGCGATCGGGCCGGTGGGCTGCAACTACGGCATCACGGTGAACGGCGCCAACCAGCTGTCCAATCCGGAGAGCAACAGCAACCCCAACTGCACGCCGGCTTCACAGATGATCGCGATGTGCAAGTGAGGCGCGTGCGCGGGTAACCGCCACTCGCGACACTTTCCGGTTTCCTGGGGAACGCCGCCCGAAGCGCGCTGGAACGCCGTGCTTCGGGCGGTTGACGTTTTGCGCTGCCGTGCGCATGCAGGCGCTTGACCGCCTTGGCCGGATCACGGATGGCCGCGGAAGATGAATGCGCGGGGCCGCCTCATGGTTGAGGCGGCGCAACGTATTCCACCCACACGAGTTCGCCAGGATGGTGTTCCTGGATCGTTTGAAGGGCGTCCTGTAGAACATCGGGTGACGCGCCGCCCAATGCCTGAGTGAATCGCGAAACTTGCCGGCCGGCCAGTTCGCGGTAGCCGTTGTCGCTGATGGCATCCGCGCCGCACCAGATTGGTATGTCCTGTTTGCAGTGCAGTGCGTCTTGCAAGCCCTGCGGCGTGATGGCGAGAAAAACCATGTGATATGGATCGGGTGAATGATGTGCTTTGCGGCGCCGCGCAATGTTCCCGTTCGCGCATCCATGGCGGCGTGCCGTCTGCCGAATTTGCCTTGCGCGGTACGGCCGAAAGCGGTTGGATTGTTGCATAGTCGTTCGCTTCGTCGGCCCCGGCTTCGCGGACGGACGGCAAGGGGAGGCCAAGGCTTGTATTGCCTGGGCGCTCGTCGTTAGGTGCTTCGGATCGATGCTGCCCAGGCAGATGTCTGCTCGGAAGCGCTCGGAGATCCGGCAAGCCATCCCGCCGTCCCGGCGCACCCTCAAGCTATTCCGCTCCACTGTCGTTAGCCCCAATAACAATTCCAAACCAGCCGGGGGGCACCATGACGCACAACTATCTGGAACCGTGTGAAGTCATCGAGGAGGTGTTTGCGTCCACCCACGCCAGCGTGGCCGACCTGGGCGGCCGGGTGGTGGCGCTGAGCGGCTTCGCGTCCTGCGCGCTGTCGTTCATTCCGGCCGGGCAGCGGGCCGATCTCGAAGGTGCCTTCCGGCGCCTGATCGCAGCGCAGCTGGAGTCGGCGGTGGAGTCGTCGATGCCGGAGGCGTTCAGCGATGCGCTCATGCTGCAGTTCAGCACCTTGATGCGCGCCCTGCGGAGCGTTGCGGGATAGCGCCAACGTCACACGGCACGGACAAGCGTTCGAGCCGGCGATCTGGCATTCCGTGGTCGATGCCTTGCGCGGGCGGGGCATCCGAGGCATCTAATTGCCTGGGCATGCATGTGCGGCGGGTGAAATTGAAATTTCAAAATGTGAACCTCTCTACGCAAGGCCGGGACCCGCTACTCTAGCTGTGCTGGTCGAGTTTCCCTGCTCGCATCAGCCTATGCATTCAGACGCCCGCCGCAATGGCGGGCGCTTTTTTTGGGGCGTCGATTTTGCTTCGGTATCCGTCCGGAGCGATCAGGGTTGTTTCGGCGCGCTCGCATGCCGCCACGCTCGCATGACGCGATCGGCTAGCCAGGTTTTCATTCCCGAATACGCAACGGGGTGTTGCGGCATCGGGCCGGTTGGTCCCTCAGGGCAGCAATATCCGGCAATCGGGCCTTTGCGGACACGCTGATGGGAATCGGGCCGCTTCCAGTGCGTATTTAATCCGGATACCGGATGAGCGCCATTGTTTTTCGCAGTTCTATATTCGTTTTTCAAATATCAGCAGTTAATAACATTCAGTAACCGGCTTTTCCAATCGTTCCTAGGCTGACACTTCGCTGCAGGTAACGCCGATGGGACCGATTTCCAGCCGCATGGTCGATACGCATGCGCGGTGGCTTTCGCCCCGATCGGGCCAATTCGGCACGCTGAAATCCCGGCTGGCCGTCTTGCCACGATCGCCCCACGAGCTTCCTGGCGAGACCGCCGCAGCACGCCCTCCCATCGATTTCCCGTGACACCGATAGCGCGCCATGCGACAAGCCAATACCTCCCACAGCCACAAATTCGTCCAATCCGAGGGCGAGCTGATCGACCTTCTTCTCAAGGAAGTCACCAACGCATCGCAACCGGACCTCGTCATCATGGCGGGGCATTTCATGCTGTTCCTGGATGAAGCGCAGGGGCGTCTCACACCGGGGATCATCGAAGAGCAAACGTCGCCGATGCGGGAAAGGATTGCGCGGCGCGTGGGGATCTTCCCCGGCTACACGTGGGAACTGGGCGTGCGCATCGCAGAGAAAGTCGCACACCGGTTCGAGGCGATCAAGTTCCTGCTGCTCATCAACGACTGGCAGTATGTGTCGGTCGACAGCGGTCCCGCGTCTGAGCTCAGGCGCGCTTTCTACGATCGGTTCACCGAGCTTCCGGCCTCGTACCTCCCCGTCCTGAAGCGCAGCGGGCAGTTTTCAGAGCGGAACATGCTCGCCAGTCGCAAGCATCCGATCGCCTATCCGGAGACCTGGCTGAAGTACCGTTTCCAGAAGAGCGCCGACAAGCTGGTCAAGGCCGGGCGGCTGGAGCGCCGCGTGCTCGACAACGGCCCGAATGCCGGCACCGAGGTGTCGCTCGTGGATGAGAACGGCGACTACAAGCCGCTCATCACCTGCGGCGTGACCGGATGCGCGGGCGAGGTCACCGAGATGATCTCGGAGGTCTACAAGGCCAATCACCGGCTGCTGCTGATCTTCGCGCCGGGCGAATGCTTCCAGCCGGTCAAGACGGGGGTGGACATCGCGCTCTCGCTGTATGGGCTCTCGGGCATGAAGGTCATCATCGCGGACCCGGGCGGCAGCGGAGAGATGGAGCCGCAGGAGATCTTCTCGAAGCTCGTCAACCTTGCCGTGTTCAGCTCCTGAAGGGGACCATCATGAATGCCGACGCAAGACCGACCGGTGTCATCTATCTCGATCATTGCGCCACGACACCATGCCTGCCGGAAGTCGTGGACGCCATGCGGCCGTACATGGACCGCGAATTCGGCAACCCCGCCTCGGCTCACGTGATGGGCCGCCGCGCCCGGCATGCCATTGAGAACGCGACCCAGCAGGTCGCGTCGCTGATCGGCGCCCGGCCGGAAGAGATCGTCTTCACCTCGGGCGCCACGGAAGCCAACAACATCGCGCTCTTCTGCGGTTTCGCGCACGACGAGCGTGCGCCCGCGGGCGTGCTGCTTTGCCCGATCGACCACAAGTCCACCCTGGACGTGGGCAAGGAACTGAAGCGCCGCGGGCTGGCCGTTGATTACCTGCCGGTGGCCGCGAACGGCCGGGTGCGCCCGGCAGACGTGATGGCCAGGCTGACGGCCGCCACCCGCATCGTCAGCATTGCGCACGTGAATTCCGAGCTCGGCACGATCCAGCCGGTGGACGAGATCGCCAGGGTGACGCGGCAGTCGGGCGTCTGGCTGCACGTGGATGCCGTCCAGTCGGTCGGCAAGCTGCCGGTGGATGCCAGGGCCTGCGGCATCGACATGCTGTCGCTGTCCGCCCACAAGCTGCGCGGGCCGAAAGGCGTCGGGGCACTCTTTGTCGATGCGCGCGTCGCACCGCGCCTGCGGCCCTTCATCTTTGGCGGCGGCCAGAATCGCCTGCGCAGCGGCACCCTGCCGACGCCCCTCATCGTGGGGTTCGGCCTCGCGTGCGAGATCGCCCAGTCCGCCCTGGCACAGCGTCACCGGAAGGCCATGGCACTGCGCAGCCATTTCATCGCCCGCCTGTGCCAAAGCGTGCCGGACACCGTGCTGAACACCGACGTTGCGTGCAGCTCTCCGTATGTCGTGAACGTCCGGTTTGGCGATATCGCTTCAGAGGCGCTCGTCTCGGGGCTGCACCAGGTGGCCATTTCCACGGGCTCGGCCTGCAATTCGGCGGAACTGCAGCCCTCGCATGCTCTGATCGGCGTGGGCCTGAGCGCCGACCAGGCGCGCGCGTCGGTCCGGTTCTGCCTGGACCCGGACCTCGACACCGAGACGCTCGATACAGCGATCGGGCATTTCGTTTTCCGATTGAACTCTCTTCGTCAGGAGCACTACGCATGACCACGCAAATGCCCATCGCGAGTCCGCGCACGGAATTCTACGAGCGCGCCTTCGGCGGTTTCCATGACCAGGCCGTGGCCGAGGTACGCAAAGAGACCTACGGCGAAGATCTGGGACAGAACGACTGGTCCACCGTGGATGAGATGCGGCAGTTCTCGCAGTGGCTGGAGTTGTCCCCGCAGTCGCATCTGCTCGACGTGTGCAGCGGCTCCGGCGGGCCGGCCCTGTTTCTCGCGCGAAACAGCGGTTGCCGTGTGACCGGCGTCGATCTCCACCCCGACGCCCTGCAGACCGGGCGGCAGCTCGCACAGGCGCTGGAGTTGCACGACCGGAGCCAGTTCGTCGAATGCGATGTCCGCCAGCGCATGCCCTTTCCCGACGGCACGTTCGATGCGCTGTGGTGCATCGATTCCGTCATCCATATCCCGGATCGCCTGGCGCTGCTGCGCGAATGGTGCCGCCTGCTGAAGCCCGGTGGGCGGTTCCTGTACACCGATCCCACCCTCGTCACGGGCATGGTCAGCAAGGAGGAGATCCTGTTGCGCGGCACGCCGGGCTATTTCCTGTACACGCCGATCGGGCTCAATGAACGGCTGATCGAGCAAGCGGGTCTGCGCCTGGATATGCAGGCCGACCTCACGCACAGCATCACGGAACTCAGCGAACGCTGGCACGCCGCCCGGGAGAAGCGCAGTGCGGTGCTGACGGCCACGGAGGGGGCGGAAGCCTTCGCGCGCATGCAGAGCTTCCTGACCGCGACCCACCGGGTTTCCGTCGAGGGCAGGTTGTCGCGCTGGGTTTTTGTCGGCGTGCGTCCCTGATCGCTGCCGGATGGCAATGAGGGATTGAGCCGGCAACCCTGTCGTCCAGTCATTTGGAATGATTGAATTCCCAACCGAAGGCGCGTTGATATCGCTATTTGTTAATAAAAGATAATCGTAGAGCCATGGGCTTGCGGTAGTGGTGCATTTAAAATCAATTGCCCGCGCGCGGAATAATGCGCCGGGCATTTTTCTTTGATACGCCACCCGCCCGCGCATGGACTTCAAGACGCTGCTGCAGCACCTCTTCGCCCCCGCGCACCGCCTGTACGCGCTGGAAGGCGAAGGCCCGATCGCGGAACTGGCGGTGGAGGCATGGCTCGGCCGCGAGGCCTTGTCCGAGCTGTTCGAATGGCGGGTGGTGGCCGCCAGCGCCAATGCGCGCATCGCGCTCGAATCGTTCATCGGCCAGCGCGTGACGCTGGTCACCACGCTGGCCGACGGCACGCAGGCCCGGCGCACCGGCCTGATCCGGCAGGCCGAGCAGCTTGGCGCCGATGGCAGCCTCGCGCGCTATCGCCTGACCGTGGTGCCGTGGTTCTGGCTCGCCACCCAACAGCGCCACAGCCAGGTGTTCCAGAACCGGCCGCTGGCGGACATCCTCGAACAGGTGCTGTCGCCGTATGCGCCCTATGCCGCATGGCGCTTCGCCGCTGGCGCGGAAGACCGCATGGCGGCGTTCGGCACGCGCACGCACATCGCCCAGTTCCGAGAGACCGATTACCGCTTCGTTACGCGCCTGCTGGCCGAGGCGGGTCTGGGCTTCACCATCGTCGAGGATGAGCAGGCGCCCAGTGGCCACGCGCTGCTGATCTTCGCCGACAGCCCCCGGCTGGCCGAGGACACGGCATCCGCTGCCGAGGGCGGCATCCGCTACCACCGCGCGCACAGCCAGGAAGAACGCGACGCCATCCAGGCGTTGATCTGCCATAGCCGCACGGCGGTGGGCGGAGTGGCGGTGGCGGCCTGGGATGCGCAGGCCAAGCGGGCCTTCCGCGCGCACGTTCCCTCCCGGTTTTGCGGTATCGCGGGCAGCCCGGATGCCTATCTGTCGATCAGCTCGTCGCTGGCGCCGGATACGGCCAACGCCCAGCGCATCGCCGAGCAGGTGATGGAGAGCGTCGAAGCGCGCGCTCGCCTGTTCATCGGACGCGGCTCGGTGCGCACGCTGCGCAGCGGCACGCGACTGAAGATCGTGGACTGCCCGCACCTGCCGAAGGACGTGGACGGCCCGTATCCGTTGCTGATCGACCTGGTGGAGCACTGCGGCATCAACAACCTGACCGCCGATACGCAGGCAACATTGGCCCGGAAGCTGGGCGGGCTCGACGCCGCACTGACCTTCGACACGCCGCCCAGCCCACCCGAATCCGGCCCGGGCCCGTTCGGCTTCATGGCGCCACACGAGGTCATCGAACGTTTCACGCCGACGGCGGACCTGCTCGCCGCCGCGCGCGCCCACGGCTACGCCGGCCAATTCCGCGCGAGCGACGCACGCCGCCCGTGGCGACCGGTCGTGTCACACCCCGACACCGGCCGCCTGTACGCCGAGCCCACCGCCAGGGGCGTGCAGAGCGCCATCGTGGTCGGCCCGAACGGCGAGACCGAGGCCAGTGGCGATGCGGAGCACCACACCACTCCACGGGGCCAGGTCCGCGTCCGCTTCCCGTGGCAGCAGGGCGAACGGCCGGACGACCGCAGCAGCCGCTGGCTGCCGGTCGCGCAGCGGCAGGCCGGGGCGGGCATGGGCTGGCAGTGGATACCGCGCATCGGCCAGGAAGTGCTGGTCAAGTTCCAGGAAGACGACATCGACCAGCCGGTGGTGATCGGCGCGCTCTACAACGGCCAGGGCGAAGCGGGCATCGCGCCGACCCCGGGCGGGCAGGTCGCCAAGGGTGTCAGGCAGGAGGCCGACCCGGAGACCCTCTACCGTTTGGGCAGCGACAGCGCCGCCAGCGCGCAGGGCAATCTCGCCGCCGGCCACAGCCCCGCATGGCACGGCCTGGGCACCGAGGCCGAAGGCCACCGCAACGCCGCCGCCCTCAGCGGCTTCAAGAGCGCCGAGCATGGCGGGCGCGGCGCCAACCTGCTCGTCTTCGACGACAGCGATGGCCAGTTGCGTACGCAGCTCGCCACCACGCAGGCTTACAGTCAACTCAACCTGGGCCACCTGATCCATCAGCAGGACAACCGGCGCGGCAGCTTCCGGGGCCAGGGCTTCGAGCTGCGCACCGATGGCTATGGCGCGGTGCGCGGCCAGGCCGGTGTGCTGCTGACCACCTACCGCGATGCCACGAACGGCAAGGCTGTGCCGACCGGCGACAACGCCGCCGGCATCGCGCTGATCCGGCAGGCCAAGCAACTGACGTCATCGTTGAGCCAGGGCGCCACTACGCACCAGACCGCAGCGCTGTCCACCGCGAAGGACGACAGCGCACCGCTGGCCCAACAGGAAAAGGCCGCCTCGGGCATGGTCGACGGCAAAGCGCTCGATGCGGCCCGGCAGGACGCGGCCGCAGGCAACACCACCACGCAAGGCAAGGTGCCGCACCAGAGCGATGCGACGGTGCAGCTGGCCGGCCGCGCGGGGCTGGTGGCGATCGCCGGGCAGGATCTGCAATTCGCCAACGGCGAGAGCGTTGTGCTGGCCAGCGGCCAGGACACCAACGTCGCGGTGGGCAAGCAGGCGCGCATCCATGCGGGGCAGGGCATCGGCGTGGCGGCGGGGCTGTCCAAGGCGGGGGACGACAACATCGGCCTGCAGCTGACGGCGGGGCAGGACAACCTCGACGTGCAGGCGCAGCATGACGTGCTGGGGCTGTTGTCCAAGGATGACCTGAAGCTGGTGTCGGCGAATCTGCATGTGGACTTCGCGGCGGCCAAGCGGATCCGGCTGGCGACGGCAGCGGGGGCGTCGATCACGCTGGAGGGCGGGAACATCATCGTCGAGACGCCGGGGCGGATTACGTACAAGGCGGCGCAGCGCAGCTTTGCGGGGCCGGTGAATCAGTCGTATCCGTTGCCGGCGTTTCCGCAGGGCGTGTGCGTGGAATGCGTGCTGCGTGCCATGGGCAAGCAGCATGCGTTTGCCAACAAGAACGGCTGACGACCCGCTGCCCCAACCGATTGAACCATGGCCACCCGTTTCCAGATCCAAGACCCGCGCCATCGCACCCCTGCCTGGGTGGACGACTACCCGGCGGATGCTGTCGAACAGCTGCTGTCAGCGCTGCCGCCGTTGGACGTCTACGCGCTGGTCGACAACGCTTACGACACCGATTTCGCGCATCGCCTCCGGCGCCGCTTCCCGGACATGCCGCCGCGGTCGCTCTATGCGGGGCGCTACGAGGGGCCCGGCCTGGACGAAATCGCCCCAACGCTGATGCGCTTGCCCGACGCGCCTGCCGAGCGGCGTACGCGCCTCGATTTCCTGTTGCAGGAGACATCGGGCAAGCCGATGCTGAGCTTCCTGCATGCGAATGCGCCGGCCGCCGATCCGCTCACGCATCTGTGTAACCAGATGGAAGCCGTGGACCACGAGGGCACGGCGTTCCTGATTCGTCTGGCGGACACCAACGCACTGGACGCGGTGCTGCAAGTCTTCAATGACGCCCAACGCCAGCGCTTTCTGTCGGACACGCAGTGGTGGTGTTTTCGGCGCGACGGCAGCCTGCGGCACGCAAGTCATGCAACCGGCGGAGGCGGCGACGCCGAGAGCACGCCGTACCGTTGCACCGCCGATCAGATGCAGCAGCTGGAAGCGCTGGCAAGGCCGGGGGCCATGCTGAACCTCGTCCAGAACAGCCCGCACATCTTCGGTGATTTGACCGGCTTGCCGTCGCAGGCCTACGAATGCATACGGATGGCGCTGCAGGCAATCGAACCCGGCACCACGACCCACGATGCGGTGGCCTTGCGTTTGATTGCCAGTGCCTTGAACGAAGCGGGGCTATTGCAGCACGCTGCCTGAGCAAGTCTCGTGGACATGCAGGAATGACGATGACGAAACGAATCTGGAGTGGGATCGTGATGGCGCTTTGCATGGCACTGTGCACGGGCTGCAAGCCGTCGCAGATGCAAGCAGCGAAGGCCAGCGAGGAGAAAGAGATTGGCCTGAAGGTCCAGGTGCTCAACTACATGGACGAGGGGCTTGGGGTGGTCTACGTCAACGGCGTGTGGGCTGGGAGCATGTCAAGCCACGCCGGTGGACATAGTATTGCCGGAGCTATTGGTTTGCCGGCGAAGTGGCATCCGGGCCTAACTGTAGAAGTCGAGTGGCGTGACAACACATTGTGGGAAAAAGACCCGAATGGTCTCTACAAGACGCAAGTGCAGGTCGAGCCCTATGACATCAAGTATGACGGCTACCTATGGCTGGCATTTTTCCCGGGTAACAAGGTCAGAGCCCTTCCATCGAGCACGTCGCCAGGGTTTCCCGGTTTTCCTGACGGCTTGAAATATCCTGCAGTCGTTTGCCAAGCTGATCCTGCCTGCGCTGCCGAGTTCTATCCGGAACGTGCTCCTCACCCCTCACAGGATCACAAGAATGGCTGAGCTTGAACCATTGGGATCGAACCCTTTTGTGCTGACGGTGGATGAGCAGGCACGCTTTCTTGCATGCCGTATGGAGCGTTTCGAAGTCCACTGTTCCACGGAGTTTCATCTGAGCGTCTTCTTTGACGGTACGAACAACAATAGATACCGTGACACACCAAGGCAGGCCCATAGCAACGTGGCACGGCTGTTCGATATCTTCGAGGAAAAAGAACATCAAATTCGCATCTACGTTCCCGGTATCGGCACGCCGTTCGAGAAAGAAATCGGTGATACAGGTAGAGGGGATCATGCTCGAGCCGGCCTCGGTGCCGGCTGGGGTGGCGAGGCTCGGATCAACTGGGCGCTTCTGCAGATCACCAACGAATTCCACCGGCTGTACTATGGCCGGCCGCTCAGCGAGGCGTTAGGCTTCGACGAGCGTGAGTTAGTCCACCAAATCTCCTCCGACCTCAACATGGGACTCGGAGCCGTATCCACCGCCGGCCGCGACGAAGTCGAGCAACTGGCCAACGCCAAGAACTCGGAAATGGTCATCACGGCAGCCGAGACGGTGTTGAAGCCGCCGCGGCACGAAGAACGTCGCGCCCTGCTGCGCCAGCGCCGCGAGTATCTGTCGGAAAAGCTCAAGGCACTGATCGCCGGCCGCAAGCCCAGGATGCTGCGCATCCGCCTGTCCGTGTTCGGTTTCTCGCGCGGCGCGGCCGAAGCCCGGGTCTTCGCCAACTGGCTCAAGGATGCGCTGGACGACGACATGACCTTGGCCGGCGTGCCGGTCAGCTTCGACTTCCTCGGGATCTTCGACACCGTGGCGTCCGTGGGCGTGGCCAACAGCACCAAGGTGGCGACCGGGCATTCCGGCTGGGGCGAAGAGGCGTTCCTGCGCAGCCCCGGTTACGTCAAGCGCACCGTGCATCTGGTGTCCGCGCATGAGGTGCGCGGCTCGTTTCCGCTCGACAAGGCGGTGGCCGACAACTGCCTGGAACTCGCCTATCCGGGCGTCCACACCGATGTCGGCGGCGCCTATCAACCCGGCGACCAGGGGCGCGGGTGCGGCACGGATGGCAAGCCCGACGACAGCAACAAGCTGTCGCAGATCACGCTGGCGAAGATGTACCGCGAAGCCGCCGCCGCCGGCGTGCCGCTGAATCCGATGGCGAGGAACCTCACGCCGGAAGTCCGTGCAGCACTGAAAATTTCCCCCGACCTTATCCAGGCCTACAACGACTACGTCGACGCCGTGAACCCGCTGATCCGCAAGCACGGCGGCGGCACCACGGGCGCGGCGCGGGTGCAGTACGGCCTGTATCTGCGCTGGCGCCGCATGCGCCTGGCCGGCGGCGCGCAGGCCTTCGAGAACCAGCCGTTCTTCCAGCGCGCCGAACAGTACGGCGCCCAGTGCGCGAACGATCTGTCGGTCGCCAACGCGTTGCTGCGCGAAGAGGCGAAGGACCTGGCGGCGCGCGAGAACGACCCGGCGTACGCCGATGGCTGGATGCAGCGGGTCTTGCCGGTCACGCAGGGCGTGGCCGTGTGGAACGGCGTCAAGCAGAAGGTGTGGGGCGACAAGGTGCGGGAGTGGCGCGAGGTCAAGGCCTACTGGAACGACACCGCGCCGCTGGACCCGCGCATCGTGCGCATCTGCGACGACTACATCCACGATTCGCGCGCTTGGTTCAAGCCGTTCGGCGCGCCCAGCGATTCTGTCTGGCGGATGCGGCAGCAGGCGCGCCTGGAGCAGCTCAAGCAGCAGGATGCCGCGTGGAAGCAGGTCGCGGCGGACCTCAGCCGCGACCTGATCGGCACGCTCAAGCGCTATGAATCCACGGCAAACGGCGGCGACGGCGAAGCGGCGCCGAACCCCGTCGTCGGCCAGGATCGCCGCGATCTGGAGCAGTACCTGAAAGACGGCAGCGTGCCGATGGAAACCAAGGGCCGCGAGCCGAGCTCGATGTGGGGCTACCTGCGCTGGCGCACCCACTTCGCGCCCACGCCGACCTTGGGCGAACGGGCGCAGGCCGCCTGGGACGAGGTGGCCTCGGTACCGGGCAAGGTGGCGAAGAAGGCCCAGGAAGCCGCGCACGACGCCGAGGCGCGGCTGGCCAACACCGCGCGCAAGCTGCTCGAGGCGGGCCAGGAGTCGCTGGAGCGTGCCGCGACAGATGCCTTGCAGCGGTTCCTGGGCGGCGGCGTGCCCCGGTTCTGATGCGAAGCCGTACCGGCCGGGGTCCCCCGTGCAGGGGAATCGAAGGCCTTTGTGCAAGACCGTGCGTTTTTGTCTGAACTTGTTTTGTCGATCTCAACGGAGAGAACACCGATGACCCAATACCTCTACCACATCACCACCACGGCCGTGGCGCGCATCATCCGCACCAAGGGGCTGACGCCGGCCGCGCATCCGGAGGCACTCGGCCGGCCGGTCGCGCGTCGCCACGGGGCGTTCGAAGTGAACCGCGCCGCGCAGGAGCCCGGCCGCCAGGTCAATCGGCTCAAGGCCTATCTCAAGAAGGGCCTGGAGGCGGGGTATTCGCTGGACCAGATCCGCACCGGCCAGCGCCCCTTCACGCCGATTCCCGTGGTGCCCGCGGGCAACCGCGATGACGAGCAGGTGGAGATCACCCGCGTCGAAGAGGCCGAGGTCAAGGCCTTCCTGGCCGCGCTGGGGAAGGCGGCCAACAAGCCGGGCCGCCTGACGATGCCGCTGAAAACGCTGGGCGAGCACGCCGACGACATGCTGCGCACCCGCAAAGCCAACGCGCTGTGCCGGCTGGCGGTCCATACCGTCTCGCTCGAATACGCCATCGAAGAGGGGATGACGTCGCGCCACGTCTATTTCTCGCGGCCCGAGCGTGCGTCGGATTGCTACAGCAGCTACACGCGGCAGCATGGCGGCGCCGCGCAATGCTCGGTGCTGCGCGTGTCCCGCATGGCCGCGGCGCCGCTGCTGGACGATCCGTCGGACTTCCGCGCGGTCATGACGCAGCGCCGGATCTTGCCGCAGCAGATCGAGATCTGGCGCGCCCCGTCGGACGTGCTGTTCACCAACGCCGACGATCGGGCCGCAGCCGGCAACTGGATGCCCTTGACGCAGTGGAGCTGAACGCGCCGGACCGCGAGGGACAGCCGATGATGCGGGCAGTCGGACGGGGCGCCGCCATTGCGCTATCGGCGCTGGCGCTGGCCGCTCCCGCGCTGGCCGATGCGCCGAAGGGGCCGTGGCAGGACGAGCCGGCCAGGGCGGCGGTCAGCGAGGCGCAGCCGTACGAGGTGGTGTCCGGCACGCACATTCCCCTCGTGCTGATCCACGCCGACCCGGCCATGGTGGTCGCGCAGGTGTCGACGGACGTGTTCGATGTCCACCGCAATGTCGCGATTCCGAAAGGCAGCCGGCTGATCGGCAAGGAACTGCGCAAGGTGAACGCGCGGCGCGAGATCGTGTGGATCGGGCTGCAGATTCCGGCGGCGTCCGGGACGCTGCGCCTCGATCCGCCGCTGCAGGCCACGATGCGCGATGGCTCGGCGGGTGTGGCGGACCTGTCGCCGGGTGCGTTGCTGGGTGCGATGACGAGCGAGCCGTTCATCGTGCCGCATTGAGGGGACGGGCCGCCCGGGAAACCGAGGGCTGCCGGATGCTGACCTTACCGCGCGGGCGCGCCATCCAGGCGGGCCCGCAGTTCGCGGACGGCATCGCGCCACTTGTCGCCGTCCTCGCTCTCCTGCCAGAGTTCGAGCAGCTCGGACGGTTCGCAAACGATGCGGTCGAGCGCTTGCCGGGCCTTGTGCACGATGTCGCGCGGCGGGGTGATTCCGGTGCGCTCGATCCAGGCGTCGATGCTTTCCGAGTCCGCATTGCGCACGCCCCAATGGCCCTGGAGCCGCGCCACGACCTCCGCCGCGGCAACAGCCTGCGAGGCTTCCGGGGCTTCGAGGTCGTCGTCTCCCGCTGCGAGCACTGCGTCGAATGCGGACTCGACGCGCGACAGATCGTTCGTCTCGGCCACCTCGGCCGCGAAATCGATGGCGTCGTCGTTGCCGAAGGATGCGTGTGACCAAGCGCCCATGGCGATGCTCCTGGTTGGATTGGATGATGGAACGGTCCGGTGCCGGCGCGCGCCCGATTCGGCCTACGCCGCCAGCATCGCCGCCAGTCGGTCGATCACCATCGGCCACCCGGCGCGCATGCCCTCGAACGCCGTCTTGCCCGCCGGCGTCTCCAGGTCAAAGCCCGCGTGCTCGAGCGATAGCCGCGTGCCGTCGCCTTCCGGCGCGAGGGACCAGGTGATGACGGTGTTCAGCACGCCCGGCGCGAACGCGTAGGACAGCCGGCTCGCTGCCTCGGCCGCCAGCACCTCGCAGGGCTGCATCCCCCATTTGCCCATGTCGAGCGTGAAGCGGTGCCCGACGACGGGGCGGATATCGCCCGCGGCCCACCACGTCGCGTGGCGCGCCGGGTCGGTCAGGGCGGTCCAGACCTCGGCGGGCGAATGCGGGAGCGTGCGGGTGAGCCGGATGGCTGCGGGTTCTGTCATCGTGTGCGCGGGTGGGGCGAGCGGGCGTCGCGTTGCGGATCGCCCGTATTCTGGCACGTCAAAACGGGTGCCGGACACTCGCGAGCGCGGCGGTCCGGCCGCTCCCGGCCACGACGTTGCCGCCGCTGCCCAGCGCGAGCGCCGAGCCGTTGCGGTTCAGGGCGCGGGCCGCCGGCCTGCCGGACGGTGTCCTGCCCGGCGGGTTCGGCGGTGTTCGCGTGTTGGTGTACCGGCGCGGCGCGTCAGGCCGGGCAGCGGGCGTCAGGCGCTCAGCGGCCCTGCGGCCGGTCGGGCGCGTGCGCCTCGGTGACGCGCAGCCGCAGCGTCATGACGAACGACACGGCCAGCAGGCCCGCCAGGAACAGCAGGCCCGCCGTGGTGCTGTGCATCTGCCCCTTGAAGTAGCCGATGGCGAACGGGCCGACGAAGCCGCCGAGG
Organism: Ralstonia nicotianae; assembly: GCF_018243235.1. Classification (NCBI taxonomy): domain Bacteria; kingdom Pseudomonadati; phylum Pseudomonadota; class Betaproteobacteria; order Burkholderiales; family Burkholderiaceae; genus Ralstonia; species Ralstonia nicotianae. The sequence goes on from NZ_CP046675.1 coordinate 1,605,157, forward strand.
TTGCCCACGGAGTTGATGACGGCGATCGAGACGGCGGCGGTGGAGCGGGTCAGGAACAGCGTCGGCAGCGCCCAGAACGGCGACTTGAAGGCGTACAGCCCGGCCAGGCTGAGGCTGAGCATCGCCATGGCGACGGCCGGATGGCCGATGAAGCCGGCGCCCACGAAGGCCAGCGCCGCCACGCCCAGCGGCACGGCCGAGTGCAGGCGGCGCTCGGCGCGCAGGTCGGAGCGCCGCGACCACCAGATCATCACCGCCGTCGCGAACACATAGGGCAGCATGGCGATCAGCCCCACCTCGGTATGCGACAGCGCGGACGAGAAGCCCTTGATGATCTGCGGCATCCAGTAGCCGATGCCCAGGCTGCCGCACTGGTAGACGAAGTAGATGAAGGCCAGGTACAGCACCCTCGGATGGGTCATGACCTTGAGCGTGGCCAGATGCGCGGCGGCGGGGCGGGCCTTGCGGTCCCGCTCCAGCTCGGCCAGCAGCCAGTCGCGCTCGGCCTCGGACAGCCAGCGCGCGTCTTTGGGGCGATCGGCGAGGTAGCCGTAGCAGAGCAGCCCGCCGATCACGGCCGGCGCGCCTTCGAGCAGCAGCATCCAGCGCCAGCCGCTCCACTGCAGCCAGTGGACGTGGTCCATGATCCAGGTGGAGAGCGGCGCGCCGACGATGTACGACACCGGGATCGCGGCCGTGAACAGCGCCACGGTGGTCGCCAGCTCGCGCGCCCGGAACCAGTACGTCAGGTACACGATGATGCCGGGAAAGAAGCCCGCCTCCGCCACGCCGAGCAGGAAGCGCAGTGCATACAGCTGCGTGGCGCTTTGCACGAACGCCGAGCCCATGGCGACCAGCCCCCACGTCACCAGGATCCGCGCGATCCAGCGGCGCGCGCCGAAGCGGTTGAGCATGAGGTTGCTGGGCACCTCGAACAGGAAGTAGCCGATGAAGAAGATGCCCGAGACGAAGCCGAACGCCTCGCTGCTCAGGGCGAGCTCCTGGTTCATCTGCAGCGCGGCGTAGCCGATGTTGGCGCGGTCGAGGTACGAAATGATGTACAGCGCGAACACGAAGGGGAGGATGCGCCAGGTGATCTTCCGGACGATCGCGCGCTCGTCGGGCGCTGCGGGGTGGCGGGCAGCGATGGTGCCGACGGCGGGCGCGCCGGCCGGCGCTTGGGTGTGGGACATGGCGGGCTCCTTACGCGGCCGGGGTCGAGAACACCATGCAGACCGGGCTGCCGCTCTGCGCGCGGGTTCCGGTCGGGTGCAGGCGGCCTGTGTGCGGGTCGATGGCGAAGGCGACGATGCTGTCGCTGTCTTCGTTCAGCGCATACAGGAAGCGTCCGCCCGGGGCGATGGTGAAGAAGCGCGGCGTGCGGCCGAGCGACGGCTCCGCCGCCACGAACCGCAGCAGCCCGCTGGCCGCGTCGATGCGGAACACGGCAATGCTGTCGTGTCCGCGGTTGGAGGCGTAGACGAACCGGCCGGCGGCATCCACTTCGATCTCCGAGGCGCGGCTGTTGCCGGTGAAGGTGTCCGGCAGCGACGGCAGCACCTGCAGGGGCGTGAGCGTGGCGGTGCCGGCGTCGTAGCCGTACGTCGTCACGGTCGAGTCGAGCTCGTTGACGACGTAGGCGAAGCGGCCGTCCGGACGGAACGCCACGTGGCGCGGCCCGGCGCTCTCGCGGGCCGACACGAAGCTCGGCGCGGCCGGGGTGAGCCGGCCTTCGGCAAAGCGGAAGGCGAAGGTCCGGTCCAGGCCCTTGTCCGGCACGACGACGAAGCGGCCGGCGGGATCGAACCGGTTGAAGTGCGGCTTGGCCTGCCTCTGCTCGATGCGGTGCGGGCCGATCGGGCCGTCGAGCTTCACCAGCTGCGTGACCTCGCCCAGCGCGCCGTCGGCGGCGAGCGGGAGCACGGCCAGGCTGGCCCCGATGTGGTTGGTCACCACCACGAACCGGCCCGACGGGTCGAGCGCCAGGTGGACCGGGTTCTTGCCCTGCGTGCTCTGCCGATTGATGAAGCTGAGCCGGCCGGATGCGCGGTCGACGGCAAAGGCGCTGATGTCGGCCAGATCGCCGTGCACCGTGTAGAGCCGGTCGCCGGCGGCGTTCAGCGCGAGGAACGATGGGTTGACGAGGTCCTTGACGAGCTGGACGGGCGCAAGCCCGCCGGTTTGCGTGTCGACGCGGAACACGCTGATGCCGTCTCCGCGGGCGTTGCGCTCGCGCGTGGTGCGCGAGCCCACATAGGCGTACAGATCCATGGGTTTCGAAGGGGTTGAGGTGGCGTGGGCGGAGGCCGCGGCCGGCGCTGCCGTTCCGATGGAGGCCAGCACGCCGGTGGACAGGGCGGCCTGCAGCAGGCGTCGCCGCAATGCGTTCGGGCCGGGCGGGCAAGGGTGGGCGGGAACGGCGGATGCCGGTGTCATGGCGGTGTCTCCGGGTGGTTTCGTTGGGATTGGGGTTTCCACTTGATTGCATTTTTTCTTAAAAACATGCAAAAATTCACTCGTGGAAAACACCTATCCCCCTCTTCAGGCGGTGGTGCGCGTCGGCAACGCCGCTTACCGGATCACCGATCTGCCTGCGATGTTCGGCATGACGTCCGCGCGGCTGCCGGTGGTGCTGCGGCTGGAGCTGGAGCCGCCGCGCTGCTGGAGCCGGCGTACCGACTCGATGCATGTGCGATCGAGCGGCTGCGCGCGGCGGAACACCATCTGCTGGCCGGCGGCATCGAGACGGACACCGCCGACCAGCTGCACGACCGCGGTGTGCGCTTCCACGAATCGCTGGTGGAGGCGTCGGGCAACGCGTTCTTCATCGATACTATCCGGCGCGTCAACCGGGTCCGGCGCCTGCTGTCGTACCGCTCGATGCAGCACCGCGAGCGCTATCCGGAACACGCCCGCCAGCACCTCCACATCCTCGACCTGCTCGCGCGCGAGCGCAACGAAGCGGCCTCGGACATGATGCGCGCGCACCTGCGCCACACGCTCGATGCCATCACCAACATCGCCAGCATTCTCGAATCCTAGCCAGCATGACCCTCGATCCGACCCTGCTTGCCGATCTCGCACCCACGGGCGCCTTGCGTGCCTCCATCAACCTGGGCAACCCCATCCTGGCTGGCCTGGATGCGCAGCGGCAGCCGGCCGGCGTCTCCGTCGATCTGGCGAACGCCCTGGCGCAGCGGCTCGGTGTGGCGCTGGAGCTGGTGGTGGTCGATGCCGCCGGCAAATCGGTCGACGTGGTGTCGCAGGAGCAGGCCGATGTCGGCTTCTTTGCGATCGATCCGTGCCGCGCCGCGAGCATCCGCTTCACCGAGCCTTATGTCCTGATCGAGGGCTGGTACCTGGTCCGCGCGGACTCGCCCATCCGCGGCAACGCCGAGGTGGACCGCGCCGGCAACCGCGTGGTGGTCGGCCAGGGCAGCGCCTACGACCTGTTCCTCACGCGCGAGCTGCGGCACGCGGAGATCGTTCGCGCGCCGACCTCGCCCGCCGTGGTGCAGACCTTCCTGGACACGCAGTGCGAGGTCGCCGCCGGCGTCAGGCAGCAGCTCGAGGCCGATGCGGCGCACCGGCCGGGGCTGCGGCTGCTGGACGAGCGTTTCATGGTGATCCGCCAGGCGATGGGGGTTCCCGCCGGGCGGGGGCCGCGTGCCGCGCAGTATGTGGCGCGCTTTGTCGAAGAGATGAAGGCAAGCGGCTTCGTCGAGCGCGCGCTGCAGCGGCACGGCGTGACCGGCGTGTCGATCGCGCCGGCGGCCGTGGTTTGAGACCGTGCTCCAGCACCAGCAGGTGACGCCACGAACGATCGTACCGCCCCGGCATCGGCAGCCAGCCCGGCCATCCGCTTGAGCGCCACGCCGGCGAGGTCTGGGTGGGCGGCCAGGGCCCCGCTCGGCAGCAGGACGCCGACGACAAGTTCGCCACCAACGCGCGCCTGTGCTGCCATGGCTTGCCGGTCGCGGCCTGCGGCCGCCGGCATCGTGCCGGTCAGCGGCCGACGCGCTGCTGCAGATGCGCGGGGTAGCGATCGCCCGCCACGGCGATCTGCGCCAGTGTCGCCTTGATGGCGGAACGGTCCGCTGGCGTCAGCGCCGCGGCGGCCGTGCCGACGTTTTCCTGTAGCCGGTGCGGCCTGGCCGTGCCCGGCATCGGCGCCCGATCGATGGTGTGCGTTAGGGCAACAGTTCCAGGTCAGGCAACCGTGGCACCTTGGCCGATGCCGCAGGGTCCTGATCCGGCGTGGCCAGCAGTTCCAGGCTGTGGCGGGGCAGGTCGTCCGCCGTGGCCGGCGCCTCGGGCGCTTCGGGGACCTCGGCTGGTTCGGCGGCAGCGGCGTCCGCTGCTTCCGCGGGAGGGGCGGGCGCGACGGGCATGGCTGCCGCGTCCGCATTCGGGCCATCGCCCTGCACCGTCAGGTACAGCGGATTGTCCGGGTCGAACGTGCGGCCCAGCGCGGCGGCCTCGGCCCATTCGGCAGAGGCGGCGCCGACCCGCGCCAGCATGTCTTCGGCGATGCCCTGGAAGCCCTGCGCATCCTGGCGGTTGGCGAAGATCTCCATCAGCTTGAGGCGGATGGCCTGGCGCTCCGGATGCTGTTCGAGCGTCTCGCGCAGGATTTCCTCGGCCTGCACGTCGCGGCCGTAGGCGATGTAGACATCGGCTTCCGCGATCGGATCGACGTCGTTGTTCTCGTTGCCGCTGCCGACGCGGAAATCGGTCCCGAACACGCTGTGCTGCGACGTGTTGATGTTTTGGGCGCCGGCCGGGCCGAACAGCGAGTTGGCATCGGCGATCACGGTGTTTTCCCGCGACAGCAGGCTGTTCTGGAAGCCGTGCGTGCGTACCGGCGTCTGCTGGAGCCGGCGATACACCACCCAGCCGCCGAGCAGCGCCACCAGGCCCAGCGCCAGCGAGACGACCGGCAACGACGAGAGCCACGATGCCTTCGGGGCCCGTGGCTGCGCGACGGCGGCTACCGGTGCCTGTTCGGGCGCGGCGGCGGGCGTGGAAGCTTCGGTCACCGGTGGCGACGCGCTGGCCGCCGTCTCGATCGGCGCAGCCGGAGCGGCCAGCGCTTGCGCCTGCGCTGCCGGGGCCGACGACTGCGTCTCGGCCTGCGGCGCCGGCGCACTGGCGGCCGGCATGGGCGGCGCGCTCGCGGCGGCCCTGGCGAGCTCCGCATTCTTCAGCGCGAGCTGGTGCTGCATCTCGGCAAGGCTCTTCTCGAGCTCGGCCACGCGCGATTCCATTGCCTTGAGCGCGCGGTCGTCGGCCACTGGTGCCGCAGCGGCCGGGGCCGGCCGGCTGCGGTCGGCGTCGGAGCCGGCAGAACCGGCGGTTTGCCCGATGCCGTCGCTCATCGTCAGGACCAGCGTGTTGCCAGCCGGCGGCATGTTCAGCACGGAGCCGACGCGCAGGCGATTGATGTTGCCGCCGATGAACGCGTCGGGATTGCTGCGGTACAGCGCAAGCACCATCTGGTTCCGCGACGCGGCGTCCTGGCCTGGCGCGGCGTTCGACGCGATGTCGTAGAGGCTGTCGCCGGGCCGCACGGTGTATGTCCTGCCGGGCGCGGCATCCGTTGTGGCCGGGGCGGGCCGCGGGCGGGCGGCCTGGCGCGCCGGACGGGCGGCATGCTGCGGCACCAGCGCGGCGATCCGGACTCGCGGTGTGGCGGCCGGCGCCGGCGCGGGTTCGGACACCTTCGGCGTCATCGCCTGCGGCACCTGTATCGGCGTGGCATTCTGGATCGCACTGCCGGAGCTCGCCGGGTCCAGCAGGAAGGTATAGGCGCGGGAGAGTCGGCCGGCGCCCCAGCCCAGGTCGACCAGGATGTCGACGATCGGCTCGCCGATGGGCTGGGCGGAACGCACCCGCACCACGTAGCTGCCGTCGGGCTGGTGCACCAGCGAGGTCCGCAGCGTCGAGACGATCGGGTTGTAGGTCAGGCCGGCGCGTTGATACGCATCAGGCGAGGCCAGCCTGGCAGCTAGATGCTGGCCTTCTTCCTCGGTGACGTTGATCAGCTCGATCTCGGCCTGCAGCGGCTGTCCCAGATTGGAACGCACGCGCAAAGCGCCGAAGCCGGCCGCGTGCGCGGTGGGCTGGACCAGCAGCAGGATTGCCACGGCGATCGCGACGGCCGGCCAGCGAGGACTGCGATGGAACGACTCTCTCTGGCGAAATTGGCTCACCCTCACCCTTCATTCCCCGTTCTTTTGACGTGCCGATGAACTCAGCATCAATGAATTTGCGCCGGCAATCTTACCTAAAACGGGCGCACCAAAGTGTCAAGACGTGTTTTTTCGACCCAGAAAGTCGGGATTATTGGGGCGCGCGCGACACTGCCACCGGGCCGGCCGTCGGTTTTCCAAGGCGTTCGGCGGGTCTGCGTACGGCATGCCGAGCCGCTGCCGCGACGGCCATGTCTGCCGTCCGGATGCCTGGCCGCACCGCCCGCCGGGCGGCGGCGGGGACGAGCGGGCGGGCGAGGGCGGCGCTACAATGCTGCGCTCTTTTGTCATCAAATCGGGTCGGCGCCAGGGCGCGGGCCTTTCTGTTGGTATGGCGCATCACCTGGTCCTGACGGTTCTGACAAATCTGCTGCTCGGGCTGGGCCTGGGTGTGGCCGGCGGCCTGCTCGGCATCGGCGGGGGCCTGATCGCGATCCCCATCCTCGGCTATCTGTACGGGATGGATCAGCACCTGGCCCAGGGGACGGCCCTGGTGATGATCGCCCCCAACGTGCTGATCGGCTTCCTGCGCTACCACCAGCGGCATCCGGTGCATCTGCGCTCGGTGGCGGCCCTGTGCGCGGTCGCGATGGCATCGACCTACGTGGCCGCGCGATTCGCGGCGGGGCTTGATGCCGATCACCTGCGCACGGCCTTCGCCTGGTTCCTGATTGTCCTGGCGGTCTACTTTGCCTCGCAGCTCCAGGACCGGCCCCACGCGGAGCCGGCCGCCGCCCACCCCGAACCCGGGGCGCCCCGCGCCATGCCGCCCGCCGCGATCGCGCTGCTGGGCATCGCCAGCGGTGGCATGTCGGGCATCTTCACGGTGGGCGGCGGGCTGGTCGTGGTGCCGGCGCTGGTGACGCTGTTCGGCATGTCGCAGACGCGCGCCCAGGGCATGGCGCTGGCGCTGGTGGTGCCGGGCTCGCTGATCGCGCTCGCCACCTACGCCCATGCCGGCCATGTCAGCTGGGGCACCGGCATTCCGCTGGCGCTCGGCGGCATGGCCAGTGTGTCGTGGGGCGTGGCGCTGGCGCACCGGTTCTCGCCGATGCGGCTGCGGCTGGTGTTCTGCGCGGTGCTGGTGGGGGCGGCGGCGGCGATGCTGGTGGAGGGGGCGTGATCCTGGCGAGCCCGAAGCAGGCGCGCTTCATGTGAAGGGCGTTTCAGGCGCGATCCGGAAGCACCAGGGTGGCAATCGACCTCGGCGCAGACGGCCTCGGACCCGATAGGCTGTGGCCCATCGGTGGCCATGCTGAGGCATTCCCGATTGCAAGTGCAGTGGTCTCGACTTGACCATCTGATGGCTGGATAACCGGCTGAGCCCGGTTGGCGGTACGCCCGTCGGTTGAATCCGCAGCCGACGCCGGTCATCGATGCGCGGACTGTTTGGGATCAGGGGGAGTCCACCCACAATCCGTCCGACTGCAACGCTACCTCCACGGCATCGAAATGCCGCATGACGAACGCGTATTAGGCCTCTGCCTCCGGATTGCCAGGCACGAACTCATGCGCAAGGCTCCGACCACGAGAAACGAGCATGGGTATCGGCTTGAAATGCTTGCTGATCCAGTAGCCAACAATATGGTTGACTGTGCTGGATAGCTGATAAATCGTGGCGTCGCGCCGGTAAAAGCGTGCGCCGATGATGTCGGCGTTATTTGCCTCTCGGCTCATGGCCGTGACTTCTTGCTCCAGTTCAGGCGCCATCATGACCCGCTTCGGCCGACACTACGGCTTGCTGTGCTGTGTCCACAGACTTGAGTCCACGCAGCATCTTCAGTGCTGTCCGCGCCTTCCACGCGCGCGAAAGATTGAAGACGGCTAACAGCACGGCCATGCCAAATATGACCGACAACGCGGCACGCGGCTCCCATTCCCCGACACCAAACAGAGGCATGACATACATCGGCGTGAGCGCAATCGGCAACACACAAAGCGCGGCATGCAAGACAGTCAATGAGGGCGGGCGGATGCCTGATATCGTCCCCGTTTCATGGTCTACCCAGCCCCGCAACGTTTGCCAGTTGCCCGGCTCTCCAAGCAGAGCCGTGACGGTCATGCCGTTCTGAACCTTGACATTGCCTTCTATGCTCACGGCATATTCCCGCTTGCCGTTGGCGGTGAAATTGAACGATGTCGTTTCGGGGTGATACCGGGTGGCCGGATGGTAGATACGCTGCGACACGTCGTCGAAGGTGACCGTGGTGGGACGTAACTTCATTCTGTCTATTCGGTTGTCTTATCCGAGAGCAGAGAGTCGTATAGCGCTTGGACGGCCGCTTGATCGAATCCCCCAGCTTGCTGCAACTTTCCAATGGATGCCGAGTAAAGACCACGCTAGTGGGAGGTCGCAATTGGATGCGCCCACTGTCGTTCCCGGATGGGTGATGTGGTCGCCATTGTCAGCGATTTCGCTGGCATTCCATATCTTGCGAAACGGCATGTTCCGATGTTTCGTCGCGGCAATGCGTAAGCGACGATTCATCCAATCGCCAGGGTGCCGGCAGCGCCGCCCGCGACGATAAACCGCGCCCAACCCGCTGCACAGCCCCCGTCCACCCCTGAAGAACACGCTTTCACGCATCCACCGCCCCCAAACGCCACGGCACGCGCCGCGTGCCCGGTCGCATCGGTTTCCGAACTGCGGTTTCGCATAGCCTGGAGCCGCTGCCCGGCAACCGATCTATAAATGCCGATTTCCCTGCGCATCCGGCGATGCGGGCGACCCCATCGGCGCCGGAACAGCGAAGCCGCTTGCGCGCGTCGGGCCCCACGTCTTCCCCTTTCCATCCGGAGCACGAACCCATGTGGCGTTCCAACATCGGTGACCAGCGCGTACGCCATGCACCCGACGCCCCCGACATGCAGCAGCAGCCGGCCTCGGGGCAGGCGTCGGCGCCGCGGCCGGAGGGCAGCCGCGCCGTACGCGCTTCCAACGAAACGCTCGCGCCGCTGGCCGCCAACCGCTGGTCCGTGCTGGGCAGCGCATCGAATGCGGGGTTCAGGCGGAGCACGATGGCGCTGCCGAAACGTCCGGAGCCGGCGGACGGTGGTGTGGATGCGTCATCCCAGGTTGGCGATCCGCGTTCGAATGCCGCCGCGATCGCAACGTATGCCGACGAGGGATGCCCGGCGGACGAGGTCCTGAAGCTCACGACGTCCCTGCTGCGGATCGGCGGCGACTTTGCGCGCTCCATGGCGCTGTTCGCCGCCGTCAAGGACGCCGGCATCTGTCCGAACGTCGTGACGTACAGCGCGGCGATCTCGGCGTGCGAGAAGGCCGGGCGCATGGACGAAGCGCTGGTCCTGCTCAATGAACTCAAGGCGATCGACAGCGACGATCCGATGATGCGGCCGAACGTCGTGACCTACAGTGCGGCGATCTCGGCGTGCGAGAAAGCCGGCCGGGCCGACCATGCGGTGGCGCTGCTGGGCGAACTCAAGGCGCTCGCCGCCCACGATCCGATCATGCGGCCGAACGTCGTGACTTACAGCGCGACGATCTCGGCGTGCGAGAAGGCCGGCTGGGTGGACGAGGCGCTGGCGCTGCTGGACGAGCTCAGGGTGCTGGGCCAGAGCGATCCGGCCCTGCGCCCGAACGTCATCACCTACAGCGCCGCGATCTCGGCTTGCATGGGTGCGGGGCAGGCGGATCGCGCCCGGTGGCTGGTCGCCCAGGCCATCCAGGACGAGGTCGTGCTGCCCGATGCCGGGTATGACGCGCGGGCGAACACCTTGGACTTCCATGCCAATCTCGTTTTCCGCGAACCGGCGCCATCGAGCCGCCCCGTCGGCGTGGCCGCGCCGGTCGCCCTGGCGCTGATGAGCTACCACGGGCATCGCGGCAATCTGAATGGCGAGACGCACTATATTGTCGGCCAGCATGGCGGCGATGCGATCAAGTCTGCCGTGCTGGAGACGCTCAACCGTGTCAGGCCCAGGGCCTATGTCGTGTCGCCCACCAACGCAGGCATGCTGATCGCAACCGCGCCGGATCCGTATGCTGTGTGGTCGGCCGAAGACGACCTGCCGCCGTCGCCCCGCGCCGCTTCGTCGGCCTTGCCGGATGCGCTGGCGGACCGGCTGCGCGCCATGTGGCCCCAGGCCGGCGCGTCCGAAGCCCTGGCCGCCGGGCAGAGCGACGCCATGTCGATCGACGATGCGGAGGCGATGTCCTCGGACGAAGAAGACGATAGGCTGATCCGTTTCCACGCCGATCCCGCCGCGCGCGCGGCGCAACTGCGCGACCTGAAGGCGCGCGTGCGCGAGGCCGCCACGGCCGAAGACGTACTCGCTCTGGTGGAAGCGGCAGGACGATTGCGCGCCGAGGCAGCCGAGCGCTATCCAGGCGCGTCGGCCGAGCAACTGAAGGATGCGTTCTTGCCCGGGAGCGAAAACGTCGATTCCAATTTCCGGCGGCTCAACGACATGAGGCTGGACTGCGACGATGCCGCGCAGGCCTGGCAGGCGGCATCGGATCACTATCGGTCCGCCCGCGATGCCGCGCTCAAGCTGAATCTGCCGGGCGATTTCGTCACGCCGCTGGAGACCGCCGAGGCGGAGTGCGAAGCGCAGGCCACGCGGCTTGAGATCACGCACGGTCTGCTGGATGGCATCTGGCGTTTCAAGGGCGGGCGGCAATCGTTCGATGCGGGCCATCCGAAGTCGCTCGACGTCGTGCTGAAACCGTTGCAGCGTGCGCTCGCATTGGGCAATGCAGAGGCGCTTGCCACGTTGCCGTTTCGTGACGTCCCCATCCAGGCGGAGTTCAATGACCAACTGAACATCATCCACGGGGATGCGGCGCAGCTCGTCTCGGCCGGGGGCGGGGTGCTCCCCCTCGCCTTGCTCAACCGGCTGCGGCCGGAGGCGCAAGCGGCCCGACGCGCGATGTCGGCAGCCATGAGCGCCGAGATCGTCAAGACGATCGCCTTGCTGGGGCCGGCGCTGAAAGGCGAGATGCCGGCAGCGGCGGCCCCCGAACCCATGTTGATCGACGAGCCCGGCGTTTCGGAGCGCGCTGTGGGCGTGGCGCTGACGGAGCTGATCGCGCATCTGACGCCCGGCATCGAGTCCGCAAGGCGTCTTGCCGCGCTTGCGCAGTCGCATGAAGCGGGTGCGTTGTCGGTGGACGACCAGGTCAGGGCATTCGGTCTATGGCATCGCACCGTGGAGGTCTTCGGCAGGGCCCGGCAGGCGTTCGAGGCGGTCGCGGCCTCGGGCTGGCCGAGCGAGGCGCTGTCGGCGCCGGACGTGCAGGCATTGCATGCGGAGATCCGCCAGGGGTATGACGCAGGCGTCGGCAAGATGCAAGCCATGGCCGGCCGGGTCTTCGCCGCGATGTGGGAGCAGGTGCGCGGCAGCCTGGGGCAGGTTCGCGACGCGCAGACCGTCGCCCAGCTGATGGCGCGGATGCACGTGCCGGACGAACTGGGCATCCACGTGGCGGATGGTTGCCAGCACATGCGCAGTTGCGTCGAGGACGTACCCGTTGCGCTGCGCGCGAGCGGTATCGATGCTGCCCGGATGGTCGCGCCGTTCACCGCGCTGCAGGCTTTCCTCCGCATCACGCGCCAGCCATTGGCGCAGCCGGAACAACTGTTGCCCACCGCCGCCCACCTTCTGCAAGTGGTGACGCTGGCCAAGGAGGCCGGGGCCGGCGCAGCATCGGCATTGAAGCCGGCCCTGCACGCGTTTTCGACGTTCTGCGCGGATCTGCGGATGCAGCTGGTGCACACCGCGCACCGCATCGAGCGCCGCGAGGTGAGCACGCTGTGCACCAGCGTGTCGCCCGATATCTGGGCGGCGGCCACCCGCGTCGAGCACAGGCTGAGGGCACTCGTCGATCCGAAGGCGGTCACAGGGCCAGGCATCACGTCCGCCGGTACGGCCGAGGAGCCGTCCGACGCCGCGATGGCCGCGGCCGCCGACATGGCCGCGCTGCGCCTGGAGCAGCGGCGCGAGGGCCTGCTTGCCTTGCCGCCCGGCGTCCCGGCGGCGCTGACCCGAAAGCAGGCCGGGTCAGCGCTGCTCTTGCGCGGGATCGCGGCGGCCGGTCGCCTGACAGCGGAGTTGATCCGCTGCCACGAGCGCGCGGCGCCCGCAATGGGCGAGGCGAATCTGGCGCAGCGGGCCAAGGCACTGGGCAAGATCGCCGCGGAGGTGCAGGCCGCGGGCGCGAAGGCCGGCGAGGCCTTTGTCGACACCGTGACGCTTGGCGACGCCCCGGAATCCGCGAGCCCGAATAGCGAGGCCGCGCTCCTCAGCGCCGCCGTGAGCCGCTGCGAGTTCCTGGCCGAGTACATGCGGTTCTGCGTGCAGACGCTGGCCGATCTGGCGGCGGGGCGGCGTAACGCGCAGTCGCGCATCCGGCAGCCCGCCGGCGACGCCAGCGCCTACGTGCGGGAAGCGGATGCCATCCAGGGCATCCACGACGACATTGTCGACAGGCTTTATGAGGCGTGCGAGCGCGTCGTAGGCCTGATCGAAGCGAAGCCTGCCATCGGCGACACGCGCGAGGCCATCGACGCGGAAACGAACTTTGTCCACGAGCTGGTCGATTCGCTGGAATGGCGCGCCATCGTCGAGACGGACATGACGCAGCGTGCGTGGATGCGCGCGACCCTGGACGTGGCCGCTGTCAGCATTGACCACGCCAGCCGGGACGTATTGCAGGGGATGTCGACCATGCTGGCGGAGATTGAAGACGATCTTGGAAAGAGCAAGGGTCGCCTGGTGCGGTACGCTGAAGCAACGGGCGACCAGGCCTACCGGGCGTCGTTGAAGCTCGAGGACGTCACCCTGGGTGTCGGCGTCGCGCGGGCCCAGACGAGGCTGATCGATCGATTGAACGCGCTGGCGGGGGCGTCGCGCGCCCAGCCATCCAGGAGCAAAGGCAAGGGGACGAAGGGCAAGGGCAAAGCCAAGTGACGGGCCGTCGGCCGAGGGGCGAGGTCCGGCATGGCCGCGCGGGTGGATGAGGCGGTACGGCGCCGGCCCCTCCCGCTTCGTGCAAGGGTGCGCCGCCCGCGACCGTCCGGTCAGCGCTTGCGCACCGCCACGCTCCCGATCGAATACCCCGCCCCGAACGAGCAGATCACCCCCAGATCGCCCGGCCGCAGGTCGCCGCGATGCCGATGGAAGGCGATGATGGAACCGGCCGAGGCGGTGTTGGCGAATTCGTCCAGGATCACCGGCGCGTCGTCCGCCGTGGCATCGCGGCCCAGCAGGCGCTTGCCGATCAGCTGGTTCATGCCCAGGTTGGCCTGGTGCAGCCAGAAGCGGCGCACGTCCGCCGGCGCGTGGCCGAGCGCTTGCAGGTGGCCGGCGATGTGCTCCGCGGCCATCGGGCAGACTTCCTTGAACACCTTGCGGCCTTCCTGGCGGAAGAGCTGGTCGCGGTCGTCGGGGTGGCGGTCTTCGCTGCGCGACAGGAAGCCGGCGTTGTTGCGGATGCTGTTGGAGAAGCGGGTCGCCATGCGGGTGCCCAGCACGTGCCATTGGTCGCGGGCGCGCGCGTCGTCGGCGCGCTCGACCACCACGGCGGTGCACACGTCGCCGAAGATGAAATGGCAGTCGCGGTCCTGCCAGGCCAGGTGGCCGGAGGTGATTTCGGGGTTCACCATCAGCGCCATGCGCGCCGAGCCGGTGCGCACGGCGTTGACCGCCTGCTCCAGGCCGAAGGTGGCGGACGAGCAGGCGACGTTCATGTCGAAGGCGTAGCCGCCGGCGCCCAGGGCGTTCTGGATCTCGATGCCCATGGCCGGATACGGGCGCTGCATGTTGGCGGCGGAGCAGATCAGCATGTCGATGTCGGCGGCATCGCGGCCGGCGGCCGCCAGCGCCTCGCGCGCCGCCGCCACGCCGATCTCGGCCTGCAGCGACAGGGTGTCGTCGCCGCGCGGCGCGAGGCGCGGCCGCATGCGCGCCGGGTCGAGCACGCCCGCCTTGTCGATCACGTAGCGCTGCCGGATGCCCGATGCCTTCTCGATGAATTCCACCGAAGACTCGGCCACGGCGGCCAGTTCGCCGGCAGCGATGGCGTCGGCGTTCGCTTCGTTGTAGCGCCGGGCATAGGCGTTGAAGGACGCGACCAGTTCTGCGTTGGTGATGACCTCCGGCGCGACCCACAGGCCGGTGCCGCTGATGACGACATCATGCATAGCGTACGTGCGTGAAATTTGCGTGGCGGCGACGATAGCACGGCGGGCCGGTGGAGGACGGGCGTTTGAAGTGGGGTGAAGGGGCCGCGCGATAGGGTGTTGGCGCGGGTGGTTGTCATCCGTCAATCGCCGCGGTCCCGCGCTTTCCGCGCCGCCGGGTCGACGGCGTTCGCTCAGCGGCCGTGCGATGCCGCGAACCGGTCGGTCGCCGCGATCAGCCGGTCCAGGATGCCGGGCTCGGTCCAGGCATGCCCGGCGCCCTCGATCAGGTGGAACGCGGCGTCCGGCCATGCCTGGTGCAGCGCATAGGCGTACCGCGCGGGGCAGGGCATGTCGTACCGGCCGTGCACGATCACGCCGGGGATGCCGGCCAGGCGGTGCGCATCGCGCAGCAGCTGTCCGTCCTCCAGCCAGCAGCGGTGCGTGAAGTAGTGGTTCTCCAGCCGCGCGAAGGCCAGCGCGAAATGGTCTTCCGCGTGCTTGGCGCTGTTGGACGGATCGGGCAGCAGGGTGATGGTCTCGCCTTCCCACACGCTCCATGCGCGGGCGGCCTCGATCTGTTTCTGCGGATCGCTGTCGGTCAGCAGCTTGCGGTAGGCGGCGATCATGTTGCCGCGCTCGCTTGGCGCAACGGGCGCCTGGAAGCGCGCCCATTTCTCGGGGAACAGCTCCGACACGCCGTATTGGTAGTACCAGTCGAGCTCGGCCTGCGACACGGTGTAGATCCCGCGCAGCACCAGTTCGCTGACGCGCCCGGGATGCTTCTGCGCATACGCGAGCGCCAGCGTCGAGCCCCACGAGCCGCCGAATACCAGCCAGCGCGCCACGCCGGCCAGCGCGCGCAGGCGCTCGATGTCGTCCACCAGGTGCCAGGTGGTGTTGGCCTCCAGCCCTGCGTGCGGCGTGGAGCGGCCGCAGCCGCGCTGGTCGAACAGCAGCACGTCGTAGCGTGCCGGATCGAACAGCCGGCGATGGTCCGCCGAGATGCCGCCGCCCGGCCCGCCGTGCAGGAACACCGCCGGCTTGGCGCCGGGCGTGCCGACGCGCTCGTAGTAGACGCTGTGCCCATCGCCGACATCGAGTTGGCCGGTCTCATACGGTTCGATGGCGGGGTAGAGGGTGCGCAGCTCGGGCATGGCGGGATTCCCAGGATGGATGGTGGAGTGGCGAGTGTAGCGCCCGCGCCCGCGAGGCCGGGAGGTGCGGGCACGCACCGGCATCGCTATCATTGCCATCCTTCGCAAACAGAGCATGGCATTCCGCCATCGACACGCATTCGCTATGAAGACCATTCTCAAGCGTCCGGGTATCCGGCAAACCGCGGCACTCGCCTGCGCCCTGTGGCTGACCGCGGGCTGCGCGGCGACCGGCGCCGGCACGCAGGAAAACGCCTTTGCGCCGCTGGTGCGCGGCCTCGCAGACCGCCTCACCACGGCCGACCAGGTGGCCCTGAGCAAGTGGGACACGGGCCAGTCCGTCTACGATCCCGAGCGCGAAGCCAAGGTGATCGCCAACGTCTCCGGCCAGGCGCCCGCGTATGGGCTGACGGCCGAGGAGGTCTCCAGCGTGTTCGCCGACCAGATGGAAGCCAACAAGACCGTCCAGTACGCCCTGCTCAACGGCTGGCGTCGTGACGGCGCGGCGCCGTCCGCGCCGCGGCAGAGCCTGCGCGATGTCATCCGCCCGCGGCTGGACACGCTGCAGGCTTCGATCCTGGCGGGCTTGCGCGATACCGCATCGCTGCGCCGCGCGCCGGATTGCCAGGCGCAGGCCGCCATCGCGGCGGGCCAGGTGGCGCGGGAGCGGTCGCTCGATGCGCTGCATCGCGTTGCACTGGACCGCGCGACGGCGCGTCTGTGCGTCAAGCGCTGACCACAGACCCATCGGACGCAAGCGGCGGCCCGGCATGACACGGGCCGCCGGAACCGCATTCACCACGGCGGGGCCTGCCCCGTCGCCGCAGCGCCCGCCACGGCCGCAGCCCGGGCCGTAACCCGCCCGCCCGCAGCGCGCCGGCCCGGCTCGTCCAGCCACGCTGCGTCACCGGTGTGGCGGCAGCCTTCCAGCCGGACCCCATCTTCATCCCACGGAATTCGGCCGCGCCCGCCCGGACGCATCCGCGCCGCAATCGCGGATCAGGCACGGCCGCGCCGAGACCGGCAATGTATTGATCGGCTGAATTCATTGTAAATATTCCTGATTCAAAATAATGATGTGATTTTTGAATCGCATGGAAAATGGCGACCAGATGCGGATATTTCAAGAATAATGGGATTTGAGATTTGTTGAAAAATGCCGGAAATCGGCACGCATACTATTCACCCCGCTTTTGGGGGGTAGACCCGATCGGTCATCCCCGATATTTGCCGGTGCGCTTCACATACGCCGGAATCAACCGGGTTCGCGGCATGCATGCCGTGTTCGGCATGGCGCCGGGACGACCACTCAATTCATTTCTCGTTAAAGGAAAATCCACCCATGATGGTATTGCCTTTTCTCATTTTTTTTATCGGGCTATGCGGCATTCTGCGCGGCCAGCAGAGAATCGGACTCGGCTTGTGGGCGCTCGGTATTGCCGCTGTCCTGGTGCTGTTCCGCATGCATGCGACCAGCACCTTGAATATCGTGCTGTAAAAGCCGGCCCATTCTCCATTCATTACAAGAATCCGATCTCCCATGTCTTCCTCGCTTTCGGTCCGACTCAACACGGCGGGTCTTTTCGGCGTGAGCGCCGTCCTGCTGTATGCCTTTGTCCACCAGATCGTCCTGCACGACCTGCCATGTCCGCTGTGCCTGCTGCAGCGCGGGTGCTTCATTGCCGCGGGCGTGGGCCTGGCGCTCAATCTCCGCTTCGGTGCGCGGCCGGCGCATTACGCGCTGATGATCCTGGCGTCGCTGGCGGGCGCCGCCATCGCCGGCCGCCAGATCCTGCTGCATATCGTGCCCGGCACCGGCACCTACGGCGAAGCGCTGTGGGGTCTGCACCTCTATACCCTGGCGTTCATCGCGTTCGCGGTGATGATCGCGGGCACGGCGATCCTGCTGCTGCTGGAGCGTTCGCCCGAGGCGGACGAGGGGCCTGCCAAGCGCGCGCCGATGTCGCGCGCGGCCCTGGCGGCGGTGGCCCTGCTGACCGTGCTGACGCTGGGCAATGTCCTCGGCACCTTCCTTGAGTGCGGCGGCGGCATGTGCGCGGACGATCCGGTCATCTACGATCTGCTCGGCCGCTGAAGCGCGCCGGGATGGGATGGGCGGGGCGGCTTGCCGATGGCGGGCCGCCCCGTTTTGCTGTCTGCCGGTAGCGCGGGCTTGCGGTCAAGCTCGTGCGAGCCGCTGTCCATTGCCGGCCGGTGACGCACGTGCCGATGGATCAGAAGCGCAGCGCCTGCGAGCGCCCTGGCGCAAGCCCTTGCGATCCGGCGCCGAGATCAGTCGAGGAAGGTCGACATGTCGTGGCAGACACGAGCGAACGCATCGACGAAGGATTGCGCCTGGTCTTCGTTGAGCACCAGCGGAGGCTGGATGCGCATGACCCGGTTGTTGTTGGCGGTGACGAAGGTGAGGATGCCGTACTCCTGGGACAGCTTGGTCACGAAGCGCAGGACGAACATCTCCTCAAAGCTCTTCTCCACTTCTTCGATGGCCGCGCGGATGTGCTGCCTGGCCTTGCCGGACAGCATCCGGTAGGTGGCCGCGGCATCGCCCGGCATGCGGTTGGCGAACTCGCGGATGAAGGCCTCGATGCCGCCGGCGTAGCTGTGGCTGAACTCGATGGCGATCATCAGGCCCCGGCCGCGCACTTCCCGGATGAACGGATAGTCGCGGGTTGCCGCTGTCAGCTGGTGCCTGAGGCTTTCGCCGACCCGCGCGGCGTTGCCCGCCAGGTCTTCCTCGGCCAGCACATCGAGGGTTGCCAGGCCCGCCGCCGCCGCCAGGTTCCCGCCGCCGAAGGTCGAGGTGTGCAGGGCGAAAGTGTCGATGTTGCCGTAGGCGCGGTCCCAGATCGCCTTGCGCGAGAGGGTCGCACCGATCGGTACGGCGCCGCCGGAGAGCGACTTCGACAGGATCAGGATGTCCGGCTCCACGCCCTCCCATTCGCAGGCGAACATCTTGCCGGTGCGGCCGAGACCGGTCTGGATCTCGTCGAGGATCAGGATGCAGTCGTACGCCGAGCAGAGCTGGCGGACCTTGGCCAGATAACCGTCCGGCGGAATGATCACCCCGCCCTCGCCCTGGATCGGCTCGACGATGAAGGCGCCGACGTCGCCGGTCTGCAAGGCCGCCTCCAGCGCGTCGGCATCCCCAAAGGGGATTGCGTCGCAACGCGGCAGCAACGGCTTGAACGGCGTGCGGTGCTTGTCGCGGCCGGTCACCGACAGGGCGCCGAGGGTCTTGCCGTGGTAGCCGTTGTCGCAATACAGCACGCGCGGCTTGCTCATGGCGGCAAGGGCGAGCTTCAGGGCAGCCTCCACCGCCTCGGTGCCGGAGTTGCTGAAGAACACCCGTTCCATGCGCCCCGGCGCCAGCTCGCTCAGGCGCTGGGCGAGCTGGCTGGTCTGCAGCGGCACCGAGACATATTGAACGAACGTCGGATGCTCACGCTGCAGGTAGTCCAGCAATGCCGCCTTGATCCGGGGATGGTTGTGGCCGGTGTTCAGGCAGCCATAGCCGGCGACGAAGTCGAGGAATGCCTGGCCGTTGATGTCGGTGAGGGTGCAGCCGCGACCATGCTGGAAGACCCGTTCGATATGGTTGAACGCATAGAAATCGCGGAGGATCGGGTTGATGTGTTCGCCGAAGCTGCGCAGCGCGTGCTCGCGCAGCGATTCGCCTTCCAGGCCGGCCGGCGACTGGGTGCGCGGGCGATGGAAGGGCCGCAACGCAGCGAAATGGCGATCCTCCACGGGCTCGCCGTAAGACGCCATCGGCGACGGCGAGAAGCCGTGCAACTCTGCGATGCGACCGATTTCCAGCACCTTGTCTTCGGGCAGCTCGCGGCCGATCGAGAACGCCTCGGCGCGACCTTCCAGGCCGAGGATCAGGGTTTCCGCCAGGCAGCCATTGAGAAACTTCTTCGGCGCCAACCCCATGCTTTCGGCGCCGAAGCGCAGCGCCGAGCTGGCCGAGACCAGGCCGCCGTCGATGATCAGGATGTCGTTGCGATCCTTGCGGTAGGGCTTCACGTCGCGCGGCAGCGCCGCATCCACCACCACCGACCCGGGGCGCAGGCGATACGGATCGATGAGGCCGCCGGTGGAGGTCGCCGCGACGTAGAACTGCACGTGCTCGTAGCAGTGCTCGATGTCATTGCTCAGGCGGACCTGGGCGTGCATCGACTCCGGCAGGTAGGCGAGCCCCTGGCGGCCCTGCGCTTCGCTGCCGCGATGCACCAGGCACAGGCGGCAGCCATGGCCGGCGAGCAGCTTGGCGATGACCAGCGCGATCGAGCCCGGGTAGCCGACCACCGCCACCTCGGTATCGGCGGGCTCGACACCGAGTCGGTCCATGGACTCGAGCACATTCCTGTAGGCCGCGTAGGCGGTCAGCGAGTTGCCGGTGGTGACCGGTATGCCGGTGCGCTCCAGGGTTTGCAGGCCGCGGTTGCCGACGATCGCGGTGAAGCCGCCGAGGCCGACCACCTGGGCGCCCTGATCCTTGAGGCTCTCGACCGCGTCGACCACCCGCTGGGCGATGGCGCGTGGTTGCGAGAGCATCTCCTCGGCGGTCAGCGGCATGTAGTGGAGGATGCCTTCGCAGACCGCCCCCTGGGCGCTGACGATGCGCCCGAAGTCGGCGAACGGAACCAGGTTGCGCCATTGCCAGCGGTCGTCGCGATAGCCGCGGTCCTGCTCCGCGATGGTTCGCTCCAGCAGGTCGACGATCTTCACATGACGCTTGAGAGCAACGGACGTCGGATGGGCGATAAATCCAAATTTCATGGTCTTGGGGGCCGTGGACGGATTCATTGGCGGTTCCAGGCGGTTTCGGAGACGAGGCTCAGCCCGTCTCCTTCGGAGTTGTGGGCGAGCAGGACATCGAAAATGTTCAGGCGCCCTGGCTCGGTCAGGGCCGCGCGCAGCGCCGGCTCGTCGAAGTCGCTCAGGTGTTCGCGGCGCAGGCTGATCGCGCCGATCCGCTCCTGCGGCGGCGCGCTGCGCAGCGATGGCACGGCAACCTGCACCGCGCCGTTGTGCGCGTAGCGCTTGTCCAGGTAAGACTGGATCAGCGACAGGACGCCGTTGGTGAGATAGAACAGGGTCACGTTCTTGCGCGCGCCGAGCGGGTCTTGGGCCAGGCCGACAGCCAGGCGCGCTTCGATGTCCGGCACCAGGGCGCGGGCACCGTCGCCGACGAAGGCGAGCACGTTCTGCGAGCCGGTGATGGCGATGTAGGGCAGCGCCATCAGCGCGTCGCCCATCAGTGCCCGGCCGTACCAGCCGGAGAACCCCGGACTGGTGCGAGGGACGTTGCGCACCGCCGAGATGCCGCAGCGACCGACGTCGTAGACGCCGATGTAGCGGTAGTCTTCCTGCTCGATCAGGTCGCGGACCAGCGCACCGAGGCGGTGGAAGAAATAATTCGCCGTCATCGGCGTGGTGCGGATGCAATCCGTCGGCACCGTTTCCGGGAGCTTCTGCATGACGCTCAGCTTGGCCTTGCGTTCGCGCAGCACCTCGTCGTCGACGTCGAGCCGGCTTTCCACGTGGGCGAGGAAGGTGTCCAGCGGCAGATCCAGCGCCAGGTCGGTGAATGGCGAGATGTGTCGGGGGTTATGGTTGACCTGCACCACTTTCAGCTGGCGCTTGAGCTTGCCTTCGGAGAACGGCGTGGTGGCCTGGTCGACCTTGCTCTTGATGAAGAACACGCACTGGCTGTCGGTGTCGTTGATCTCGTGGTCGGTATGCAGGAACTTGTAGATCCGCCGGCTGAAGCCATACAGCGACAGCGGTCCGAGGTAGTTCGGCAGGTATTCGCCGTGCTGGTACGGGCCGATGCTGCCGGGCTGGGTGATGCTGTCCGCCAGGGCGATGCCGGCGCGCCGGGCAATGCGCTGCACCCGCGCGCGCTGGTCGGTGCTGAGGTGACCGCAGAACCAGAGGATGTGCATCGGCTGCTGGTTGATCAGCCGCATGGCCTCGTCTAGCGCGGCGCGCTGCGTCTCGTTCGGGCCGGGCACCGGGGCCGGCTGCGCAAGCGCAGGCAGGCTGACCTGGAGCGCTTGCGCCGGGCGCGATTCCAGCACGCCCTGGGTCGCCAGGATGAAGACCGGCTCGGGCCGCTCGGCGAGCATGGCGAAGGCTTCTTCCAGGCGCGCGCCGATCTCTTCGACCTTGCGAATGAAGACATGGCGCAGGCCCCGGGCGGCGATGACCTGCCGGCTATCGTTGTCCGCGTCCATGGTGCCCTGGAAGGCGAACCAGGTGCTGTCCGGGCTGTCGGCGCAGACGATCAGGCCCGGCGCCTCCGCCCGTTTGAGGTTGGACAGGGTGCCGCGGAATTCGTCGAGCATGCCCGAGGTCACGGCGATCACGAAGGCCCGCTCGAACAGCTGCCAGCCGGCCAGCGCTGCCACCGCCAGGCTGTGTTCGTTGCAGCCATGCAGGCAGCGGACCTCGCTGTCGGTCGTGCACTGCTGCATGGACTGGATGAAGCCGGCCACCATCGAGCCGGTGTAGGAATGGAAGTCCCATGCATCGCCCCAGCGGCTGCGCATGAAGCGCGTGATTTCGCTGGCCACGCTCACCGGAGGCAGCGCACCGCTGACCACCGAGCGCGCCAGCATCCGGTTGAGGTGCGCGTGCTCGAGGTGATCGAGCAGCAGGCGCAGCAGGTCGGCGCGGCAGGCGGCCTGGTCTTCGCTCCTGACCCGCAGGTGACGATTGCCCCCGATCCCGAGCATCAGCCAGGGCAACGCTTCCGGCGAGCAGAACAGCATCGCGGAGTGGGGCGTCAGACGCTGGTGCCGGCCTTCACAGGCGCCGGCCTCGAAGAGCGCATCGAACGGATCATAGGCCTGCTCCGGGGGCCGGTGTGCCTGATCGACGATGAAGACATCCACCGGCAGATCGCCGGCCCGGGAGCGCAGGCCTTCGCATGCCGCGTCTTCGCTGGCGAAATGCAGCAGGCTCAAGCGTGGTGCCCGGGCCGTTTCCGCCAGATTGTCCAGCAGGTAGCCCTGTGCCTGGGCCATCAGGGTGTCCAGCACCGCTTGGCTGTGCGGCTGCCTGCCGAGCGCTTGGCCGATGGTTTCGACGGATTCGCCCCGGTTGTCGCGAGACGCATGCTCCGCGCGGTCGAATCCGCTGTTCAGTTGCTCGATAACGAAGCGGACGTTTTCACGCAGCGCCTCTGATTGTGTAACGAGGCAAATCCCTAAATTTCCACTCATCCCTATATCCCATATCAAGATCGAATTCTTGAATAAACGCCATTCGCAAGAAATGAGCGCAACAATGCCTATCCGCCATTTATGGATGGGCGAATATCGATTGATGCAAACTCAATGCTAGCGTGGCGTTGAAGGCAATTTTGTTAAATTGCGCTTGTGCCGATTAGGGTGGTGTATTTTTTTGTGAAGACTTGGTATTTTTGGAGATTACCACGCAAGATGAATGTCTTCTCCTGTGATAAAAAATTTTGAGAATTGATTCGCTGAATTCAGCTGTTATTGGAATTTACTCGCGTGATTGGCAGGGTGGGAGGGCATTCGATGCATTGACCCGTTTCAGAACCATGCGCTTGCGTCGGTTGTGCCGGTTGTAGGGCGCTGGCGTCATTGCGGCTGGTGCCACAGTTGTGCTTCTGGCGGCCGGAGCCGAGGGAATGGCCGAACTGGCAGGCTGCGTGTGTGCCACAAGGAATCCCCGCGTGACGCCGTGGCGGCGGCGCCCCAACCTTGGCAAGGTCGCCGGGTGGAGGATCTGTGGCGGACACACGGGAGCGCAGCGGACGGCGGATTTTCGGCAGCCCCCACTCCGGGGCGGTCAAGATCCGGGATAGGGGGCGCCCTTCGGCCGGTCCTCGACGCTGGCACCTTCTCCTGCCCAGGTGAGACCGCAAACTAAAACGGCCGCTGGGGGCGGCCGATTGCGTCCTGGGGCCTGGCGTCCGTCCGGAGGGGGAGAACAGCCAGGCCATGTTAGCCAAGCGCGTACGAACTAGGTGCTATCACGGTGCCGGAGCGAAAATGCATGCGCTCGCGTTTTCGTTTCGCGTTATTTATTTTATGAAACTCAAATAAATTATGTGGTTTCAGCAAAAAAACAACGCTCCTCCCAGGGCTGTCGCTGCCAAGGCAGAGGTCAGCATGTTGCGTTAATAAATTGCATATAATAAAAATTTCTCCGCATATACTGCATTCAGATAACGCAAATGGACCTCCCATGAGCAACAAGACAGTCCAGCGGCTCCTGCAAGAAAGCCGGCGCGGCCACCCGATCGATTCCGACATGCTCAGGGAGATGGGGGTGAGCGCAGCGCTCGCAGCGTACATGGTCAAATCCGGTTGGCTGCAGCGTCTCTCGCAGGGGGTCTACCTTCTGACCGGCGACATGCCATCAAGAGACGGCTCGATCGCCTATCTGGGCCAATGCATACCCGGCCTGCATGTTGGTGGCAAAACAGCCCTCGCCTGGCAGGGGGTACGCCACAATATCGCCTTCCGGGAACAGGTCGTCCTATGGGGACAGAAGCCGTACCGCATTCCTCCGTGGGTGGCGGAGCACCTGAGCTACTCGTACCAGACCACAACCCTGTTCGACGAAGATTTCCCCTACGAGAAGGGCCTGAAACTGCTTCCGGCCGGCGACCCCGCGGTACGGGTCTCTGTGCCGGAGCGAGCCATCCTGGAGCTCGCGAGCGATATCGGGAAGGGCCAGTCGATGGAGGAAGCGAGCAACCTGATGGTCGGCTTGCGCAATATCCGCTCCGACGTGCTGGACGAGTTTTTGAGCCACTGCAAACGTGTGAAGGTCGTCAGGCTCGTGCGCGACCTCGGGCTGGAGGCCGATTTTTCATGGGCAAGAGACGTTCAGAAGCATGTTGACCGTCTTGGCGCCGGGAAAAGATGGTCGAACAAAACGAAGAACGGCCGGCTAACACTCAAACCACAATGAACGAGATCTACGTAGGCACCGTCCGGCTGATGCTCGGCATTGCACCGATTGTTTTCGATACGCCCATCTTCGCCATGAAAGGTGGTACCGCGTTGAATCTGTTCTTGCAGGATATGCCGCGTCTATCGGTCGATATTGATGTCGTGTTGACCGACCGAATGCTGTCCAGAGATGACGCGATTGCTGCGATCAGCAGCGAACTGGAACGCGCGCGAGAACGAATCGAGGCCGAGGGGCATGCGACGAAGTTCTCGAAAGCCGCCCCATCCGGGAAAGCCAAGGGCGATGAAGTGAAGCTCACCGTGATTTCCGGTGACACCTCGGTCAAGGTGGAAGTCAACTACGTGTCCAGGGGCACATTGCTCGAACCGGTCGCACGCCCCCCTCGCACCAGCGGCCGAAGAAACGTTCAACACCCGCATCGTCGTGCCCACGCTTCATGAAGCGGAGCTGTATGGGAGCAAGCTTGTCGCGGCCCTGGACCGCCAGCATCCGCGCGATCTGTTCGACGTGATGCACATGTACGCTCTTTTCGGCTTGCGCGAAGATATCGTGGATGCGTTCGTTGGCTACCTCGCCGGGCACAACAGGCCCATTCACGAAGTGCTGTTTGGCCCGAAACATTCGATGGCGGAAGTCTACGAGACCGACTTCGTTGGGATGACTCTCGAAACCGTTGGTCTTGACGTACTTGAGGCAACGCAAGGTCGCCTGCACCGGGAGCTGCCTGCCGCTCTCACCGAGAACCACCGCCAGTTCTTGCTATCGCTGGTCCGCGCTGAACCCGACTGGTCCCTGATGCCATATGAACATCTGCGCGATTTGCACAGCAGGAATCTTTGCTGCGCGAGCACTTTGTCAAACCGGACAGCGGGAACGCGCAGTCCTGACCGGGTTTGAGTTTGGGGCGCGTGGGGCACCACCGAACTCACTGCAGTTGCGCATGCCGTCCGTGGCACGGGTGCGCCTTCCAGCCGCGCTCTCGATCCCCGGCTGCCAAGGACACACCCGCAATCCGATCGCCACGGATGGCCGTTGAGGCAAGTGTGCCGCCGTGCTGCACGGCGGTCGGCGTTCCGGAGATCGAACGGATGAGCCGACGGCTCAATTCGCAGCGCTGTACGCTGCCTTGATCGCCTTGTGCCGCTGTTCCATCTCCTGCCGCAGCGCGCGCCGCTGCTGCGCGGCTTCGAAGCGCTCCTTCTCTTGCGCGTCCGTGGGCGTCAGCGGGGGCACGTCGGCCGGCTTGCCGTCGTCGTCCACCGCCACCATGGTGAAGTAGCAGCTGTTGGTGTGGCGCACCACCTTGTTGCGGATGTTCTCGGTCACGACCTTGATGCCGATCTCCATCGAGGTCCGGCCGGTGTAGTTGACCGAGGCGAGGAAGGTCACCAGTTCGCCCACGTGGATCGGCTGGCGGAACACCACCTGGTCCACCGACAGGGTCACCACGTAGCGGCCGGCGTAGCGGCTGGCGCAGGCGTAGGCCACCTGGTCGAGCAGCTTGAGGATGTGGCCGCCGTGCACATTGCCCGAGAAGTTGGCCATGTCCGGGGTCATCAGCACGGTCATGCTGAGCTGGTGGGATTGCGTGTTCATGAGACAGCAGAAAGTGACTTATGGGACGAAGAAATGGGTACGCCGCGAGCCGCGTGGCGGCGCCAGGTGGAGCATTCTGCCTGAAAGCTGCTGCGCTGCGGCGTGAGCCGGGCCCGATGTTTGTCCGCCACGACAGTGGTGTTCCCGCGCGGAGGGTGCCCATCGCGCTTTGTCGTGGGCGCGTGTCCTGCAACGAAAGACCGGGGAACGTGGGTGGTCAAAACGCCGCGCAGTGGCGGGCAATGGAGACGGCGTGCCCGGGATGTGTGCGTGCGGGGGAGGGGGGCACGCGATTGGGGCGAGGCAGGGGGCGCGCGACTCCACCCTTGCCGGGTCGCGCGCATCGCGATTGTGCTGGTGTTGTGCTGGTGCGTGAGGGGATCTACGGCAAGCCGTACAGACGGTGTTGAAGCGATGACGTATCCCGAAGCGCTGCACGCCGTGCCGGCAAGTTGGGGCGTTGCCCCGCGAGAAGCGGTGGAAGGGGTGTGGAATCAGCGTGTGCCGAAGCTGGCCACGGTGGCCGTCAACGTCGCGCCGCAGGAGGTTTTGTGTTCCTCGAAGGCGATGGGCACGCCGTCCACCTTGAAATGCTCGTCGCCTTCGATGATGACGCAGTCATGATGGCCCTCGCGCGGGCAGGAACAGCGGCCACCCTTGCGCGCAACCGCGACGCCGTTGACTTTGAAGTTTGGGGCGGAGGTTTGGACGACGGCGCCACCGTGCTCGGTGGGGTCGCCCAGGCGGATGACTCGGGGCACGGGACGTGTCAGATGATCGATTGGCGGGCGGCATTCCGCTGGTCACTCATGCCCGTTCTC
The DNA here is from genome assembly GCF_018243235.1 of Ralstonia nicotianae. Lineage (NCBI taxonomy): Bacteria > Pseudomonadati > Pseudomonadota > Betaproteobacteria > Burkholderiales > Burkholderiaceae > Ralstonia > Ralstonia nicotianae. The sequence goes on from NZ_CP046675.1 coordinate 1,632,108, forward strand.
CATCGGTCTTGACCGGCGCGCTGGAAGGCAGCGCAGAAGCATCGGCCGTGTCGGGCATGGGCTCGTAGCTCAGCAGCGTCCACACGGTGGCCGTCTGCCGCATCGGCCGCTCGCCCTTGAGGCGCTGCCACAGCGAAGGCTTGCCCACGATGGCGACCTTGGGCATGACTTGTCCCTCACGGATGAAGCGGTGGCCGCCATCGATGGCGCCAACATCAGGGCATTGCCACCAGCCGGTTTGCGGACACTGACGGCCGGTGGCGGCGAGTTCGCCCAATGGCGCGGACGGGGCATGCGGGGGCAGCGGATCGTTGGATACGGCCTTGCCCGTGCCGGGGCCGCCAACGGGGCGCACGCGAATGGTGGAGGTCAGCTTGTCCCATAGCGCAACGGCCTCTTCGTCGGTAATGCTCGGGCGGTGCTTGCCGACCATGTTGTCGGCGACGCCGGTTTGCATCTGCACGTCGAGCAAAGGCTTGAGCGGGTCGGTCGGGTGGCCCAGGCTCATGAACTGGAAATCGTGATGCGCGCTCACGCTCTCTTGTTCGGGCAAGTGTCCCAGCGCTTCATAGCCGGTCCACCCCTCGATCTGGCGGTCGCCCCGGCGCAGCATCTTGATCTGGCGATACCAGTCGCCGCCGCCCATGCGAATCGTGTTCGCTTCGGCCCGCTTGAGCCGGGGTTCCAAGGCGCTTGATTCTATCAATCGGCCCTGGTTACGGCTGGTGTCGATAGAGATATGCACGTCGGGGAATTCCTTGAGGCGGATGCCGAGGGGAATCCGCTCGTGCGTCAGCCAGCCCGACGAATCGTCGAGGAAGGCACCATCGAGACAGACACCGGGGGCGGTGGGAACCTCGTCGTCGGCGCGGGCATGCAGGTTGCGGGCAGTAGCGTTCAAATCCTCGATTGCATCGCCAAGACTCGCGATCACCGATTTCTTCGGTGTTTGGCCGGTGAGTTTGTACGGTTCGACAGGCGCCTGGGTTTCTTGGATATACAAATCCTGACCTAGACGAATATAGGACTCCACCTCATAAAAAGAACCTCGGAAATTCTGATAGCCCACCACGATCTTCTGGCCCGATACAGCGCCGTCCAAGGTTTCCTTATAACGATTCAGGTCGTCTCGTTTTTCGTCATAACGATCTTGCGCTTTGAGTTCCGTTTCTCGCTTGGCAACATACTCCTCCAGCTTGTCGCCCTCTCCTGGCAACCGCTCGATCCGAGTGCTGGCGCGTACGGGCCCGAAAACGACAGTCGCCGTAGCCGGCACATCGATCAGGAAGCGCCCAAAGCAAACCGTCTTGGTCTTCTCAAACAGCGGTTGCAGGCGGGGAGACAGCGCGGTCATATTCGGTTTCCTAAAGGATTCGGGCGTGCGGTCGAACCAGCCTATGGCGTAAGCGGTCAGGCCAATCAGGGCCAGCAAGGCGGGCGCGCTCCATCGGGCATGGCGCCGCAGGCGTTGCAACAGGGGTGGCGTCATGGGGTGCTCCACTGCATGGTTTGCGCGATGCGTACAAGGCTGTAGAGGGTGGAGCACAGCGCGTGCTCATCCTTGTAGCTCGATTGGTGCTCATAGCCGGTCTGCCGGAACAGCCCTTTGAACTTGCCGCTGCGCAGTTGGTGGTCGGCGGAGTACAGCGGCACGGTCTGATCGCCAGCGCCATCCGCCGGCAGCAGATGCACGCGGATGCGTTGCGCTGTGGTGCCGGTCAGCTCCAACGCCCCTTGCTGCGTGTCGGTCACGATCCGCAGGGCATCGACATTGCCGACCATCGACCGCTCGTTGATTTCCCACGTCACGTTGCGCCAGGTCGGGCGGCCACTGTCGGCGCCGTAGTGCGCGTAGCTCTGGTCGTGGTAGGTCTGCTCAATGGTGCGGTGGAACGCTCTGGCTTCATTCAGATATCCATGCGTGCGCTCAATGCCTCCCTCCTTGTCACCACCGGGGTTGATCCACTCGGGACGCAGTAGCCCATACCATCGGTCTTGCAGCTTGTAGATTTCCTCGTAGGGGTCGCCGGTCTGCGGCAGGCTCCTGAGCGTGCGGCCCTTGTGCGTCACGCGCAGCCAGCCGTTGCCATAGGCTTCACTGGGCAGCAGTTGCAGGCCGCCCGGAGAATTGGCCAGAACGGCCGTCACTTCGGCGCCCATGTTGCCGCAGATTTTTGCCGTGACGCTCGCGATGGGACCGTGCAACATGCCCGCGTCCTCGAAGCCGCAGCGCATGCGTTTGTAGGCCGTCGCCGCGCCAATGGATGGCTGCACGCCGTGCACCACGCCCAACACCTTGTCCTGCATCTTGCCGATCCTGGGATGCACCAAGGCACGTCCGACCAACCCGCCCATTGAGTGGGTCACTACAATGACCTTCTCGCACTGGAAGCCCCATTGCCGGTAATCCGCCATGATCTTCTCGATGCGCTGGGCAACATACTCGGCGGATTCCCAGTTGGATTTCAGCCAGTTATAGCCCACGGCATGCACCGGGAACCAGCAGCCCTTAACGGCTTGTTTCAGGTCGTCCTCGGTCAAAGGCGCCAAGGCTGGCTGCTGGTTCGCCTGCCATGTGGAGGGCGCCACGCCAACGACGCACTTCCACCACTTGTCGAGCTGCCCGCCCCAAAACGCCGAATTCAGGCGCTGTTCGCAGCGCTCCAGCAGCAGCCGGTAGCTGTCGAAATACACCTCGCCCCATCCGCGCTTGCGCGCCTTGTGCTCCTTGGTCTGGCGCGGCTTGGCCGTGGGCGGGTCATCGCAAATCAGCGGCGTTTCGATACCCACGTCGAGCTTGAATTTCGGCAGGCTCACGTTGTCGTGTCGCATGTTTGCCGTTTCCTTCGGGTCGCCGGTCGGGTTGTGGTCCGGATCGTAGGTGTCCACCTCAGTCATCTCCGGGTCCAGTAGCAACTGGCGTGTTCGTGTATCGGCGTCGGTCATGTCATAGGCAAATCCATACCGCTCGGGTCGCCAAGCGATGTTGTTGTCCCTGCGCAGTTCGCGCTGCCGCTCGGGCTTCAGGCGCAGATTGGTGCCCATGATCCCCGGCAAAAATGGTATGGACGCCTCCGCCGCAGCAATAATGGTGCGTCACCACCTTTCCAGGGAGAGCGGAAATGGAACCGACCATCATTGGCGTTGACATTGCGAAGCAGGTCTTTCAGTTGCACTGGATTGACCGCGAGACGGGGGAAGTGGTTGACCGGCAACTCAAGCGAGGTGCCTTCTTGGAACATTTCGCAAATCGTGAACCCTGTCTGATTGGCATGGAAGCGTGTGGCAGCTCACAACACTGGGCACGGCGGTTAAGCGAACTTGGACATCAGGTCAAACTGATGCCGGGCAAGCTGGTCAAGGCGTTTGTGACAGGCAACAAGAACGACGTTGCTGACGCGCGCGCCATCTGGGCTGCAACGAGTCAACCTGGCATCAAGACAGTGGCAATCAAGACCGAAGCGCAGCAGGCCGTTCTAGCGCTGCATCGCATGCGCCAGCAGCTAGTGATATTCCGGCGCTCTCAATCGAATTGCTTGCGTGGACTGCTGAGCGAGTACGGCGAAGTCATGGCATTGGGGCGGGCCGCGATGAGCCGAGCGATGCCCGACGTGCTCGCACGGCTGGAGTCGCGATTGCCGGCAGTCCTGATAGATTCCCTCAGAGAGCAATGGCAACGTCTGAGCAACATGGACGAGGAGATTGCCCGTATCGAGCGGCGCTTGAGGGCATGGCTACAGGAAAGCGATGCGTGCAAGGCAATTGCGGATATTCCAGGCGTCGGCTTCTTGACTGCGACTGCGGCAGTTGCCGCAATGGGCAATGCGAAGGCCTTCAAATCTGGTCGTGAGTTTGCAGCTTGGCTCGGCTTGGTGCCAGCGCAGATTGGGACGGGAGGGAAGGTGCGCCTACTTGGAATCAGCAAACGAGGCGACCGCTACTTGCGCACCTTGCTCATTCACGGGGCGCGCTCGGTCATGAAGCACGTGAAAGATGCAGAGTCATGGGCAGCAAAGCTCAGGCAGCGGCGACCGCTCAACATTGTGATAGTGGCCTTAGCAAACAAGATGGCGCGGACGATTTGGGCATTGCTTGCGCACCGATGCTCATACCGAGCTGACTATACGGCGGCAATTGCATGACGGCACCATGTATGGCATCCGGATGCCCTTGATGTTGCACTGAACGCGAACTTCCCAGGTTGCGCAAGGTATCGATTGTGATGGCAAACAGGTTAGACCGGGGCTCACCAAACCTGCATCGTCTTCTGGACATCATGGTCCGTGGCAAAAATGAGGCGTGAGTCAGCGGATTCCATAGGGGCCAGCGGGGTTCGTCCTGTATAGGCCGGATATAAAACCGCAGCCTTCTTACTTGTTCGACAACTCATCGACATCTTGCCAAACAGGAGGCGTCCATATAAAGATGATGGGCAGCACACGGCGCGGCAGGATGCTCGCGCGCTGGATGGACTTGTCCTCGACGGGCGAGAGGAACCCCTGGGTTTTGCGCCCGCCGTGTTCGGGGTAGGTGGGAAGCTGATAGACGTAAGGCATGGCGCGGGTCAGTCGAGAATTTCCAAGGCGTCGTGCGCGAAGGTGGTGCCGGTCGAAATGCCCGTTATTGGTGGGCAGGTTGAGGCTCGAACGGAAAATCAGGGGTGACGACTCGGGGGAATATTCAATCAATCGAATCGTCGATATTCGGTCGATTGAATAGAGGCGCCGCTGCCATGCCGTTCCTGATGGGTACAAGCGTGAGACCCCGAGGCAGTCTCGTTTTTAGGTTGTCGAGTATAGACATCCAAATGGCCGGGAACAAGCGCACTTTCGTGCCGATTTGAAAGGCTGAAACCCGTGCGTTTCTCGTTTGTTAATGGGCAATAATCACTGCCCAACGATGCGGGGCCAGTGGGCGATTCGATGGCCTCAGCCGGATGGGGCCCCCAGGGGGCTGAGCCGGGTGGCATCCGCGTAGCGTGTTGGGCTGGCCGCGTTTCACCCTGTTTGCTGTTGGGACTTTGCCTTGCCCGCATGCGGCTTCGGGTACGGACCACTTGAATATCGAATCTGCGCAAGCTTGGGCATCGCGCTACACTGGTCGACTCGATCACGCCGCCTGGCGGTCCTGTCCCCCCGATTTCCATGACCACGTCTGCCCCCGTGCTCGCCCAGTCGCATGCGCTGGATGCCGAGCAGCAAGCCTTTTTCCATCGGCACGGCTACCTGATCCTGCGCGCGCTGGCCGGCCCGTCCGAATGCGCGGCGCTGCTGGCTGCCGCCCGCGCCGCGCTGGACGCTGCGGTGCCGCCGGTCGAGCTGGAGGCCGATGTCGGCTATGCGGGCGCGCCCGCCTCGCGCGATGCCGTGGGTGGCCGGACGGTGCGTCGCCTGCTCGATGCCGATTCGCGCGGCACGCCGTTCACCGATTGGGCCCGCGATGCGCGCGTGGCCACCCCGATCGCCCAGCTGATCGGCGCGCCGGTGCACCTGTCCCTCGCCCATCACAACTGCGTGATGACCAAGCACCCGGCGTTCGGCACCGCCACGCACTGGCACCGCGACAGCCGCTACTGGTCGTTCGCGCGCAACGAGCTGGTGTCGGCCTGGCTGGCGCTGGTGGAGGAAACGGTGGACAACGGCTGCCTGTGGGTCATTCCCGGCAGCCACACGCTCGACCTGCCGGCCGGGCGCTTCGACGACAAGCTGTTCTTGCGCCAGGACCTGCCGGAGAACCGCGCGCTGATCGACACCGCGCGCCCCGTACCGCTGCTGCCCGGCGACGTGCTGCTCTTCCACTGCAACACGTTCCACGCCGCGCGCGCGAATCAGACGGGCGCCATTAAGTTCTCGCTGGTCACGACCTATTATGGAACGGACAACACACCGTTACCGGGCACGCGCTCGTCGGCGCGGCCCGATCCCCTGGTGGGCTGAGTTGCACGCGTACGGCTCCAACGTTTGCAGCCCAGTCCCCAGTCGTTTGTAGGTGATCGGCGGACAGATGGGTGTCACGCGTGGTTGTTAAGGTGGAGCCCCGATCGACGCCCCAAGGAGGCGGACATGCCGATTCAGGAAGTGGTCCACGGCCCGCACATCATCCTGGTCGATCCCCTGCAGCGTGCAGACCATCGCTGGATGGCGCGCTTCCAGATCTGCCGTGCCGGCCGTGTCGTGTACGACTGGGAAGATGTGGAGATGCCCGAAGGGTTCATCTCGTCCCAGCTCGCCATCAGTGCCAGCGTGCTGCTGGCCGAACAGCGTCTCACCCAGCTTCCCCACTGACCTTCCGGTCGACGCCGCCCGCCGTCGCGCCCGCTGCGGTGCCCGCGCCGGGCGCGCTGTCTTTGCCCCGGCCGTTGCAGGCGTGATGGGTTCATCGCGCAGCGCCACCGTTGGCACCGCGCATCGAACCGTTGGTCGCAGCAGGCGGGACGTTGGGGGCACGCTTGCCTAGACTGCCTCCTGAACGCCGGCCACCCGGGCCGGCCCGCCAGGAGGCTCCCCATGTCCATGTCGTCGATGCCGTTGCGCCGCGCGCGCCTTGCCGGGGCGGCGCTCGCCCTGCTGTTGCTCGCGGCGTCCGCGTCCGCCGCCACGCTGACCGTCACCATCGAAGGCGCCCGGAACCGCCAGGGCACGGTGCGCGCCGCCGTGTTCCGCGATGCCGCGCACTGGCTTCAGCCGGATCGCGCCGCGCGGGCGGACGTCGCCGCGCTCGATAGCGTGACGGGCGACAGTGTCACCTTCGTCTACACCGATCTGTCCGCCGGCCGCTATGCGTTGTCGGTGTTCCAGGACACCAACGGCGACGGCAAGCTCGACACCAACCCGGCCGGCTTGCCCATCGAGCCCTACGGATTCAGCCGCGACGCGCGCGGGCGCTTCGGTCCGCCCGCGTTCGACGATGCCGCCATCGACGTGCAGGGCGACCAGCGCGTGACCATCCACCTGCGCTGAGCGTGAGGCCCGCCATGGAACGCCGGTCATTTCTCACCGCTGCCGGCCTGGGGCTGGCAGCGCCCTTTGGCCTGACGCCGCGCGATGTCATGGCCATGGCAACGGAGTCGGCCGACGCCTGGGCGTCCGGCTTTGCCGCCGCGCGGGCCGAGCGCGCCTGGCTGGCCGGCTTCGAGGGCGTGTCCGCCGATCTGCCGCCCAGCGCGCTCACGGTGGAGGGCCGCTTCCCGGCCGCGCTGCACGGTTCCCTGTATCGCAACGGACCGGCGCGGCACCAGATCGGCGGCCTGCGCTATCACCACCTGTTCGACGGCGACGGCCTGATCCAGCGCTACGATATCGACACGCGCGGCGCGCGGACACGGGTCACGCATCGCGGCGTATTCGTGCGCACCGACAAGTTCGTTGCCGATACCGCCGCGGGCCGGCCGGTGCGCGGCACCTTCGCCACGCTGCTGCCGGGCATGGTGCCGATCGATTCGCCGGATGCGATCAACGTCGCCAACACCAGCGTGGTGATGCGCGGCGACGAGCTGCTGGCGTTGTGGGAGGGCGGCTCGGCCACGCGGCTCGACCCGGACTCGCTGCGCACGCTGGGCGTCAAGACCTGGCGCGCCGACTACGCCGGCATGCCGTTCTCCGCGCATCCCAAGGTGGAGGCGGACGGCACGCTGTGGAACTTCGGCGTGAGCAGCGCCGCGGGTCTGCTGACGGTGTATTGCGTGGGCGCGGACGGCGCGCTCAGGCGCGCCCAGTCGGTGCGCGTGCCGCAGATGGCCATGGTGCATGACTTTGCCGTGACACAGCGGCACCTCGTCTTCCTGCTGCCGTCCTTCATCTACGACGTGGAGCGTGCGCGCGATGGCGCGTCGTTTCTCGACGCGCACGTGTGGCGGCCCGAGCTGGGCATGCGCGCGCTGGTGCTCGACAAGAACGACGCCGCGCGCATGCGCTGGTTCGAGCTGCCGGCGGGCTTCGTCTTCCATGTGGGCAACGCGTGGTCGTCGCCGGACGGCCAGCGCATCCACCTCGACTATGTGCGCTCGGACGATGCCGCGATCGTCACCACCGCGCTGCGCGAGCTGATGCGCGGCCACATCGTGCATCCGGCCGCGCCGGCCAGGCTGACGCAGCTCACGCTCGACCTGCGCTCGGGCCGCGCCGGGCAGACCGCGACGCCCTACGCGGCCGAGTTTCCCAAGATCGACACGCGCCGCACGGGATTGCGCCATCGCGCGCTGTTCTGCGTGGCGAATGCCGTGTCGCGGCCCGGGGCGGACAGCCCGATCGGCTTCGATACGCTGATGCGGTTCGATACGGAATCCGGCCACGTGCAGCGCTACCGCTTCGCGCAGCGCGCGCTGGTGGAGGAGCACCTGTTCGTGCCGGCCGGGCCGAACGCGCCGGAAGGCGAGGGCTGGCTGCTCGGCACGGTGTTCGACGTGGATGCGGGCCGCACGCTGCTGACGGTGTTCGATGCGCGCAATGTGTCGGCGGGGCCGGTGGCCGTGGCCGCGCGCGAGGGCGTGGTGCCGCTGGGGTTCCACGGGCTGTTCCGCCCGCGCGCGGCGGCGTGACCGGAGGCGGCGGGCAGCCCGGCACCGCCGCGCCCCGGCCGGAGGGCCTAGCGGAAGGCCGGCTCGTCGAAACTGCGCAGCTTGCGCGAGTGCAGCGTCTCTACGCCGTTCTCGCGCAGCAGGCGCACCGCCTCCATGCCGATCGCCAGGTGCTGCGAGACGCGCTGGCGGTAGAACAGGTTGGCCATGCCGCGCAGCTTGAGTTCGCCGTGCAGCGGCTTGTCGGACACGCACAGCAGGGTGCCGTACGGCACGCGCAGGCGGAAGCCGTTGGCCGCGATGGTGGCACTCTCCATGTCGATGGCGATGGCGCGCGACTGGTTGAAGCGCGTGTACAGCGCCTGGTATTTCAGTTCCCAGTTGCGGTCGTCGGTGGAGACCACCGTGCCCGTGCGCATGCGCGATTTCATGTCCGAGCCCGACAGGCCGGTGATGCGCGCCACGGCCTCCTGCAGCGCCACCTGGATCTCGGCGATGGGGGGCACCGGCACCCACGGCGGCAGGTCCTGGTCGAGCACGTGGTCGTCGCGCACGTAGGCGTGGGCGAGCACGTAGTCGCCCAGCTGCTGCGAACGGCGCAGGCCGCCGCAGTGGCCGATCATCATCCAGCAGTGCGGGCGCAGCACGGCCAGGTGGTCGGTGATGGTCTTGGCGTTGGACGGGCCGACGCCGATGTTGACCAGCGTCACGCCCAGGCGGTCTTCGCGCACCAGGTGGTAGGCCGGCATCTGCGGCAGGCCCTTGATGCGGTGCGAGTCGTCGGGCGCGGGCGTGCCGAGCTCGTGCACGGTGTCGCCGGGCTCGACAAAGCGGACGTAGCCTTCGTCGTTGCCTTCCTCCATCAGCTTGCGGCCGAGGGCGGCGAACTCGTCGACGTAGCGCTGGTAGTTGGTGAACAGCACGAAGCGCTGGAAGTGCTTCGGGTGCGTGGCGGTGTAGTGGTACAGCCGCTGCAGGGCCAGGTCGACGCGCTCGGCGGTGAACATCGACAGCGGCTGCGGCTCGTTGTCGGCCGGGCGGTAGGTACCGTTGGCGATGGCATCGTCGATCTGCGCCAGGTCCGGCAGCGGGAAGGCGCCGCCCAGCGCGCGCGCCTGCTCGGGCGTGATGTCGATGGTGGAGGCCTCCACCACGAACGGCAGCGGGATCGGCCGGTTGCTCACGCCCACCACCACCGGGCTGTTGTGATAGTGCAGCAGCCGTTCGATCTGCACGCGGTAGTACTCGCGGAAGAGGTCGGGCCGCGTGAGCGTGGTGCCGTACACGCCCGGATACGCCACCGTGCCCCACGACGGCCGCGCATCGCTTACCAGCGTCTTCGGATCGACGGTGATGCCCAGATAGGGGTAGCAGGCCGGGGTGTCGTCGTCGAGCGCTTCGCCGCGCGCGAAGGCGTGGAAGCGCGCGCGGATCGCCTGCGCGGAGCGGTCGTAGATGGCGGTGATGCGCTCGACGGCGCTGCCGGCGTCGGTGCAGACCGCCAGGTCGTGCGCGGGATAGAGGTGGGCGGAGGCGCGGGTATCGGTCATGGAAACATCATACCGGCGTTTAGCGGGGTGGCGATAGCGATGGCGCGGCGCCGTCCGCCTGTGCCGGTCGGGTGTCATGGTGCCGTGGCGCGCGCCGTTTCCGGTTCGCGGAGGAAGCGCTGATTTCGCATCCGGCCGCCGTGCCGCTGCCCGGGTTTTGGCATCGTCCGGCCCTTGCGGCGAGGGACGGGGCCGCTGCGCAGGGTTGCGCGGAGGCGGCGCGCCGACCCCGCGGCCCGGGTGACGGTTCGCGTACGCCGTCCGAGCGCTCCGCCGATGCGCTATCGACCGAGGCGGAGCGGGGCCGTATCGGGTTGCCGCGAACGAACATCGGGAGGGCACCATGCTTGGCGGAAACATCACGGAACGTTCGATCCGGGCACCGGCGGATCCGGTGGCATCGCCGGCCGGCCCCGACACGGAGCGGGCCGGCAGCCCGCAGGCGCACAGACCGCCCGCGACCAGGCCCGTGGCGTTGGAGGGGCTGGCCAGGCCCCCGGTCTGCGCGTCGCCTGGAGCCTCGATGGCCGCCGTGGCGTTGCGGCAGGCCGAGTTGCCGCTGCGCGCGCTTCCGGCGGCAATGCTGCAGACCCCGGAAGGGACGGTGCTCACCAAGGCACTGAAATATGGCGCGCTTTTGCAAACGCTGGTCAGCGACGCGTCCGTGAGTACGGACAAGCGGCGGGAGCACGCAAAACGGGGTGTGGAGCAGGCCAAAGCGGGGATAGAGGCGCTGTCCAAGCTGTCCAGGAAAGGCGGTCTGCCCAGCGTGGCAGCATTGCTGGGGGACCTGCTCCATCATCTTGCCCAGGCGGCGATGGTCGGCATCAAGGCCTATCACCGGATGCTGAATGAAGAATGGGATGCGCGCACGGAACGGTTCGGCATCCGTTCCGAGCATGCGACGGCCATGAGCGCGTACGAAGGCCTTCGCTCCGCCTTGACCGAAAAGCCGTTCCAGGGCGCGATGGACGAGCTCGCGTCCTATCGTGCCGCCCTGGACCACTTTGTCGAGGCATGCAAGCCCAGCCGGCCGAATGATTCGATGCCGGCGCGGCTGGAGCGCAATCTGCCCGCTGTCTTGTCCGGCCGGGTGCGCTGCCGCAGCGCCCGGCAGAGCCTCGATGCCCTCCATCTTGCGCTGTGCGGGTTCAGCCTGCGCAGAATCGCCGTCGTCATGGGACTGCCGGACCTCAGCCAGCGTGTGAGCGCATTGGCGGGCGCCATGAAATATCGGCACGACGAGGTGGAGACGGCGATCCGCAGGCTCGATGCGGTCGCCATGTGGTATCCGGGCGCCGAAGGGGCGCCGCCGGAGCGGTTGACCGTGCGGCAACTGGCCGAGTGCAAGGCGCTGGTCAGGGCGTATCGCGACGGGATCGACCGGGTCGGCACGCAACTGTGCATGGATGCCGCCGCCAGGATCGAGGCGGCCGATACCTCCCCGCTCTGGAAGACCTTGCTGGAAGTGGTGGAGGTGATTGCCCGCTACAAGGGGTGGCTGGACGAGCTGTGCGACAGCGTTCGTGGCGGCGATCCGGAGCCGGCCGCCGCGCCGGGCACGTCCGGGCAAGCGCCTGTATCGGCGCCGGGGATTGCGTCCTCGATGCCCGACCCGGCGGATGCGTTGGCGGTGTCGGATACGGTTGACCCGGTGGATGCAACTGATGCAACTGATGCGACCGAAGCGGCGGTCCGGACCGAGGACCGGGGCTCGCCGGCGCCGGTGAGGCCGCTTGCCGCCGCGCCGCGCCTGCCGGACACGCGTACCGCCGTGCAGAAGCAGGCCGATGGTCTCCTGAAGCGATGCCCGGTCGATTCGGAAACGGCGGCACGGTTCGGCGGCGACGCCGTCGCGATCGCGGATGCGTTCGGCAAGGACACGCGCGACATCGAACGCCTGATGGGCGACCGCAAGACGAGCGCCGCCGTGGTGGCAACGTCGATGCGGCAGGAGGTCGACGGGTGGTTCGAGCGCCGCGAGCGTCTGGAACAGGTGCGCAGCGGGCTCTGCGCGGAGGATCCGCGGACCGGGCACCTGACCGATCGTCTTCGCGCATTGGACATCATCGACCGGTATGTGACGACCTGGGAAGCCGACGCCGCCAAGTGCGCGCTGTTCCCCAAGGCAAAGCACCTGGAGCGGCTGCTGGAGATGGGCGAGATCGAGCACGTCGACGCGCCGGTGCCACTGCGTTCCGGCAAGGACAAGCGCAACCGGGATCGCGTGTTCGAGATCCGCATCCAGCCCAAGCGGCTGTCCAGCCCCGACGGGATCGAGGACGGCGATCGCGCATTGCCGCTGTTCGTGCATCTGCATCTCTCCAGGCCGGTCGACGCTGGCAAGCTGCACACGCTGTCCTATGGGGATTTCAACGCCGTGCACCTGAAGCTGGCCGCGCAACAGGGGCAGGGGCGGAACTGGGAAAAGATGATGCACGCGATGGGCTATCGCGATGCGAAGGTGGAGCGGGCGATGGTCGGCGATGCGCTGCTGCGCCGGCTGTTTGCGCTGGCCGGCCGCGATGATGCGGTGGCATCTGCGGTGGCCGGCGCGCCGGGGGCGCATTGAGCGGGGGCTGGCGTCTAAGCGTCGCCAACAAAACTGATCGACAAATCGACCGCGGATGACGGCACAAGCCAGGTGGAGCCAAGCGAGATGCGTATCAAGAGAGCGCTCGAAATGCATGCGCAACTTGCCGTGGACTGATGCCTCGATCTCGCAGATGCCGGTGGCATTGCGCGAAGTCGTACCGCTTATCTGCGTGGAGCTTGTTGGGGCGGCATCGCGGACGGCCGGTGAGCCCCGGCACACTTGGAATGGCATCGACCAGCGCTTCGAACACCACCGAGTCATGGCGATTGGCGCCGGTCACGCTCAGCGCCAAGGGTACGCCGCGCCGGTCTACGGCGAGATGGCGTTTGCTGTCGAGCTTGCCGCGATCCGTGGGATTCGGCCCTGTTTGTTTGCTTGCCCCCGGGGGGCTCGCTACCGTCGCGCTGTCGATGCTCGCCCGCCCCCAGTCGATCTGGTCATGCTCGCGCAGACGCTTGAGCAGCGCCAAATGCAGTCGCTCCCAAACACCGTCAGCCTGCCAGTCGCGCAAGCGGCGCCAGCATGTCATACCGCTGCCAAAGCCCAATTCCTTTGGTAGGTCTTCCCATGGGATACCGGTCTGCAAGACAAACAGGATGCCGTTCAGCGCAGCCCGATCGCCCGCGCGCGGCTGGCCTCCTTTGGCCGAAGGCTTCACAACCGGTAGCAGCGGTTGCAGGACCTTCCACAATGCATTGCTGATCTTCTTTCAAGCCATGTCACCCAAAACGTCCATGGATCGTTGCCAGATGACATGGCTTTTTAGAAATTATAAAACCAGCCTGGTTGTTGAAGGCTTACCACGCCGGATTGACCAACACCGACCCTATGATTGATGTATCAAAGACAGCGTCTTTTGGCACTCTTTTTCGTTAATTCCGTGAAACGCTTCATGATCCAATAATTCGGCAGGCGTTGCGCGATCTGAACTGGGGTTCATCATGATTCTGATGAGGTCTGCTGCCTTCGATTGATCGGCAGGGAGGATTTCGGTATTGCCGGCCGCATAATTTTTAATTGCGTCATAAATCTTGTGCTCATCTTTGGGGAGATCGCCGTCGAAGGGGCGATGCCCGGTCAGAAGCTCATGCAACGAAATTCCCGCAGACCATACGTCTTGTGCTGCTGTGTGCTGCCCGCGCCCTTGTTGTTCCGCACGAAGATATTCAGGAGACTTGTATTGCGGAGTTGTCACCACCGGTAAATCAGAAGACGTTCCCAGTACGCTCGTTCCAAAATCGGCAATCTTCGGAATCAGCACGCGCGTTCCATCACGTTCCTTTTCGATGTGCAGCAAAACATTATCCGGCTTCAAATCACGGTGAATCAGCGTTGAGGAAAGATATTTCATGCCGTTAAGAATGCCTTGCATGATATAGAGTGCACTGTCACGTCGTTGGCCGACAGAAATGATGCCATCTTCAACAGCTTTATCCAGGTTCTTGCAAAGATCGCGTACAGATCCGCCGCGGAAGTATGGCATGACGATTGTGAAGCGACCGTCGACCGTACCCGCACGCAGCGCATGTGCAATGTTTTTTGCTGCCGGGTGGGTAGCGAGCGCATCAAATGCCGACTTCTCGATCATGAAGTCTTGCATCTGAATTTTTTCGAGTTCCGCGCGCTTGCCGGCATCTTTGGGCGGATTCACATCCATATCGCCTGGAGACGCCTGAGAACGCAAGCGGAAATACTCTTTGACCACGATTTCGTGAGATGTGGCAGGATCTCTGTAAATGAATGCCTCCCCACCAAAACCAGAGCCAAGTCGGCGATCCTGACCATAAGCGATGCCGTCTATGACAACGTGCATTCGCCCGGAACGATCCCTAAAGGCGGCATCGAAAACGTCACCTGTCGCCATCTTTTCGGCACCCCGCGGAAGGATGAATTCCGAAGCGAATCGACCGGACTGTTTAACTTGACCGGGCTGCCTATCAAGTACACGAGACATGCCCACCGGAAGCCCCATCTTTCTGGCCTTTGCCGCCGCCTTGTCCGCCAGAACATCCCGGTCCATCCGAATCTGCAAGTCACCTTCCTGTTTCAATGGCAGATGAACGTTGAATCGACTTGCTGTCGAGATCTTTCCGGCCAGATCGAGCGTGACGGCGGAAGTCGCCTTGGGAGCGATAATGGTAAGAGCATTATCCGTGACACTGGTGATCGAGGTGCCACGTTGATCAGAAGAGCCAACGGTGCACACATGTCCGCCCAAGAACGCCTCCGGCGCTCCACCGAACATTCTCGGCATGAGCTTCCCCAGTTCGCTGATCATATTGTTCGTGCGATAAAGATGAGGCCCTTTTCCGGCTGAGGTCATCACGCTTCGCATATGCTCGCTGAGTTCAACTTGGGATCGGGTTTCCTTGCTGCGTGCCTCCCCATTTTCGACATACGTGCACTCCGGCGTCGTGACATTGATCACGGCGGAGCCACTCTCGAAAGGAGAAACATGCACCATCGGCGCGCCCATGATGTACATCTGAGGCATGGCGTCGATCGGGCTAGGAAGGCTTGCCACGCCGGCGCCCTTCACGATGACAGTGCGTTCAGAAATGGCCTCGCGCTTGTCGTCGTGCGTACCGCTTTCCGCGCCTGAGCAGTTCACGGCATAATCGAAATGTGCCTGATTGACCATAATCCCAGGCTTGCCCGCCTGTGAGGTCAAGTCATTGACGGTTTCACCAATGTGAGTATCCACGCCGAGTTCGCCCAATGCACTGCGGGCCAGCTCTCGGAACCGAAGCATGTTGATCTCAGGCTCTTTAACCAGGAATACCGGGTATTGCAATTCGGAAAGAGCCTCTTCCGACATTTCGTGCGCCCAGTTGGCAACCCATTCGTCATTGTTTCCCGGCGCCCCCGTCAATGGCTGGTTGCGCAATGCTTGAACTTGCTCGCGCGTATAGCCGCTTTGATACTTTCCCACCGGGCCGAAAACCTCGCTTTTCGGATCGGATTCCACCGCTTTTTTGTATTCGTTTTCCGCTAGATTCACGGAATTTTTTAAATCATCTATTGTGCGAAACCGTCCATTTTTGTCATTGGTCACGCGAACACGATCGTTTTTACGAAGCGCAAAAATGGTGGGCCGCAAGCTGATAGCCTGCGGAAATAATTTAGCGAACGCAAGGCCGGACCGGAAAATTTCGATCTGTTCATCCTTGGGGAGATGGCAATACCCCGGTGCACCATAGCAATGAGCCGGTATCTTGCTCGCTTCCAGGCAAATATCTTCGTTTGACTCGAATAGCGACACTTCGTGCCCCAAACTCCGCAGCTTCAGCGCGGAAATGACGCCTGTCAGCCCGCCTCCAATGATCGCGATTTTTGATGGTTGGAATTGATATGGAACGCTGCTATCAATGGCGTAGGCATTCAGCGACTTGGGAACCGTAAGGAATGGAGCGGCCTTGATTCTCAATGAACTGCTGGTTTCAGATTGCGCGCCGGCAGTGACGCTGGAAGAGCGTGGGCGGAGTTTTGATAAAAGTGGGTTCGTCTCTAGGCGAGGCTCTTTGGCTGATTTCTTGCTCGGCGCTTCTTGGGGCGAGGATATTTGGATGTCGCCAGAAATAATGGCTGTGGCGGATCTATGGGGCTTGCAAGCACTAATCGGCATGACGACTTAAAAAGAGAGCTGAAAGAAATAAGATAAACAGAGTCCGCCTCTGTGGCTCGGGCGGATTATTTTCTGCGGGAATAATAAAAATTTGAAATTCTACAAAATACATGTTCTTGTTTTCAGAGAATGGCGAAGTTATGCGTTAAGATGCGAAGCAAGCTGGGGCTTGAAAAAATCCGAGCGCACTTCGTCATGCGGCTCGCTCAGGCGTAATCGTGCTGTATCGCTCACTTCGATTATCGAGGGAGATACATTTTTCGACGCAACCCGCATTTTTCGAAACACGTCACACCCGACTGGCGCGCCGCTCTCATCTCGTTGCCGATTGCCTTCGCAATGCATCGGGCCGAGACGGGAATTTCGGTCGAGGAGGCGTGCCGCAAGATTGGCATCTCGCAGGCGACGTTTATGCGTGGAAGAAAAAGTACGGCAGCGGGGCATGACTCCCCGGATCGCTCGCCGTAGCATCGAGAAGAACGACCGGCTCGGCAAGCATCGCTGGGTTGTCGAGCGCACGCATGCCTGGCTTGCCGGCTTCGGCATGTTGCGCATTCGTTTCGAGCGCTCTCTTGATACGCATCTCGCTTTGCTCAACCTGGCTTGTGCCGTCATCTGCGGTCGATTTGTCGATCAGTTTTGTTAGCGACTCTAAGCGTCGCTAACAAAACCCGGTGCAGCGGTCCTGGCGAGGCGCGCCGACGCAGACAATACTGAAGTCGCGAATTCTGGGCACATTCGGGCGGCGCTACGACGCCAGAAAGGTTTTGTTGGCGACGCCTAGTGGCACAGGGCTTGCCGGCACGCGCCGGCTTTCGCAAGGCTGGTCTGCCTCATCATCATGGGCCCCGTCCGTGAGCCTCCTGCCGCAACATTTTCGGCTGCGCCAGTGATGAGCGCCGAGACGGGTAGATTCGTGTTTCCTTAACGCTTTCCTCATATCAAAGAGTAC
Organism: Ralstonia nicotianae; assembly: GCF_018243235.1. Lineage (NCBI taxonomy): Bacteria > Pseudomonadati > Pseudomonadota > Betaproteobacteria > Burkholderiales > Burkholderiaceae > Ralstonia > Ralstonia nicotianae. Next base: position 1,649,346 of record NZ_CP046675.1, read on the forward strand.
CCACATGATCGAACCTTCCCCGCGTATCGAGCTGATGCAAGTGGTCGAGGACTTGGCACCCAAACTCGCTGTCAAGAGTGTGTTCATCGAACAGGCTCGCCATCTTCCACAGGAAATCGCGGACGAACTGGCGGCCCGTGGGCTGTACCGCATGTTGACGCCAAGGTCATTTGGCGGACACGAAGTCGACATCATGACCTTCGCAAGCGTCATTGAAAGGCTTGCCCGTGCCGATGCCTCCGCCGCATGGTGCACCTTCATCTCCTGCACCTCGGCGTTGGTGGGTGCGTATCTCCCGACGGACGAGGCAGCTCGTCTCTTTGCTGACCCCGCCGTGAAGCTGGCTGGCGTATACGCGCCGGGAGGCCGTGCGACGCGCACCGAGCGCAACGGGGTTCCAGGCTTCCTCGTTTCCGGACACTGGAACTGGGGCTCCGGCAGCCGTAACGCGAACTATATTGTTGGGGGCTGTTTCATCATTGATGACGACGGCAAGCCGGAGTTGACGCCGGCAGGCAAACCGAATGTTCAATCCATGGTGTTCAGCGCAGAACAGGTCACCATTGCCGATACTTGGCATTCTGTCGGCTTGTGCGGAACCGGCAGCAACGAATTCTCGGTGGAGGGCGTGTTTGTGCCGACCTCCCGCACGGCGTCGCTGGTAGTCGATACACCGCTGCCGCGCCCTCTCTATCGGTTCCCGGTATTCGGCGTTCTCGGACTGAGTATCGCTGCCGTCGCGCTTGGAATCGCTCACCGCGCAATCGAGAGCCTCATTGATTTGTCCAAGCAGAAGACGCCGCAAGGCAGCACTCGACCATTGGCCGAGCGCTCCGGGACCCAACTGGCGATTGCTTATTGCTCGGCCCGTTTGCGGGCAGCCCGTGCCTTCCTGCATGAAGTATTGGAGGACACCTGGGCGGTATCAAAGGGCAGCGATCCAATCGCCGTATCTCACCGACGCGATATTCGTCTGGCGGCGACCTTCGCGACCACAGAGTCCGCCTCGGTTGTTGACAGGATGCACAGATTGGCCGGCGGGTCGGCCGTGTATCAGGCGTCCCCCATTCAGCGCTGTCTGCGCGACATCCATGTTGCGACACAGCACATCATGGTGAGTGAGTCGACGTACGAACTCGCTGGCCGCTTGTTGCTGGATTTGCCGACCGATATTTCGACCTTGTGAAGGAACGGATCGCATGTCCGGGCATGATGCTGCCCCAGTCGCGCATGATTCGGGGTGCCACCTGGCTTGATCGTGACTTCCTGAAACTGCCCCTCCCCGACTTCACCGGCCATGCGAGAAACATCGTCTCAGCGGGCGACTAGGATTCGCTAACAAAACCGATCAGCGCATCGCCCGCAGACGACGGCGCAAGCCAGGGTGAGCAAAGCGAGATGCGTATCCAGGGAGCGCTCGAAACGAATGTGCAACTTGCCGAAGCCGGCAAGCCAGGCATGCGTGCGTTCGACAACCCAGCGATGCTTTTGCCGAGCCGGTCGTTTCGCTCGATGCCACGGCCAGCGATCCGGGGGCTGATGCTCGGCTTGCGCAGGTGTTGCCGACAGTGCGCGAAGCCGTATTCCCTTCTTCGCGTGAAGCTTGTCGGGCTGCGCAGCGTATCGGGCCGGGATCGATGGGCCGGCCGCGGCGCGATGCCGGCGCGGCCGTACCCGTTTCTGCGTGACCGACCGGCGCCGCCCCGACCGCGCGGCAGCCCTCAGGCGGCGGCCTGGCGGGGCAGGTGCAGGGTGAACAGCGTGTACTCGTCCACCACCGATTCGCACTGGATGCGCCCGCCGAATGCCTCCACCACGCGGCGGCAGAAGGTCAGGCCCACGCCCGTCCCCTGGTCGGCCAGCTTGGTGGAGAAGAACGGGTCGAAGATGCGGCGCTGCACGCTGGGCGGGATGCCCATGGCGCTGTCGCGGATGGCCAGCACGTAGCTGTCGCCGTCCGGCCAGGCGGAAATCTCGATGTGGCCCTTGCGGGCGATCCGGATGGCGTAGAGCGCGTTCTTCAAGAGATTGAACAGCACGTGCATCAGCAGCGTATCGGAGCCGACGAAGCGCCAGTCGGCGCTGAACGCCTGCACCCGCACGTGCTCGCGCTCGCCGTACTGGAACGGATAGCGGGCGAGGGCCATGTCCACGCAGGCATGCAGCGAGTGGGAGGCGAAGGTCCGCCGGTCCAGCCGCTCCAGCGTAACCGAGGCCAGCGCCATGTCGATCACGCTGTGCGCGGAGGCCACCTCCGCGGCGATCGCCCCGGCCAGCCCGGGCAGGCGCTCCAGCATGGCCGGATGCGCCGGCGGCGCGCACAGCCCGTGGTCGACGGCGAGGCGGTAGCCGTGCAGCAGGTCGGGCCACGCGCGGGCGATCTCGGCGGCCTGCAGGCGGATCGTCGCCAGCGGCGTGCGGACCTCGTGCGCGACCGTCGCCGCCAGCGCGTAGGGCCGCATCAGATCGAGCTTGAGGATGGCGAAGGCCAGGATGACCGGGCTGCCGGCGATGAAGACGACTCCGGGCGGGTAGGGCGCCAGGCCGTAGTTCACCGCGTAGTCCGCCGCCGACAGGGCATAGAGCGCCACGCCGCACAGGCAGAGCTGCAGGCGCCGGCGCTTCTCCGCGGCGGCGTGCCGCTGTCCGGCATGGAGCAGCCAGAGGCTGCGCAGCACCAGCGCCGTCGTCTGGGCGATATGCACGGCCTCCAGCGGCCCCGCCTTGGGATAGAAACCGAAGCTGAACCGCCTGACGCCGTCGATCACCAGGTCGCTGCCGAGCAGCAGCACGACCAGCCCGGCGGCCAGCGCATAGGAGGCGATCAGCCAGCGATGGTCGTCGGGGCGCTCCGCCACTTCGAGCACGAAGTGATACAGCACGGTCGGCAGCGGCAGGATCGCCACCCAGCCCAGCCTGGCCAGCACCCGCGCGGTGGCGACGTCGGGGGCTTCGAACAGGAACGCCCACAATCCCTGCCACAGGCAGGTCAGCACCGTCACGCCGACGAACGCCAGGCCGGCGCGCGTCCGTCCGCGCGTCATGAGCACGTGGATGCCGTAGAACAGGAACAGCGACGAGACGAACGCGGGGAGCAGGGCGTACATGGGATCGTCAGCCAAGCCAAGGGAGGGGGGGACAGTGCCGGCGTGGGCCGGTCGGCAGCCCTCAAGAGTAGTGGCAATGGCCCGCGCCGGCCACGCGTTCGACAGTCACATATTTTTTACTCTGCCTTAAGTGCCGCTGAGCGGATGACCGCGCCTATCCGGGTGGCCAGCGGGTGCGCCGCCCGGTGACGCTCAGGCCGGTGCGGCCACGTCGCGCTGCCCGAACAATTGCTGGAGCAGCTCGCGCATCCAGGCGTGGGCCGGATCCGCGCTGCGGCTTTCGCTCCAGAACAGGCTGACGTCGAACGCCGGCATGGCGACCGGCAGCGCCGCCATGCGGAACAGGCCGGTTGCCGCGTACTGCTCCGCCAGGCGGGCGGGGATGATGACCATGAGATCCGATGTCTCCACGATGCGCGAGACCACCAGGAAGCTGGGCAGGCGCAGTGCAATGCGCGCGCCCATCTTGACCAGCATGTCTTCGACGGCCTGGTGACCGCTCGTGCAGACCAGCACCTGCTCGGAAGCCACGAAATCCTTGCGCGACAGGGCTTGGCCGGCCAGCGGGTGGCCGGCGCGCATCAGCACCGCGTAGCGGTCCTTGAACAGTGCATGGCGGCCCACGCCGTGACCGGCCGCCTTCGACATCCGGCCGAAGGCGAAGTCGAGGCGCCCCTCGTCCAGCGCGGGGCGGATGGCCTCTTCGGCCAGCGCCTCGACGCGGATCGCCACCCGGGGAGCCTGCGCGCGCAGGCGCTCCAGCAACGCCGGCAGAAACGCAACCTGGGCGAAGTCGGTCAGATGCATGCGGAATTCGCGGTCGCTGCTGGCCGGGTCGAAGCCCTTGCTCATGGCCAGCGCCTGCTCCACCTCGCGCAGCGCGCGCTCGATCGGCGCGGCCAGCTGCTGCGCATAGGGCGTCGGGCGCATGCCGTAGGGGCCCGGCACGAACAGCGGGTCGGCGAAGACCTCTCGCAGGCGCGCCAGCGCATTGCTCATGGCCGGCTGGGTGATGTTGTGGTGCCTGGCGGCCAGCGTGACGTTGCGGGTCTGGTAGATCGCCTGGAACACGCCGAGCAGGTTGAGATCCAGCCGCTTCGAGAGCATGTTTGAAATTCACCGTATGAATGGATGCCATCATAACAATAAATTTGATGTATCCGTAACCTGATATCAGACTGAGATGAAAAGCGGTATCCGCCAGAACTGAGACCCCCCAAGGAGACAAGCGCATGTTCCTCAAGAACGCCTGGTACGTAGCCTGCACCCCCGATGAGATCGCCGACAAGCCGCTGGGCCGCCGCATCTGCGGCGAGCGCATGGTGTTCTACCGCGGCCAGGAGGGCAAGGTGGCCGCGCTGGAAGACTTCTGCCCGCACCGCGGCGCGCCGCTGTCGCTCGGCTTTGTGCGTGACGGCCACCTCGTGTGCGGCTACCACGGCCTGACCATGAAGGCCGACGGCAAGTGCGCCAGCATGCCGGGCCAGCGGGTGGGCGGCTTTCCGTGCATCCGGCAGTTTCCGGTGGTGGAGCGCTACGGCTTCATCTGGGTCTGGCCGGGCGATCCGGAGCAGGCCGATCCCGCCCGGATCCATCACCTGGAATGGGCCGAGAGCGAGGCGTGGGCATACGGCGGCGGCCTGTACCACATCCAGTGCGACTACCGGCTGATGATCGACAACCTGATGGATCTCACGCACGAAACCTACGTGCATGCCACCAGCATCGGCCAGCCGGAGATCGAAGAGGCGGCGCCGCAGACCAAGGTGGAGGGCGACGCCGTCGTCACCAGCCGCTTCATGGAGAACATCATGCCGCCGCCGTTCTGGGCCACCGCGCTGCGCGGCGCCGGCCTGGCGGACGACGTGCCGTGCGACCGCTGGCAGATCTGCCGCTTCACGCCGCCCAGCCACGTGCTGATCGAGGTGGGCGTGGCACACGCGGGCAAGGGCAGCTACCATGCCGCGCCCGAGCACCGGGTCGGCAGCATCGTGGTCGACTTCATCACCCCGGAGACCGAGACCTCGATCTGGTATTTCTGGGGCATGGCGCGCAACTTCCGGGTGGACGATGCGGCGCTGACCGACACCATCCGTCAGGGCCAGGGCAAGATCTTCAGCGAAGACCTCGACATGCTCGAATCGCAGCAGCGCAACCTGCTGGCGTATCCCGAGCGCAATCTGCTCAAGCTCAACATCGATGCCGGCGGCGTGCAGTCGCGCCGCGTGCTGGAGCGGCTGCTCGAGCGCGAGCGGCAGTAAGGGGAGGCGCCATGCAGGTCATTCTTCGCGACAAGGCCGACGCCGCCCAGGACATTGCGACCTTCGAGCTGGCCGCGCCCGACGGCGGCGCGCTGCCGCCGTTCACGGCCGGCGCGCACATCGATGTGCGGGTGGCGGGCTTCGTGCGGCAGTACTCGCTGTGCAACAGCCCGGCGGAAACGCACCGCTACCGGATCGGCGTGCTGCGCGATGCGCAGTCGCGCGGGGGCTCGGTGGCGATGCACGCGCTGGCCGTCGGCGCCACGCTGGAGATCAGCGCGCCGAAGAACCATTTCGCGCTGGTGCCCGGGGCGCGGCATTCGATCCTGCTCGCCGGGGGGATCGGCGTGACGCCGCTGCTGGCCATGGCCGAGCAGCTGGCCGCCGATGGCGCATCGTTCGCGCTGCACTACGCGGCGCGCGCACCCGAGCGCATGGCGTTCCGCGACCGGCTGGCGGCGGCGCACCTGGCGCCGCATGCGCGCTGCTACTTCGACAACGCGCCGGCGGCCGAGCGGCTCGACCTGGCGGCCGTGCTGTCGCGGCCGGATGAAGGCACGCATCTGTATGCGTGCGGGCCCGCCGGCTTCATCGAGGCCGCGCTGGCGCAGGCGCGCGCACTGGGCTGGCCGGAGGCCAATCTGCATCGCGAGTATTTCGGCGCAGCGCCGCAGACGCCGGCGGCCGGGGAAACCGGAGACGCCGGCGCTTTCCGCATCCGGCTGGCGCAGCGCGGCGAGACGGTGGAGGTGGGCGCCGGCGAAACGGCGATCCTCGCGCTGCGCCGCTGCGGCGTCGACTGGCCGACCTCGTGCGAGCAAGGGGTTTGCGGGACATGCCTGACCCGCGTGCTGGAAGGCGAGCCCGTGCACCAGGACCAATACCTCACGGACGAGGAGCGCGCCTCGGGGTGCTTCCTGCCCTGCGTGTCGCGGGCCAAGGGTCTGCTGGTGCTGGACATGTAGGCGGCGGGGCCGCCCGCGCGCATCCGCCGGGGCCCGTTCCCGCCTGGAACGCACGTGTGTTCCGGGCGGGAACGGGCCTTAGACCGTCACGGCGCTCAGGATCCGCACCAGCGTGCGCAGCTGCTGATGCAGCTGTTCGCGCTCGGCGGGGGCCATGTCGGCCAGCATGGATTTCTCCACCTCGGCCACGGCGATGTCGCAGCGGTCGAGCAGCGCCTGGCCTTCCGCGGTCAGCCGGATGTTGATGATGCGGCCGTGGCTGGGATCGGGCTCGCGCGCGATCCAGCCCCGTCCTTCCATCATCTTGACCATCTCGTTGGCGGACTGGGGCGAGGTCAGCGAGCGCTCGGCCAGCTGCGCGTTGGAGAGCTGCCCCTGCGTGCTCAGGAACGACAGCGTGGTGTATTGCGGCACGGTCAGCCCCAGCGGCAGCAGGCTGTCGCGCATCCGCCGGCTCAGCACGTGATCGAGCCGGCCGATCAGGTAGGCGATGCCGGTGGGCTTGCCCGCCGCGCGCGGCTTCGGTTGGGAGGTCTTCTTCATGTGGACGCGGAGGATCTTGCGAGGTGTCGACCGCTATTGTGCATGAAGATATCAGCGGGCCTGATATCTTTTGCTTGCCAAGCCGAACAGATCGTCCTACCATCGTTTTAATATCAGGTTGCCTGATAAACTTTTGATAAGGAGATGCCGTCATGGCCACATACGAAGGTCGCTGGAACACCGTCAAGGTGGATGTCGAAGACGGGATTGCCTGGGTGACCCTCAACCGCCCGGACAAGCGCAACGCGATGAGTCCGACGCTCAACCGCGAGATGATCGACGTGCTGGAGACGCTCGAGCTCGACGGCGACGCGCAGGTGCTGGTGCTGACCGGCGCGGGCGAATCCTGGTCGGCCGGCATGGACCTGAAGGAGTACTTCCGCGAGACCGACGGCCAGCCCGAGATCATGCAGGAGCGCATCCGCCGCGATTGCTCGCAGTGGCAGTGGAAGCTGCTGCGCTTCTACTCCAAGCCGACCATCGCCATGGTCAATGGCTGGTGCTTCGGCGGCGCATTCTCGCCGCTGGTGGCCTGCGATCTGGCGATCGCGGCGGACGACGCCGTGTTCGGCCTGTCCGAGATCAACTGGGGCATTCCGCCGGGCAACCTGGTGAGCAAGGCCGTGGCCGACACCATGGGCCATCGCGCCGCGCTGCACTACATCATGACGGGCGAGACCTTCACCGGCCGCGAAGCCGCCGAGATGGGGCTCGTCAACCGGAGCGTGCCGCGCGAGCGCCTGCGCGAGGCCGTGACCGAACTGGCCGGCAAGCTGCTCGCCAAGAACCCGGTGGTGCTGCGCTATGCCAAGCACGGCTTCAAGCGCTGCCGCGAGCTGTCGTGGGAGCAGAACGAGGACTACCTGTACGCCAAGGTGGACCAGTCCAACCATCGCGATCCGGAGAAGGGGCGGCAGCACGGCCTGAAGCAGTTCCTCGACGACAAGACCATCAAGCCGGGCCTGCAGACCTACAAGCGCGCCTGAGCGGTACCGTCCTCGCACAAAAAAAAAGAAAAAACGGATGCGCCGCGGCCGAGGCCTTCCGGCCGGCACGCGGGCACCAATGACAACAAAGGAGACAGCCATGTTCGAGAGCCAGTTGCTCATCGGTGGCAAGCAACGCGCGGCCGCCGGTGGGGCGACCTGCGAGCGCCCCAACCCCGCGACCGGAGACGTCGCTTCGCGCGCGGCGGCGGCATCCCTGGCGGATGCGGATGCCGCCGTGCAGGCCGCGCACGCCGCGTTTCCCGCGTGGGCAGCGATGCTGCCCGGCGAGCGCCGCCGCCTGCTGCTCAAGGCCGCCGACGTGATGGAGCGCCGCGCCGATGACTTCATCGCGCGCGGCGTGGCCGAGGCCGGCGGCGTGCCCGGCTGGTACGGCTTCAACGCGGCGCTGGCCGCGGGCATGCTGCGCGAGGCCGCCGCCATGACCACGCAGGTGGGCGGCGAGGTCATCCCGTCCGATGTGCCCGGCAGCCTGGCGATGGGCCTGCGGCAGCCGTGCGGCGTGGTGCTGGGGATCGCGCCGTGGAACGCCCCGCTCATTCTCGGCACGCGGGCGATCGCCATGCCGCTGGCCTGCGGCAACACGGTGGTGCTCAAGGCCTCGGAGATCTGTCCGGCCCTGCACAGCCTGATCGGCGCGGTGTTCGAAGAGGCCGGCTTTCCGGCGGGCGTGGTCAACGTCATCACCAACGCGCCGGCCGACGCGCCGGCCATCGTGGAGCGGCTGATCGCGCATCCGGCGGTGCGGCGCGTCAACTTTACCGGCTCGACCCGCGTGGGCCGCCTCATCGCCGAGCAGGCGGCGCGGCATCTCAAGCCGGTCCTGCTGGAGCTGGGCGGCAAGAACCCCCTGGTCATTCTCGACGATGCGGACCTGGATGCCGCCGTGCAGGCCGCGGCGTTCGGCGCGTTCTTCAACCAGGGCCAGATCTGCATGTCGACCGAGCGCATCATCGTCGACCGGGCCATCGCCGACCGGTTTGTCGAGCGGCTGACGGACAAGGCAGGCGCCCTGCGGGCAGGCCGGCCGGGCCAGGACGGTGCCGTGCTCGGCGGCATGGTGGACGCGAGCGCGGCCCAGCGGATCCGGCATTTGGTGGACGATGCCGTCGGCAAGGGCGCGAGGCTGCGCACCGGCGCGCTGCGGATCGACGGCAACATCGTGCAGCCCGCCGTGGTCGACGGCGTGACCCCGGCGATGGCGCTCTACGGCGAGGAGTCGTTCGGGCCGGTGGTGGCGGTGCTGCGCGCGGCCGACGACGAGGACGCCATCCGCCTGGCCAACGACAGCGAATACGGCCTGTCGGCCGCGGTGTTCAGCCGCGATATCGCGCGGGCCATGCAGGTGGCCAGGCGCATCGAGTCCGGCATCTGCCATATCAACGGCCCCACCGTGCACGACGAGGCGCAGATGCCGTTCGGCGGCGTCAAGGCCAGCGGCTACGGGCGCTTCGGCGGCAAGGCCGCCATCGACGCCTTCACCGAACTGCGCTGGATCACGGTCCAGGCCGGCGCACGCCATTACCCGATCTGATGCGAGGTCGCTGTCATGCACATGGAGTCGATGAAACAGGCGGCGGCCCGCTATCGTCCGGTGTCGATCGGCGCGGGCACGGTCGAGGTGTGCCGGGAAGCGGGCGGCGCCTGGCATCTGCGCTCGGCTGAGCCGATCGGTGCCTATCCCGAGCGGATGACGGATTGCCTGGTGCGCGGGGCCGGACAGCATCCGGATCGCGTCCTCGCGGCGCAGCGCGGCGCCGATGGGCAGTGGGAGCGCATCACCTATGCGCAGATGCTGCACCGGGCGCGCGCGGTCGGCCAGGCGCTGCTGGCGCGGGGGCTGTCGCCCGAGCGGCCGTTGCTGATCCTGTCGGGCAACGATCTGCAGCATCTGCAACTGGCGCTGGGCGCCATGTATGCCGGCATTCCCTATTGCCCGGTGTCGCCGGCCTATGCGCTGGTGACGCAGGACTACAGCCGGCTCGCCTACCTGGTGCGGCACCTGACGCCGGGCCTGGTCTATGCCACCGACGGCGCGCTGTTCGCCGGCGCGATCCAGGCGGTGGTGCCGCCGGAGACCGAGGTCGCGATTGACCACGGCGAGGTGGCGGGGCGCGCCGTGACCCGGCTGGCGTCGCTGCTCGCGACCGGGCCGGCCGACGTGGATGCCGCCAACGCCCGCGTGGGCCCCGACACGATCGCCAAGTTCCTGCTGACCTCGGGCTCGACGCGCAGCCCCAAGGCGGTCACCACCACGCATCGCATGCTGTGCAGCAACCAGCAGATGCTGCTGCAGACCTTTCCCTGCTTCGGCGAGGCGCCGCCCGTGCTGCTGGACTGGCTGCCGTGGAACCACACCTTCGGCGGCAGCCACAACGTGGGCATCGCGCTGTACAACGGCGGCAGCTACTACATCGACAGCGGCAAGCCGACGCCGCAGGCGTTCGAGCAGACGCTGCGCAACCTGCGCGACGTGCAGCCGACGGTGTACTTCAACGTGCCCAAGGGCTGGGAGATGCTGACCGACGCGCTCGAGCGCGACCCCGCCCTGCGCGAGCACTTCTATGCGCGCGTCCGGCTGTTCTTCTTTGCCGGGGCCGGGCTGTCGCAGGCCGCGTGGGACCGGCTCGAGGGCGTGACCGAGGCCCACTGCGGCGAGCGCATCCGCATCATGGCCGGCCTGGGGATGACCGAGACCGCGCCGTCGTGCACGTTCACCACCGGCCCGGTCATGATGGCCGGCTACATCGGCCTGCCGGCGCCCGGCTGCGAGGTCAAGCTCGTGCGGGTCGACGGCAAGCTCGAAGCCCGCTTCAAGGGCCCGCATGTCATGCCGGGCTACTGGCGCGCGCCGGAGCTTGCCGCTGAAACGTTCGACGAAGACGGCTACTACCGCTCGGGCGATGCCGTGCGCTTTGTCGACGAGGCGCGGCCCGAGATCGGCCTGATGTTCGACGGCCGCATCGCCGAGGACTTCAAGCTCAGCTCCGGCACCTTCGTCAGCGTGGGGCCGCTGCGGGCCCGGATCATCAGCGAGGGCGCGCCCTACGTGCTCGACGCGGTGATCGCCGGGATGAACCGCGACGACCTCAGCGTGCTGGTGTTTCCGCGCCTGGAGCACTGCGCGGCGCTCGCGGGCCTGGGCGCCGGCGCCAGCCCCGCGCAGATCGCCGACAGCCCCGCGGTGCGGGCGTGCTTCGCGGCGCTGCTCGAGCGCCTGAACCGCGCGGCGACCGGCTCGGCCAACCGGATCGCTCGCCTGCGCCTGCTGGAAGAGGCGCCGTCGCTCGACCACGGCGAGGTCACCGACAAGGGCTCGATCAACCAGCGCGCCGTGCTTGCCCGCCGGGCGGCGCTGATCGAGGCGATCTACGCGGGCGGCGACGGCAAGGTGATGCTGGCGGAGCCGGCCGCTGAGTGTTGAGCGGGGCCGGCCGGCTCAGTGGTCCGGGGCATCCGCCCCGCGCCGCTGCAGCCGGTAGGCCAGTTGGGCCCGCGTGATGCCCAGCGTGCGCGCCGCCGACGACAGGTTGCCGTTGGCCCGCTGCACGGCTTCTTCCAGCAGCCGCTGCTCCAGCGCCGGCAGCGAGACGGCGGCGCCCTGCGTCTGCCGGCCCCAGTCGTGCACCAGCTCCAGCAGCGTGGCCGGATAGGGCGGGGCGGTCGATGTCGCCGAGGCCGCCGATGCTTCGCGTCCGTGCGTCAGCGTGCCCACCTCGCCGGCCATCGCCAGGGACAGCACTTCCTGGTCGAGCGTCTCGCCGCTGATGAACATGTGCGGCAGGTCCACCAGCTCCGCCTGCGCCAGGATCACGCCCCGCTCCACCAGGTTCTGCAGCTCGCGGATATTGCCGGGAAAGCTGTAGTTGAGCAGGGCCTTGATCGCGCGGGGGCTGAAGCCGCGCACGGCCAGGCCGTGCTTGTGCGCATAGCTCTTGAGGAAGTGGCTCATGAGCAGCGGAATGTCGTCGCGCCGCTCGCGCAGCGGCGGCAGGTGGATGGGGAACACGTTGAGGCGGAAGAACAGGTCCTGGCGAAAGCGCCCTGCGCGCACGGCCTGCGGCAGGTCTTCGTTGGTGGCGGCCACCACGCGCGTGTCGACCTTGAGCGATCGGCTGGAGCCGACGCGCTCGAATTCGCCTTCCTGCAGCGCGCGCAGCAGCTTGCCCTGGGCCACCAGGCTCAGGGTGCCGATCTCGTCCAGGAACAGGGTGCCTTCGTGTGCCAGCTCGAAGCGGCCGGCGCGCGAATGCGTGGCGCCGGTGTAGGCGCCGCGCTCGACCCCGAACAGCTCCGCCTCCACCAGCGTCTCGGGGATGGCCGCGCAGTTGATCGCGATGAACGGCTTGTCGTGCCGCCGGCTGATCTGGTGCAGCATGCGCGCGAAGCGCTCCTTGCCGACGCCGGATTCTCCCGTGAACAGCACGGTGGCATCGGTGGGCGCCACCCGGCGCAGCAGGTGGCAGGCGGCGTTGAACGCGGACGAGGCGCCCACCAGCGCGGGCGCGGCGCTGTCCTGCGCGTCGTGCGCTTCGGGCGGGCGGTCCGGGCCGGAGGGCGGGGCGGCGCTGCGTGGCTGGTCGGGCTCGGGCGCGCTGGCGGCCAGCATGCCGGAGTCGACGAAATCCTGGGCGTTCAGGTAGCGCAGGTCTTCGCTGGCGTCGTCCCACAGTTCCGCCGATTTGCCGATCACGCGGCAGACGCCGGCGCCCATCGCGCGGCACTCCACTTCGCGGAAGATAACCAGGTGCCCGAGCAGCGTGCTGACGTAGCCGATCGCATAGCCGAGCTGCCGCCAGCAGGCCGGCGCGGTGCCGACGCCGTAGGCCTCCAGGTGCTCGTCGTCTTCGCTCGAGTTGTGCCACAG